>JAEYPE010000154.1 GCA_023411035.1 Pseudomonadota bacterium
GCCACGCGGGCGTAGGGGTCGTGCGACAGGTACAGATCGACGATCGCGTCGGAGATGCGGTCGCACACCTTGTCCGGATGGCCTTCGGACACGGACTCGCTGGTGAACACGTAGTTGAGCTTGGCCACGGCGAACCTCGGCAATGGGCGGGGGGCTATTTCACAAAAGTATTTAGGAAGACCGGCGCAGCACCCACGGAAAGCCAGTCATTTGCCGTATGTGACAAGGTTTGCGTTCCAGGTCAAGCGGCGTCCCCGAGGTTGGAGGAGCCGTGCGGAAATTCACCTTGGATAAAAACATCGGGGAACGGGCCGGACGGCCACGTTCCCCGATCTTCCTGCCGTCCGGATTGCTTCCGGTTGTTCGGCTCGCTCAACCTGGACCGCTTACTCAGCGGCTTCGGCCATGCCGGAATTGGCGACGGCCTTGGTCAGTTCGAACAGACGCTTGCGCACCGACGGGTCGTTGATGCGGTAGTAGGCGCGCACCAGCTCCAGCGTCTCGCGCTTGGCCATCGGGTCCGGCTCGTAGCCGCCCGAACGCTCCTCGATGCCGCCGCCCACATCGTCGTCGTCAACCGGGGCCGCGGCGGCCTCCGCCGGCATGTCGTCGAAGAAGAAGGACACCGGCACGTCCAGGACGCGGCTGAGGTCGAACAGGCGGGACGCGCCGATGCGGTTGGCGCCGCGTTCGTACTTCTGCACCTGCTGGAACGTCAGGCCGATGGCCTCGCCCAGCTTCTCCTGGCTCATTCCGAGAAGTGTCCGGCGCAACCGGACGCGGGAGCCGACGTGAACGTCGATCGGGTTCGGTTTCCCCGTCTTGGGGCGACCGGCAGTGGCCCGGCGGCCCCGCGCTGCTGTTGCTGGCATTGCTCTAATTCCCTGAAACAGTTGTGCAACCTTGATACGGCATATCCATGTATGCAGTCAAGGGCGCCCGAGCGCTCCCGATGCGCGTGATTGAAAAAAGAGTCTCGGTTACGCTATCTGCGATATCGGGTGCGCAGGCCCACCACGAAACAGGTTAAAAGAAGCAACCCGAACGCGCTGTCACCCACCCGTCCGTACAGTGTGGGGTTGGGCAGCGCCTCCGGCAAGACCGCGTCGACCGCACCCCTGTGTCCAAGCGGAAGCATGGCTGTGACGCGGCCATGGGAGTCCACCACGCCGGAAATGCCGGTGTTGGCGACGCGGACCAGCGGCATCCCCTCCTCCACCGCGCGGGTCAGGGCGATGGCGAAATGCTGGTGCGGGCCGGCGGTGTTGCCGTACCAGGCGTCGTTGGTCAGATTCAGCATCCAGCGCGGCCGTTCGGCGGCACCCGCGCCGGGCACCACGGCGCCGGGAAAGATCACCTCGTAGCAGATCAGCGGGCTGACCGGCGGCAAGCCCTTGAGATCCAGAGACACCGGTCCCGGACCGGCGGAAAACTCCGCTCCGTTGCCGGCGATGGCCCCGACCGGCAGCCATTGGCGCAGCGGCATGTATTCGCCGAAGGGCACGAGGTGGAACTTGTCGAAGCGGCCCGTCACCGCGCCGCTGCCGTCGACCGCCGCCAGGCTGTTGTAGTAGAGCGGCTCCCCGTCCGGCCCCGGCGCCATCCGCGGAACGCCGGTGATCAGCAGCCCGCCGGACGGAGTGACCGACCCCAGCGCCTGGCGCAGGCGGGCGTCCTGGTCCAGGAAGAGGGGCACGGCGGTTTCCGCCCAGATCACATGCGTGATGGGTTCATCCGATGGCGCGGCGGAAAGCTCCATCTGCTGCTGGACGTTCCGCACCCGCGCGCCCGGCGCCCATTTCAACCGCTGGTCGATGGCCGGCTGGACCAGCCGCAGCCGCACGCCGGGCACCGCCGCGTCCGACGCCCCGGCCAGCCGCATCCCGCCCCAGGCGCCCAGCGCCGCGAACAGCGCCAGCCCGGCGGCCAGCGCGCCCCAGGCGCGGCGGCGCGGCACCACCGGATCGGCCAGCCCCGCCGGCAGCGACGCCACCAGCACGGTCAGCAGGCTGAGGCCGTAAATGCCGATCAGCGAGACGCTTTGCAGCACCGGGAGGACGCCCGTCCAGCCATAGCCGATGAGGTTCCACGGGAAGCCGGTGAAGAGATGGCCGCGCAGCCATTCGAACAGCGCCCAGGAGGCGGCGAACAGCACCACCTTCCCCAGTCCCCTCGCCCGCAGCATCCAGACCAGCAGCGTGGCGCATCCGGTGAACATCGCCAGCAGGATCGGCAACCCCGCCGCCGACAGCGGCAACGCCCACCAGAACCGTTCGATGTCGGTGAACAGCGCCGCGCTGATCCAGTAGAGGCCCAGCAGGTGATGAGCGAAGCCGAAGAACCAACCCACCGCGAAAGCCTGCCGCTTCGTCCGCGCCCCGTCGAGCAGCCAGAGCAGTCCCGGAAAGGCGATCAGCAGCAGCGGCACCGCACAGGCCGGCGGCAGGGCGAGCGTTGCCAGCCCACCGAATCCCGCCGCCGCCGCCAGCCGCCGCCAGCCGGTCAGCCCCGCCAGACGCGCGGACAAGCGGCCCAGCCGGGCCGGGGTAGTCATGGTGTCGATGGCGGCCAAGAATCGGAACTCCGGATGCGGCTGCAATGGCGATCGTACCGGGCAGGAAATGGAATCACCACGAAGACACGAAGGCACAAAGAACTTCACAAAGAAGGCCCCGCCTCGCCCTTAATTGAGCGACTGCGGTAGAGCCTCCTTGTGCCGTCTTTGTGTTCTTCGTGTCTTCGTGGTGAAAAAAACCTGCGGGGCGTTACCCCGCCTCTACCAGGGCGGAATTGTCGGCGGTGGCGTTGCGCACGCGCAGACGCTTGATGCGGCGGGGGTCGGCCTCGACGATCTCGAACTCCAGGCCGGAGGGATGGGTCAAAATCTCCCCGCGGCCCGGCACCCGCCCGGCCAGCGACACGACAAGGCCGCCGAGCGTGTCGATGTCCTCACGCTCCTCCTCGGTCAGGAAGGCGCCGACGCGATCCTCGAAATCCTCGATGGAGACGCGGGCGTCGGCGATGATGGAGCCGTCGGGGCGTTCCACGAAATGTGGGGTCGCCTCCTCGTCGTGCTCGTCCTCGATCTCGCCGACGATCTCCTCCACCAGATCCTCGATGGTAACGAGGCCGTCGATGCCGCCGAATTCGTCAACCACCAGCGCCATGTGCTGGCGTTTCTGGCGCATCTGCACCAGCAGGTCCACCACCGGCATGCTGGGCGCGACGATGCTCAGGTCACGCAGGATGTCCTTCAGCTCGACCGGCTTCCGGCTGGCCATCGCTACCAGCACGTCCTTGATGTGGACCATGCCGACGACGTCGTCGAGCGTTTCACGGTAAACCGGCAGGCGGGAATGGGCTTCCTCCGCCATGCGCTGGACCAGGGCGGGGAACGGCGTGTCCACATCGACCGCCACGATGTCCGCGCGGGGCACCATCACGTCGTCGACGGTGCGGTCGCGGAGCTTCAGGATGTTGGCGAGCAGGGCACGCTCGCCCGCTCCCAGCGATCCTTCGCCGTTGTCCTGCTCCTCGATCAGTTCTTCGATCGTGGCGCGCAGGGTGGCGTCGTCGCGCCCCCCAAGGACGGTCCTCATCCACCCGCGGAACAGGTGGCCCAAGGATTGTTGATCTTCAGCCCCGTCTTCACGGGGCGATCGACTGTCGGAAATTTCGCTCATCGGTCCGGCGGTTGTTCGTCCAGGTTCGGCTCTCCGGGCGGAGAGCGCGTGGCGGCGTACGGATCGGCGATGCCGAGGGTCGCGAGCACGTCGGTTTCGAGCTGCTCCATCTCCTCGGCCTCGTCATCCGTCTCGTGATCATACCCGAGCAGATGCAGAACGCCATGCACCACAAGGTGGGTCATATGGTCCGAAGGGGTTTTTCCCTGTTCGGCGGCTTCACGGGCGACGGTTTCCCAGGCCAGGATCACGTCGCCCAGCATGACCGGCGCGTCCTCGCCCAGTTCGGGCTCCTCCGCTTCGGTCAGGGCGAAGGACAGGACGTTGGTCGGCTTGTCCTTGCCGCGGTATTCGCGGTTCAGCCGGTGCACCAGCGCGTCGTCGGCCAGCACGACGGACAGTTCCGCCGGGCCTTCCTCCGCGTCGTAGGTGACGGCGAGCGCGGCCAGCGCCGCGCGTTCGCACAGCCATTCGGCGTTCTCCGCCCAATCGCCCGCTTCACGTGAAACGGCAACATCAACGGCCATCACGGTGTCCCCTCCCCGTCCGGAGCGGCCCGCCGGGGGGCGGGTTTGCGCTGGCCTTCGGCCCGGTTGTTCTCGGTAAGGTTGTTTTCGGCCCGGTCATAGGCGCGGATGATGCGGGCGACCAGCGGATGGCGCACCACGTCGGCGTCGGTGAAATGGACGAAGCGGATGCCGTCCACGCCGTCCAGGATGTCCAGCGCCTCGCGCAGGCCGGATTTCGTGCCGGCCGGCAGGTCGGTCTGGGAGATGTCGCCGGTGACCGCCATGCGGCCCCCCTCGCCCAGGCGGGTGAGGAACATCTTCATCTGCATGGGCGTGGTGTTCTGCGCCTCGTCCAGGATGACGAAGGCGTTGGCGAGCGTGCGCCCGCGCATGAAGGCCAGCGGCGCGATCTCGATCTCGCCGGACTCCAGCCGCTTCTTCACCTGCTCCGCCGGCAGCATGTCGTGCAGCGCGTCGTAGAGCGGGCGCAGATAGGGGTCCACCTTCTCCTTCAGGTCGCCGGGCAGGAAGCCCAGCCGCTCCCCCGCTTCCACGGCGGGACGCGACAGGATGATGCGGTCCACCTGGCCGGTGGTCAGCAGCGCCACCGCCTGCGCCACGGCGAGGTAGGTCTTGCCGGTGCCGGCGGGGCCGAGCCCGAAGACCATCTCGCTTTCCGCCAGCGCCTGGAGATAGGCCGCCTGCATGGGCGAACGCGGGGTGATGGCGCCCTTGCGGCGGGTGCGCACGGCGACCTCGCCCCGGCTGAGAGTCGCCAGATTCTGGTCGCGCACCGCCCCGCCCACGCCGGTCGCCATGCGGACGGCGGCGTCCACCTCTCCGGTGCCGACGGTCATGCCGCGCTTCAGGCGCTCGTAGAGGGCATCGATGGCCGAACGGGCGGATTCCGTCGACTCCGCCGGACCGGCGATGGTCAGCGCGTTGCCCCGGGAAATCAGGGAAACGCCCAACTGGTTCTCGATGCGGGCGAGGTGGCGGTCATGCTCCCCGTACAGCATCGGCAGAAGCCGGTTGTCGTCGAACTTCAGGTCGATCCGCTGATCGGGACGTTGATCGGGCAAGCCGTTCAAACGGTCGCCTCCACGGGTTGCGTGCCGGTGGCGGAACTGCGGTATTCGCCGGTCGCCACGCTGCCGGCCAGACTGTTCGGATGGGCGGCGTCGATGCGGACCTCCACGATGTGGCCCAGAAGCCGCTCGTTGGCGTCGGCGTGCACCGATTGCAGATAGGGGCTCTTGCCCAGAAGCTGGCCGGCGCGCTTGCCCGCCCGGTCGAACAGGACCGGCACGGTGCGCCCGACGAAGCCCTGGTTGAAGGCCTGCTGCTGCGCGTTCAGCAACTGCTGGAGCGCGGCCAGACGGGCGTCCTTCACGTCCTCCGGCACCTGGCTGTGCTCCAGCGCCGCCGGGGTGCCGGGGCGCGGGCTGTATTTGAAGGAATAGGCCTGGGCATAGCCGACGTCGGTGACGAGGCGCAGCGTCTCCGCGAAGTCCGCGTCGCTTTCACCGGGGAAGCCGACGATGAAATCGCCCGACAGCGCCAGATCCGGCTTGGCGGCGCGCAGCCGGTCGACGATGCGGCGGTAGTCGTCCGCCGTATGCTTGCGGTTCATCGCCGCCAGCACGCGGTCGGAGCCCGCCTGCACCGGGAGATGCAGGTAGGGCATGAGCTGCGGCACCTCGGCATGGGCGCGGATGAGGTCGTCCTCCATGTCGCGCGGGTGCGAGGTGGTGTAGCGGATGCGCTCCAGCCCGTCGATGTCGGCCAGTTCGCGGACCAGCCGGCCAAGACCCCAGGTGGCGCCGTCCGTCCCCTCGCCGTGCCAGGCGTTGACGTTCTGGCCCAGCAGGTTGATCTCCCGCGTGCCGCCGGCGACGAGGCGCCGGGCTTCCGCCAGGATCTGGACGCCGGGCCGCGAGAACTCGGCGCCGCGGGTATAGGGCACCACGCAGAAGGTGCAGAACTTGTCGCAGCCCTCCTGCACCGCCAGGAAGGCGGAGACGCCCTGCCCGGCGCTCTCGTCCGGCAGGAAGTCGAACTTGGACTCCACGGGGAAGTCGGTGTTCAGCACGCTGCCCACCTTGCGGCTGGCCTTCGCCACCATCTCCGGCAGGGTGTGATAGGTCTGCGGCCCGAACACCATGTCCACATAGGGGGCGCGGGCCACGATCTCCTCGCCCTCGGCCTGGGCGACGCAGCCGGCCACGGCGACGATCATCCGGCCGTCGCCCGCCGCCGCCTTGACGTCCTTGAGCTGGCGCAGCCGCCCCAGCTCCGAGAACACCTTCTCGGACGCCTTTTCGCGGATGTGGCAGGTGTTGAGGATCACCATGTCGGCGCCGTCCGGCTCGTCCACCGGCCGGTAACCCAGGGGTGCCAGGACATCCGCCATGCGGGCGGAGTCGTAGACATTCATCTGGCAGCCCCAGGTCTTGATGAAGAGCTTCTTACTCAACGATCCCTTCCACAGCACTGAACGATCCGGACCAACCGCGATCTTGACCAACACAAAGAGACGCGCCCAATACAAAAAGGCGCGCAAGGACGGCACCGGTCCGAGCGGCGCAATCCGGCGCGCGACCCACCGCATCGCGGCATCGCTTCCCGCCGATATGGTAGCACGAGTGCGGGAAAACGAGTCAATCGTGCCCGCATCCGGTCTTTCCATTTCACGGTGTGGAAAATTCCCGTCACGGCGCGCGCGGGGGAAGCGACTTTCCGGACACCGCGCGTTCCACGCCCTGCGCGACGGCGCGCTGGCAATGGTCGGCCAGCGCCTTGCGGCTGGAGAAACCGTCGATGGTCACGGGGGGATGGAACTCCACCTCCACCGTCATGCGACCCAGCGTGAAGACGGTCCACAGATGCGGCGCCAGATCCATGTCGCCGTACCAGGCGTAATAGGGCCGGAAGGCGATCCCCATCGGGATGCCGTCCAGCCGCGTCGGCGCGATGCTGACAGGCTGCACGGTCAGCGGCCGGTCCCCGATGCGCCGGGCGGCCACCGCAAACAGCGCCGTCTTGAAGGGCAGCGTGCGGTTGCCGTCGCTGGAGGTGCCTTCGGGGAACAGGATCAGGCTGTCGCCGGCGTCCAGCCGGGCGCCCAGTTCGTCCCGCTGCTTCTCCACCCCGGCGCGGGCCTTGCGCTCCACGAAGACGGTCTGCTGGAGTTTCGCCAGCGCCCCGAAGAAGGGCCAGCCGGCCACCTCGCTCTTCGCCACGAAGGAAGCGGGAATGACCGACCCCAGCACCGTGATGTCGAGGTAGGAGGAATGGTTGGAGACGAACATCACCGGCCCGTCCGCGGCGCACTTGCCGCGCACCACGATGCCGATGCCCAGGATGGCGGCGCAGACGCGGTGGTAGACCAGCGGTATCCGGTAACGCAGCGGCGAGCGCAGGACGACCGCCAGCCCCTGCACCGGAATCAGCAGCAGCGTCCACAGCAGATACAGCCCCAGACGCAGAGCCCCGCGCACCGGCGATCCCACAGCGCGCGCCCCGGTTGCATCCACCGCCGTCATGCTGCCCGCCTCCCGCGGTGCGCCCGCCCCTTCATGCGATCTGAAATCACGCGACCGGTGATCACGCGATCTGGGCATCGCGGCTGCGCCGCTCGTAATGCTTGGAATACTTGTTGGTGATCAGATCCGTCTTCACCACGATCGAGACGTCGGTGGTGTTGAACTGGTGGTCGATCACCGCGCCGTCGCCGATGAAGCCGCCCAGCCGCAGATAGCCCTTGATCAGCGGCGGCAGGACGGTCAGCGCGCGTTTCGGGTCGATCCGGTCGCGGGGCATTAGATCCATGCCGACGCAGCGTTCCGGCAGCGCCACGGGGCGAAGCTCCTCCGGGGCCAGATGGAAGTGATGGAGATAGGCGAGCGGCTCGGCTAGCGCCACCGGGTCGGTGCCCGGCAGGCTGGCGCAGCCGAACATCACCGCGATGTCGTGGTGGAAGACATAGGCCGCGATGCCGCGCCACAGGAGCTGCATGCTGCTGCCGCGCGTGCGGTAGGCCGCGTCCACGCAGGACCGCCCCAATTCCAGGATCTCCCCCGGATAGCTGACCAGCCGTCCGATGTCGTATTCGTCGCTGGAATAGAACCGCCCGGCCTTCGCCGCCGCCGAACGGCGGATCAGCCGGTAGGTGCCGACCACGGATTCCGGCCCGTCGCCGCGGGCGTGGTCGATGACCAGAAGATGGTCGCAGATCGCGTCGAAATCGTCGAAGTCACGACGGCGCGCGGCCATGTCCGGCGACGGCACCGCCGACATCTCCTCGTAGAAGACGCGGTAGCGCAGTGCCTGCGCCCAGTCGATCTCGGCGGCGCTTTCGGCCAGCCGCACTTCGAGGGAGCCCATGCGCAGATCCGAAGAACTGCCCTGGTCCGTGCCTGTATCAGCCATACTCGACGCTTCGCTGGCGTTGTTCGGGTCGCGGCACCCGCCGGTTCTCCATCCGGAGCCCGGTCGAGCACCGAACAGGGATAACACGAATGGCCGGTTGCCGGTCAACCGCGACGTGACAAACCTGTCCGGACATGCCCAGAGGACCGGCCCCGGCGAACGGGGGTCGGCGGCACGGCGGAGAAGTAAAAATCACGCGGGAAAGAAGAAAAGATCACATCCGGGTGGTAAGGTTCCAGGGCGGACCGGACCGAACGGCGACGGTCCGCCGGACACCAACGCACAAGCCCAGTAAACCTTAGTCCGCACCGCGGCGGGCACGGGTGCCGAGACCGATCTGCTTGGCCAGCGAGCTGCGCTGGCGGGCGTAGTTCGGGGCGACCATCGGGTAATCCGCCGGCAGGCCCCAGCGGTCGCGGTATTCCTCCGGCGACATGTTGTAGGCCGTCTTCAGGTGACGCTTCAGCATTTTCAGCTTCTTGCCGTCCTCCAGGCACACAATGTAGTCGGGAGTGACGGACTTCTTGATGGGCACCGCGGGCTGCGGACGCTCCTCGGTCACAACCGGCTCGGTACCGACATTCGCGAGAGACTTGTACACCTGCTCAATCAGCGTCGGAAGATCGCCGAGAGCGACTGTATTGTTCGAGACATGCGCCGCCACGATCTCCGTGGTCAGAGACAACAGCGCGTTGGAAGGGTTCCCATTGCTCATGTAAGCTTGCTCCGCGGCTTGGCGTTTCCTCTCCATATAAAGAGGTTTGTGGCCGCGCGCAATATCCATCCTTTGCTCTTGAAGAGGAAGAAGTGTACGAAAAAAAATCTCCGGATTTGTTTTTGGACATCACCAGCGAGGTATGCCCGTTAACCTTCGTCAAGACCAAGTTGTCGGTGGAACGCATGGCCGCGGGGCAGACGCTTGAAGTCCGGCTTAACGCTGGCGAGCCCTTGGAGAACGTACCCCGATCCTTGATCGAACTGGGCCACTCCATTCTTGCCGTAACGCCCGAAAATCCGGATGAACCGGAGGGGGTCCACCGCCTTTTGATTCAAAAAGGTTAATATTCATTCATCAGCGTACGAATACCGTAGCACCAGGGCGGCAACCCTTCCGTCCGTCCTGCGATAATATCCGGGACGACGACCGACGAGAAAAAAACCATAAGATTTATATAGGGACTGGGCCACGGCGTTGTCTTCGGCAACTTCCAGGAACATCGCCGTGGCACCTTGCGCCCGTGCTCCTTCCAGCGCCGCCGCGACCAGCCGCCGCCCGATGCCCTGCCCACACGCGTCCGCACGGACGCCGACGGCGATGATTTCCCCATCCTCCGCCGCGACCCGTGCCAGGAGAAAGCCGACCGGGTCGTCCCCCTCGTCACCATTCCGCAGGGCCAGCACGGAAAAGAAGCCGGGCTGGCCGATCAGGCTGGCGATGGACTCGCTGCTCCAGGGGTCTTCCGGAAAGCAGCCCTGCTGCAAGGCCGCGATCACCGGGACGTCGGCAAGGCCGGCGGTTTGAAGGCGGACGGGCCTGGGGACGGGCCTGGACGTTCCGGACCGGGTGCCCGTCATGCCGTCTTCCGCGGCAGGGAGACGTCGGGCGGGCGCAGGTAGAAGGGCTGGGCCGGCAGCCCGGCCTCCCGCGACGCGCCCAGAGCCGCGACGACGGCGGCGTCGGGCGTGCCCGGCCCGGCGGCGAAACGGGTGCCGGCACGGCCTTCCAGAAGCGGACGCAGCGCAGCGGCCCCGTCCCCGGCGACCAGCAGCGGCCCGGCCCCGGCTCCATCGGCCGGCAGCAGCCCGTCCAGCCAGCCCGGCACCGCGGCGGGTTCCAGCATCGCCGGCTCGCCAAGAGGCGTCAGATCCGGATGGAAGAGTTGCAGGAACGGCTCGGTGCGGCGGGAGTCCACGGCGACCAGCACCACATGGCCTTCCCGCTCCGCCGCCGGCAGGCCGTGGGCGATCGCGTCGAAGCTGGTGACGCCGACCACCGGCAGCCCGGCGGCCAGGGCGAAGCCGCGCGCCGCGGCCAGCGCGATGCGCAGCCCGGTGAAGGCGCCCGGCCCGACGGTCACGGCAATGCGGTCCAGCGCGTCGAAGGCGCATCCCGCCTCCGCCAGCGCGGCCTGCGCCAGGGGCACCAGCGCTTCCGCCTGCCCGCGGGCCATCGGCTCGCGCCGCCGCGCGGTGACGCGGCCATCGTCCCACAGCGCGGCGGAACAGCCCGAGGTCGCCGTGTCCAGTCCCAGAACTCTCATCGCCTCACACACTTCGTCAGATCCGTCATCTTCAAAGCCGCACTTCAGCCCTGGGTCAAGAGCGTGGTAGACAGCCCCGACCTTCCCAGACGGCATGGATCATGCTCATACCCATCGCTCCGCCGGATTTCGACGTCGACATCGACCTGCTTTACGCCACGCCGGACAACATCACCGGCGTGCCCATCTACCGGAACCCGCTCTGCCTGCTGCACCCCGACGCGGCGGAGGCTCTGCGCGCTGCGATCCGGCTGGCGCGCGGCATCGGCTGCCGGCTGCGGCTGTACGATGCCTTCCGCCCGGTCGAGGCGCAATGGGCGCTGTGGCGGGCGCTGCCCGATCCGGCCTACATCGCCGATCCTTCGGGCGGCTCCACCCATTCCCGCGGGATCGCGGTGGACTTGACGCTGGCCGACGGGACGGGGCGCCCGCTGGACATGGGCACCGGCTTCGACGAGATGACCGACCGGTCCCACCATGGCCGCACCGACCTGACCGCCGAACAGCAGCGCAACCGCGCCGCCCTGCTGGGGGTCATGACGGCGGCGGGCTGGCGGCATTACGCCTGCGAATGGTGGCACTATCAATTGCCGGACGAAGGGCGCTACCCTCTGCTGACCGATGCCGCCCTGGGAGGATTGATGATGGGCTGAGCCGCAGGGCCTCTGCGGCTGGATGTCACAGGGGTTGTTGCAAGGCTGCATCACGGACGATGCCCGAAACGTATGGTATGTGTTGCGGACTTGTTCCCGGTGCTGTGCTTGTGCCACACCAGCCGTGGCGCAGCCCGGACCCCCGTCCGGTCGCCCGATCCGCACCCGACCCACGATAGGCCATCATGCCGTTCCGCCGCGCCGCCGCCCTGTTCGCCGTGGCCGCCGCCTGGACTTTCCAGGCCCTGGCGGGCAGCCCCGGCGTCGAGGCGGACGGCATGGGGAACACGGCCGTCGTCTTCGCCTACGACCGTTTCGGCGAGGACCAGACCCCTTCCATCAGCATCCGGATCGACCAGTTCGAAGCCCATCTGGACGAGCTTCAGGACAGCGACTATCAGGTCCTGCCCCTGCCCCGCATCCTGGAGGCGCTGCGCACCGGCGCGCCGCTGCCCGCCCGGACGGTGGCGATCACCATCGACGAAGCCAGCCGTTCCGCCTTCCGCGAGGCGTGGCCGCGCCTGAAGGCGGCGGGGCTTCCCTTCACCCTGTTCGTGGCGACCGACGCCATCGACCGCGGATCGCCCGCCCATATGAGCTGGGCGGAGGTGCGGCAGCTCGCCGCCGCCGGGGTCACCATCGGCGGGCTGGGCGCCTCCATCCAATCGCTGGTTTCCCGCCCCGCCGACGAGGTGAGGGCGGAGCTGCGCCGCATGGCCGACCGGTTGCAGGCGGAGACGGGCCAGCGCCCCACCCTGTTCGCCTACCCGCAGGGGGAGGTGTCGTCGGCGGTCCGGACCATCGTGACGGAGCAGGGGTTCACCGCGGCCTTCGGCCAGCAGTCCGGCGTCCTGCACCCGCAGGCCGACCGCGCGGCCCTGCCCCGCTTCATGATGAACGAGAGTTTCGGCAGCGTGGACCGCTTCCGGCTGGCCGCCAACGCGCTGCCCCTGCCGGTGACGGACCTGACGCCCGACGACCCGCTGCTGACCGTCAACCCGCCGTCGCTCGGCTTCACCGTGGCGGACGGGGTGGGCGACCTGTCGCGGCTGGCCTGCTTCGCCGCCGGCCAGGGCCGGACGGCGCTGGAGCGCGTGACGGAGGACCGGGTGGAGGTCCGCATCCGCGACCCCTTCCCGCCGGGCCGCACGCGCGTCAACTGCACCCTGCCGGCCCCGGACGGGCGCTGGCGCTGGCTCGGCATGCAGTTCGTCGTTCCGGAATAGAAGGCGCGGCGACTGGCGCCGCGCCCATCCGTTGCCGTCCGTCAGCGGACGGCGCGGACCTCGACCACCTCGGGGATGTAATGGCGCAGCATATTCTCGATGCCGGCCTTCAGCGTGGCGGTGGAGCTGGGGCAGCCGGAGCAGGCCCCCTTCATCTCCAGATACACCACGCCTTCCTCGAAGCCGTAGAAGGTGATGTCGCCGCCGTCCTGGGCCACCGCCGGGCGCACGCGGGTGTCCAGCAGCTCCTTGATCTGGGTGACGATCTCATCGTCGTCGTCGCTGGCGGCGTGGCCATCGCCGGTCTCCTCCAGCAGCACCGGGCGGTTGGCGGTGAAATGCTCCATGATGACGCCGAGGATCGACGGCTTCAGCAGGAACCACTCCTTGTCGCCGGCCTTGGTGATGGTCACGAAATCGGCGCCCAGGAACACGCCCTGAACCCCGTCGATCTCGAACAGCCGCTGGGCCAGCGGCGAAGCGGCGGCGGCCTCGCGGTTGGGGAAGTCCGCGGTGCCGCGTCCGAGCACGTCGCGCCCCGGCAGGAACTTGAGAGTCGCCGGGTTGGGCGTCTGCTCGGTCTGAATGAACATGGTGATATCCTCCATCGGCGCCGAACAACACTGGCGGCGTAGGCGAAACTTGGGCAGAATCCTCCGACAGATCAAGCATCGCATCCTTATGGTTACCGATCCGTGAGCATGGCACCGCCCGCGGCCCCCCCGGCGGCCCCCTCGACCGACGACGACGCGCGGGAAGTCGTCGAATGGCTGCTGCTGGAAGGCCGCCATGCCCCCGGCTTCGAGCAGATGATGGACCGCTTCTGCCGGCGGCTGATGGCGTCCGGCCTGCCGCTGCTGCGCGTCGTCTGCGCCCTGCCCCTGCTGCACCCGCAGATCCGCACCATCGCCTTCTTCTGGCGCCGCAACGCGGAGCATGTGGAGATCTCCACCCGCGCCCACGGCACGGAGAACAGCACCGAATATCTGACCAGCCCCTTCGCCACCCTGATCGAGGACGGCGCCGACGGCCTGCGCTACCGGCTGGAGCAGATGGAGCCGCCCTGGCCCTATCCGGTCTTCGCGGAGTTGCGGGCGAAGGGGGCGACCGATTACGTCGCCATGACCGTGCTGTTCGCCGGAGGGCGGCGCAACGTGCTGAGCTTCACCACCGACCGGCCCGGCGGCTTTTCCACCACCGATCTGGCGCTGGTCGACGCGGTGCTGCCGGCGCTGGGCGCAGTGCTGGAGACGCTGGCGCTGCGGCGGCTGGCGACGACCGTTCTGGATACCTATGTCGGCCACCGGACGGGCGCGCGCATCCTGTCCGGCGACATCCGGCGCGGCACCGGCGCAAACGTCCGCGCGGTGCTCTGGTACTGCGACCTGCGCGGTTTCACCTCGCTGGCCGACCGGCTGCCGCGGGAGGAGCTGATCGCCCTGCTGAACGGCTATTTCGAGATCATGGGCGGCGCCGTGGAGGCCCGCGGCGGCGAGATCCTGAAATTCATCGGCGACGCCATGCTGGCCATCTTTCCGCAGGAGGAGGGCGACCCCACCGGCGCCGCCGCCTGCACCAAGGCGCTGGACGCGGCGGAGGACGCGCTTACCGACATGGCCGCCCGCAACGCCGAACGCTCCGCCTGGGGCCAGCCGACCCTGCGCTGCGGCATCGCGCTGCATATGGGGGAGGTCATGTACGGCAACATCGGCTCCGCCAACCGGCTGGATTTCACCGTCATCGGCCCGGCGGTCAATCTGGTCAGCCGGATCGAGGGGCTGTGCAGCCGCCTGGACCGCAACGTCCTGACCTCCGCCGAGGTGGCGGAAGCCTGCTCCAGCCGCGTCGTCTCGGTCGGCTGGCACGCGGTGAAGGGACTGAACGACCCGATCGAGGTCTATGGGCTGAAGGGAGAGCAGAAGGACTGATGCATAAGGTCAATCTGGCGGACGCCTTCGGACGCTTTTCGGACCATTGGAGTCCGAAGATTGCCGGCGAGGTAAACGACTGCCACGTCAAGCTGGTGAAGCTGAAGGGCGAGTTCGTCTGGCACCATCACGAGAACGAGGACGAGTTGTTCCTGGTGGTGGCGGGCTGGATGACGATGCGGTTCCGCGACCGCGAGGTCCGGCTCGATCCCGGCGAGTTCATCGTGGTCCCGAAGGGCGTCGAGCACATGCCCGTAGCACCGGAAGAGTGCTCGGTGCTTCTGCTGGAGCCGAAGACGACGCTGAACACCGGCAATCTGGTCAACGAACGCACGGTCGCCGATCTTGATCGGCTCTGATTCCTCTCCCCCGTCCCTCCGCTCCTTCGCGCTGGCCGCCGCCGCCTTCTCCGCGGGCTGGTCGCTGATGATGATGGAGATCCTGGGCAGCCGGCTGATGGCGCCACATTTCGGCTATTCGGTCTATCAGTGGGGCGCCGTCATCGGCGTGGTCATGACCTTCATGGCCGCCGGCTATTGGACCGGCGGTCAAGTCGGCGACGGGCCGAAGGCGGTGCCAGCGCTGCGCGCCGCCCTGTTGGCGGGGGTCGCCACCGCGGCGCTGACGCCCTGGCTGGGCAAGCCGATGCTGGCCGACGCCGCGAGCCGCTTCAACGCGGTGGAGGGGTCGGTCGTCGGGGCGGCGCTGATCCTGGGCGTGCCCTCCTTCGCGCTGGCCATGGTGTCGCCCATCTGCGCGGGGCTGAGCAGCCTGTCGGGCGCCGCCGCCGCGGGGCGGATCTACGCGGTCGGCACGCTGGGCAGCATCGGCGGCACCTTCTTCGCCTCCTTCTACGCGATCCCGGAGGTCGGGGTGTCGGCGGGCTACGCCCTGGCGGCGGTTCTGCCGGCGCTCGCCTGCCTGTTCATTCCGGGTGGGAAACGAGTGGCCGTCGCCGCGGCCTTGGCGGTTCCGGTGGCCTGGGCCGCCAGCCATGGCGAGGGTCAGGGCTTCGCCGTCTACCGCGAAACCCCCCACAACACCATCATGGTGCAGGAGGATGCGGAGCAGATCCGCCTGCATCTGAACGTGGCCTGGGCCACCCAGTCGCGGCTGCGCAAGGACGGCGGCCCGACCGGCCTCTACTACGACCTGTTCGCCGCCGTTCCGGCCCTGGGAAACGGCACGCGCGTTCTGGTTCTGGGGCTGGCCGGGGGGGCGGCGGCCAAGGAAATCCTCGACGTCTGGCCGGGCGCCGACGTCCTGGGGGTGGAACTGGACCCCGCGGTGGTGGACGTGGCGCGCGAGCGGTTCGGCCTGCGGCCGGAGGTGCGCGTCGTCGTGGAGGATGCCCGCCGCCATGTCGAGCGGTCGGAGGAGCAGCACGACGTGGTGATCGTCGATCTCTATTCGACCGCGCTGATCCCCTTCTTCACGGCGACGAAAGAGTTCTTCGCGGCGGTGGAGCGGCGGGTGGCGCCGGGCGGCGTGCTCGTCATGAACGTCGCCTCCCCGATGGACCGCGACGCTCTGGTCGGTCCGCTGGCGGCGACGCAGGGGGCGGTCTTCCCGTCGGTGTACGTGGCCGACGCGGGGCGCGGGAATTATCTGCTGGTCGCCACGAAGGAGAAGCGTACGCTCGAGGATCTGAGCGTACGCCTGCGCACGGCACCGGCGGGTGCGGCGTACGCGGCGTCCCGCATCCTGGAGTCCCTGGCGCCCGCGGAACTGGACGGCCATCCCGTGCTGACCGACGACCGGTCCGACATCGACCAGCGCAGCCTCGCCGCCCTTTACGGGCGCTGATGCCTTACGTGATCGCGTCCAGCGCGTCGATGCCGAGGCCGCCAGGCACGATGGTCAGCGGAATGCGCAGCTTCGCGAGGCCGCGGTTGGTGAAGTAGGAGATCAGCGGCCCCGGCCCTTCCGGATCGGTGCCCGCGGCCAGCACGAGGATGGAGATGCTCGGCTCCTCCTCGATCAGGGCCAGCACCTCGTCGCGGCGATTGCCCTCGCGCACGTACAGGGCCGGCAGGGCGCCGGTCAGCCGGTTCACGTCGCGGGCGAGCTTCTGCAGCTTCTGTTCGGCCTCCGCGCGCTGCTCCTCGCGCATCAGGTTTTCCAGGGCCAGCCACTGCTGCACCTCGCCCGGCTCGATGACGTACAGCAGCGCCACCTTGCCCCCCGACTTGCGGGCGCGCAGGCAGGCATAGCGCAACGCGAGCTGGAGTTCCGGGCTCTCGTCCACCACGACCAGGAAGATGCGGACCGGCGGCTTGGCCGTGGATTCCGCATCGGAGGCGGTCGAATCGGTCGCAATCGGATCGGATGCAATCGGATCGGACATGGGTCACACCCTCCGGAAGATGGCGCCGGCCAGCCAGCCGGCGGCGATGGCTCCAATCACCGCCGCAACACCGTAGAACATCGGCTGATTGCGCGCAAAGTCGTAGATTTCCGCGCTGAAGCCCACCTTGGACACCACCAATGGCGTGGTCTGGGCACTGACCACCTCGCCATCGCGGATCAGCAGCGCTTCCACGTTGTACAAGCCCGTCGGCACATTGGCCGGGAAGTAGATGTTGGTCCGGAACAGCCGCTCGCCAAGAAAGGACACATGCCCCAGGGAAATTCCGTACAGACCGGCCCGCTGCTTGTTGCGGATCAGGGCGGCCCGGAACAGGGCGAGCTGCTCCGGATCGAGCTGCTCCCGCGGGCCGAGCTGGAGGTTTGGCAGGCCGATCTGTTGGCGTTCCAGCACCGGACGGCCAACGAACTGATCCAACGGGCGGTTCGTTGCGACCATGTAATAACCGGGAACCTGCTCGAACCGGACGCTGCGGGCGTTGATCCAGATGCCGGCGATGCGCTCCTTCCGGCGGACCGTGACCGGGGTGCGCGGTCCGGTCACCACGATGGCGACGTCGCCCGCCCCGTCGGTGGTGCCGAACAGCACGACCTCCGTCCCGGTGAAGCCGGTGGTGATGGCGATCAGATGGCTGGACAGGTCGGCGACGAGTTGCTGCGCCCAGACCGTGGCGGCCAGGAAACCACCGGCCAGAAACCCCATCACCCCCCCGGCGATCCGGACGGACCACAGCCGCCCGATCCCGCTCACGGCAGCCTCGACGAGATGGTGTAGACGTCGTTCGGCTCGACCACCAGATCGAAGGCGAGCTTCAGCGCCACCGCGACGACCAGCGAGGCCAGCAGCAGGCGCGCCTGCTCGCCGCGCAGCCTGCCGCCGGCCTTGGTGCCGAACTGGGCGCCGACCACCCCGCCGATCAGCAGCAGCAGCGCCAGCATCACGTCCACCGTCTGGTTGGTGGCCGCCTGGAGCAGCGTCGCCATGGCCGTGGTGAAGATGATCTGGAACAGCGAGGTGCCGGCCACCAGCCCGGTGGGCATGTTCAGCAGATAGATCATCGCCGGCACCAGCATGAAGCCGCCGCCGATGCCCATGATCGCCACCAGCATCCCGCCGACCGCCCCGATCCCCGCCGGCAGCAGGGCCGAGATGTAGAGCTTCGACCGGTGGAACCGCATCTTCAGCGGCAGGCCGTGCAGCCAGATATGGCGGTGCAGCTTGCCTCGCCTGGCGGTGGGGGTGCGGCGGCGGATCAGCGCGCGGCTGGCCTCCACCATCATCATCATGCCGATGGTGCCCAGGAAGAGGACGTAGGACAGCGTGATCGCAATGTCGATCTGGCCGACCCGCTGGAGCATGGAGAAAATCCAGACGCCGACCACCGTGCCCACCATGCCGCCCATCAGCATGACGACGCCCAGCTTCACGTCCACGTTGCCGCGGCGCCAGTGGGCCAGCACCCCCGAGACGCTGGCGGCGACGAGTTGGTTGGCCTGGGTGCCCACCGCCACCGCGGGCGGAACGCCGATGAAGATCAGCAGCGGCGTCATCAGAAAGCCGCCGCCCACCCCGAACATGCCGGACAGAAAGCCGACAAGCCCCCCCATGCCGAGCACGAGCAGGGCGTTGACCGACATCTCGGCGATCGGCAGATAAACTTGCATGGGGGCAGGGCCGGCGGACGGAGGGGTCCGCCAGCTTATACCCGACAGGTCGTCAACGGCAATCAGGCCGGAACGCCCGCGTCCTTCAGAAGATCGGCCAGCGCGACTTCCGGACGGGCGCCGACATGGCCGATGACCTCCGCCGCGGCCAGCGCGCCGATGCGCCCGCACACCGCCGGAGACAGGCCCCGGGTGAAGCCGTAGAGGAAACCGGCGGCGTAGAGATCGCCGGCCCCCGTGGTGTCCACCACGCGGGCGACCGGGGATGCCGGAACCTCCACCACCTCTCCGCCGGCGACGATGACGGCGCCCTTCTCGCTGCGCGTCAGGGCGGCGGTCTTGCCGAGCCGCTTCACGGCCTCCAGCGCGTCCTCGAACCGGTCGGTCTTGTAGAGGGTGGTGATCTCATGCTCGTTGGCGAACAGGATGTCCACATGGCCTTCCACCAGTTCCACGAACTCCGCGTGGTGGCGGTGGACGCAGAAGCTGTCGGACAGCGAGAGCGACACCTTGCGCCCGGCGCCGTGGGCGACGGACGCCGCCTTGCGGAAGGCCTCCTTGGCGCGCGGCGGGTCCCACAGATAGCCTTCCAGATAGGTGACCTGGGAATTGGCGATCAGAGCCTCGTCGATGTCCTCCGGCCCAAGTTCGACGCAGGCGCCGAGGAAGGTGTTCATGGAGCGCTGGGCGTCCGGCGTCACCAGGATCAGGCAGCGCGCGGTCGGGGCGCCGCCATGGCCCGCCGCCGTCTCGAAATGCACGCCCGCGGCGCGGATGTCGTGGCGGAAGACCTGGCCGAGCTGGTCGCCGTGAACCTTGCCGATATAGGCGCCCTTGCCGCCCAGCGAGGCAATGCCCGCCATGGTGTTGCCGGCGGAACCGCCCGACACCTCGATGCCCGGACCCATGCGGCCGTACAGCTCCTCCGCGCGGGCGGCGTCGATCAGCGTCATGGCCCCCTTCTCGATGCCGTTGGCGGCGAGGAAGGCGTCGTCGGCATGGGCGATCACGTCGACGATGGCGTTGCCGATGCCGGTAACGTCGAATTCGGCCAGGGCCATGGGCACTCCTTGAATAAAAAACAGTGTCTGGGCTGTGGAGGAAAACCGGGCGCGAGTATAGCGGCCCTTCCTCACTTCTCAAGAGCGGCGCAAGGCTCCTGGGCAAGACCACTGGAACGAAGGGGCGTGCCGTCGTAGATAAGCGTCGCCTGGCCGCACTGGCCCTATCGCAAGGGAGTCCGGATGATCCGCGCGCTGATTCTCGCCATCGGACAGCTTTCCGACCCGGCCTCCCGCCGCGTCGTGTGGATCGGCGTGCTGTCCGCCATCGTGGCTTTCGCCCTGCTGGCCGGCGGCGTGTGGTGGGCGCTGTTCCACACGGTGCTGACCGGATATGCCTGGGTGGACGGGGTTCTGGACGTGCTGGGCGGGTTGGCTGTCCTGCTGCTGGCCTGGGTGCTGTTCCCCGCCACGGTCGGCATGGTATCCAGCTTCTTCCTGGACGAGGTGGTGCGGGCGGTGGAGCGACGCCACTATCCGCAGTTGCCGCCGGCCCGCCAGACCGGCCTTGGGGAAGAACTGCTGACTGCATTGCGCTTTTTCGCAATCGTCCTTCTGGTCAATCTGCTCGCCCTTCCCCTGTATCTGATGGTACCGGGGTTGAACCTGCTGATCTTCTACACCGCGAACGGCTATCTTCTGGGACGCGAGTACTTCGAGATGGTGGCGATCCGGCGGATGGGACGGAACGAGGCGGGGTTTCTGCGGCGTTCCAAGCCGTTGAAACCATTTTTGGCTGGTATCGTAATTGCCTTTCTTTCGACCATTCCTTTCGTCAATCTCCTGGTGCCGGTGATCGCGAGCGCCTTCATGGTCCATGTCTACCATTCCATGACGGGCCTTTCCCGCCGGGAAGGACCGTGACGGACCGCTGTGCGGCACGGCCCTTCCCGTCCACGAAAGCCCACTTGCGGCCGGCCGGATGACCGTGTTACCCCGGCGGGGTAGTCTTTTGGCTGGTGGTCTTTTGGCTGCTGTCGATCGGGCCCGGTCATGCGACGCCTCCCATCGATGACCCGACTTCAACGACCTGACTGACCTGGGGATCAACGTTCATGCTGTTCGGACGAAAGAATCCGCCCGTCGGTGCGCCGAAGACCCAAAGCGCCGACCTTGCCGCACCGCAGGCGGACGCCGCCGAACCCGCGGCGGCGGTTTCGCCGCTCGCCTCCCTGACGAATCCTGCTGCGACGAAGCCGCCCGCCGACCCGGCAGGCTCCTCCCCGGCCCCCCGCACGCCGCAACCCGAGCCGCTTTCCTCCAAGGGAACCGAGATGAACACGAGCACCCCGAAGCCGCCGGCCGGCGCCCCGATCCCCGGTTCGAGCTACAAGCCGACCGACATTCCGCGCCGCACCGTCGATCTGCCGGGGACCGCGCCGCGCCGTCCCGAGGGATACGGTACCCCGGCTCCGGCGCCCGCCGCAGCCCCTGCCCCGGTTGCCCCGGTGTCCGCCGCTTCGCTGGCCAGCGACCAGCGCCGCCTGATCGTCGGGCGCGACATCTCCCTGAACGGCGAGATCGGGTCCTGCGACGTGCTGGTCGTCGAGGGCACGGTGGAGGCCAAGCTGCGCGAGGGCCGTTCCATCGAGATCACCGAAACCGGCCTGTTCAAGGGCGCCGTCGAGATCGACGAGGCCGACATCGGCGGCCGGTTCGAGGGCGACATCGTGGTGCGCGGCCGTCTGACCGTGCGGTCCACCGGCAGCATCCACGGCTCGATCAAGTATGGCGAACTGACGGTGGAGGCCGGCGCCCTGCTGAACGGCGACATCGGCAAGTACAACCCCACGCCCAAGCCCGCCACGGCACCCGCCGCCCCGGTGGAATCCGCCCCGGCGGCGCTGGACCCCATCGTGGTCGACGGCTGAAAGGCCAACGGCGGTTAAACGCCGTTAAACGCACTTTCGCGATCAAGCCCGGCGTGGATCAAGATCCCGCCGGGCTTTTCGTTTCCAGGGATTGCAGGCGTTTCACGGGAAACATCGCGCCGCGCGCTTCACACCGCCGCCGGAAGGACCTTGTCCTTGAAGCCGCACAGGTCGCTGACCGGGCAGACGAGGCAGTCGGGCTTGCGGGCCTTGCAGACGTAGCGGCCATGCAGGATCAGCCAGTGGTGGGCGTGCCGGCGATAGGTCTTGGGAACCACCTTCAGCAGCTTCGCCTCCACCGCGTCGGGCGTCTTGCCGGGGGCGAGGCCGGTGCGGTTGCCGACGCGGAAGATGTGGGTGTCCACCGCGATGGTTTCCTCGCCGAAGGCGACGTTGAGCACCACGTTGGCGGTCTTGCGCCCGACGCCGGGCAGCGTTTCCAGCGCCTCGCGGTCGCGGGGCACCTCGCCGCCGTAATCCCGGACCAGGATTTCCGACAGCTTGATGACGTTCTTGGCCTTGGTGTTGAACAGGCCGATGGTCTTGATGTAGCCGCGCAGCCGTTCTTCCCCCAGATCGACCATCTGCTGCGGCGTGGTGACGATCTGGAACAGGGGGCCGGTGGCCTTGTTGACACCCACATCGGTGGCCTGGGCCGACAGCACGACGGCGACCAGCAGCGTGTAGGGGTTGACGTATTCCAGCTCGCTCTTCGGCTCCGGGTTGGCGGCGCTGAGGCGGCGGAAGAATTCCTGAACGGCGGCGGGCTTCATGGCGCACACCATAGCGGGACCTTGGCCACCCATGCAAACATGCCGCGAGGGAGGCGGTTGGAACGCATCCCGCAGGCATAATATGTTACGCCCATGACCATGGCCCGTCATACCCTGCCCCCCGCCTCCCGCGTCTTCTTCGACGCGATCCTGCACCCGCACCGCAGCCTGGGCCGGAGCGGCTTCCGGATTCTGATGGGGGTGGTGATCCTCGCCAACCTGCTCATCGCCGTCGTCTTCGCCGCCAACGGGGCTTGGCCGGTGGTGCCTTTCTGCGGGCTGGACGTGTTGATCCTGTGGCTGGCCTTCCGCGTCAACAACCGCTCCGCCCGGCTGTACGAGCGGGTGCGCCTGACCGATACCGATCTGACCGTCCAGCGCGTGGCCTGGAAGAAGCCGGAGCGGCGCTGGACCTTCCAGCCCAACTGGCTGCGCGTCACCATGGACGACCCGCCCCGGCACGAGAGTCAGGTCACCCTCACCTCGCATGGGCAAACGGTGACCGTCGGTTCCTTCCTGACGCCGGACGAGCGGGCGGATTTCGCCAGGGCGCTGCGAGGCGCGCTGGCCCTCTGGCGCCGCGCCCCCTGCCCCCCCGAACCGGTGCCGTGACCGCGCAGGGAGTTGCGCAAGAATCGGGTTGGTCCACCCTCTCCGGCGGCGCATCCTGGGCCGGTCATGGAGCTTGGGAGTGAATCGCCATGCCGTGCCTGAACCCCATTGCCGACCCGGTTGACGCCCGGCGCCACCGCGCCATCGCCGCCGCCATCCGCCATCTGGTGGAGAACTGGCAGGACCAGCCGGCGCTGGACGAACTGGCCAAGGTCGCGGGCATGAGCCCCTTCCACTTCCAGCGGCTGTTCACCCAATGGGCGGGGATCAGCCCAAAGCGCTTCCTTCAGTTCCTGACCCTGGACAACGCCAAGCGTCTGCTGGCCGAGAACAACAGCGTGCTGGACGTGGCGCTGGACGTCGGGCTGTCCGGCCCGTCGCGGCTGCACGACCTGTTCGTCGCCTGCGAGGCGATGACGCCGGGCGAATACAAGGCTCTGGGCGGTGGCTTGACCATCCGCTGGGGCCTGCACGCGACCCCCTTCGGCCCGTCGCTGGTCGCCACCACCGAACGTGGCGTCTGCTGGCTGAGCTTCGCGGAGGAGGAGGACGGGCGCGACGCGCTGGCCGAGATGGCCGCGGCCTGGCCCGCCGCCCGTCTGGTGGAGGACGCCGACGCCACCCGCCCGGTGGCCGCCCGCGCCTTCCGCTGGGACGGACAGGACCGCGAGCCGCTGCGCCTGCTGATGAAGGGCACCAATTTCCAGATCAAGGTGTGGGAGGCGCTGCTGCGCATCCCCGCAGGCGCCGTCGTGTCCTACGAGGACGTGGCCCGCGCCATCGGCCAGCCGACCGCCATGCGGGCGGTGGGCGCGGCGGTGGGGCGCAACCCGGTCTGCGTGCTGATCCCCTGCCACCGGGTGATCCAGAAGTCGGGGATCATCCACAACTACCGCTACGGCGTTCCCCGCAAGCGCGCCCTGCTCGCCTGGGAACAGGGCCGCGCCATGCCGGAGGATGCCTTGTCCGAAGACGAGGCCGCGGCGTGAGGGGTCAGATCCCCAGCACGTCCTTCATGGTGTAGAGGCCCGGCGCCTTGTCGTTGGCCCAGAGCGCGGCGCGGACGGCGCCCTTGGCGTAGATCTGGCGGCCCGACGCCTTGTGGGTCAGCTCGATCCGCTCCCCTTCGGCGGCGAAGACCACGGTGTGATCGCCGATCACGTCGCCGCCGCGCAGCGTGGCGAAGCCGATCTCGCCGCGCGGGCGGACGCCGGTTTCGCCGTCGCGGACCTTCTGCCAGACATCCTCCAGCGCCACCCCGCGCCCCGCCGCCGCCGCGCGCCCAAGGCCGAGCGCGGTGCCCGAAGGGGCGTCCACCTTGTTGCGGTGGTGCATTTCCACGATGTCGATGTCGTAGTCCTCGTCCAGCGCGCGGCTCACCTGCTCCACCAGCGCCAGCAGCAGGTTGACGCCCAGCGACATGTTCGGCGACTGGACGATGGGGGTGTGGGTGGCGGCGTGGGCGATGGCCTCCATCTGGGCCGGGCCGATGCCGGTGGTGCCGATGACCAGCACCGTTTCCGACTGGGCGGCCAGCGCCGCGTGGCGGACGGAGGCGTCGGGGCTGGTGAAGTCGATCACCGCGTCCGCCTCGGCGAACAGCGTTGCCGCGTCGTCGATGGCGACGACGCCCAGCGGCTCGATCCCGGCGAGGGTGCCGATGTCCTTGCCGAGCGCGGGGCCGCCCACCCGCTCCGTGCCGCCGGCCAGCGTGCAGCCCGGCGTGGCGGCGATCTCGCGCACCAGCATCTGCCCCATGCGCCCCGCGCACCCGACGACCCCGATCTTCATGCCTGCCTCCCTGGGAGAAATCTGCCAAGGGTCTAGCACAGGCCGGGGCAAGGCTTAAGAGCCCAGAATTATCACGAACCGAGACAGCCCTTCAGCGCCGCAGCGATGTTGCGCATCAGCACGGGGTAGAGGCCGGGACCGTCCTTCAGGTCCGCCCCTTCGGGGTCGAGCACGCCCTTCTTCGCCCCGGTGCCCTCCACGATGGTGTCCACCAGGGCCGGTTCGAACTGCGGTTCGGCGAAGACGCAGGCGGCGCCGAGGCCGGTGATCCTGGCCCGGATTTCCGACAGCCGCTTGGCGGAGGGGCGGCGTTCCGGGTTGACGGTGATGGCGCCGACGCCGTTCAGGCCGTAATGCGCCTCGAAATACTGGTAGGCGTCGTGGAAGACGACGAAGGGCTTGCCCGCCACCGGGGCCAGCGCCGCCTTCAACTCCGCGTCCAGGGCGTCGATGGACCGGACGGTGCGGTCGGCGTTGACCTTGTAGGCGGCGGCGTTGGCCGGGTCCTTGGCCGACAGGGCCTCGGCGATGGCCGCGACCATGGCGCGGGCGTTGCCGGGATCGAGCCAGATGTGAGTGTTCACTTCCTCATGCGCGTTCTTGTGGCCGTGCGCGTGCCCATGACCGTGGGCGTCCCAGGCGCCGCCTTCGCGGGCGTCGAGCAGGGCGATGCCCGGCGCCTCCAGCAGTTCCACGGCCTGCGCCTTCCTGGCGTTGGCCTCCAACGGCTTGGCGAGGAAGCCCTCCAGCTCCGGCCCGACCCAGAAGACCAGATCGGCGGCGGCCAGCGCCCTCGCGTCCGACGGTTTCATCGCGTAGGTGTGGGGGGACGCGGCGCCGCGCACGATCAGCGCCGGCTCCGCCACCCCCTCCATCACCGCGGCGACCAGGGAATGGACCGGCTTGATGGAGGCGACGACCTTCGGCGCATCGGCCAGCGCCGGGGACGCGGCGGCCAAGGCCGCAACGAGAGCGATGAACGGCAGATGGCGCAACGCGGAGCGCATGGGTGGGTTCCTCAACGTCTGACTGGACAGCCGGGTCTTTCCGGCGCATAGCTTTGTTCGTTCCCAGCAATGTCACGTTATAACATAACATGTCAATCCATCACGCGGCCCGCCACGCGGTGCGATCGCCGGCCCTTTCCCTGGCCCCTCCCCTGGTCGATGCGCGGGGTCTGACGGTGCGGCTGGGCGGGCGGACGGTCCTCGACCGCGTGGACCTGGAGGTGCGGCCCGGCGAGATCGTCACCCTGATCGGCCCCAACGGCGCCGGCAAGACGACGCTGGTGCGCGCCGTGCTGGGCCTCGTCCGCGCCTCGTCCGGGGTGGTGGAGCGCCGCAAGGGCCTGCGCATCGGCTACATGCCGCAGCGCCTGACGGTTGACGCGACCCTGCCCCTGACGGTCCGCCGCTTCCTGTCCCTGTGGCGTCCGGTGACCGAAACCCGCATCACCGCCGCGCTGGAGGAGGCCGGGGTTTCCCACCTCGCCGCCAGCCCGGTTCAGACCGTGTCCGGCGGGGAGATGCAGCGGGTTCTGCTGGCCCGCGCCCTTCTGAGCGATCCTGAGTTGCTGGTGCTGGACGAACCCGACCAGGCCGTGGACGTGCATGGGCAGGCGGAGCTGTTCGGGCGCATCGAGGCGCTGCGCCGGACCCGCGGCTGCGGGGTGCTGCTGGTCAGCCACGATTTGCACACGGTGATGGCCCGCACCGACCGCGTGCTGTGCCTGAACAGCCATGTCTGCTGCCAGGGCGCGCCGGAGGACGTGCGGCGCCACCCCGAATACCACGCCCTGTTCGGACGCCACGCCGACGCGCTGGCCGTCTATGTCCACCACCACGACCACGCGCACGCCACCGACGGCGCCGTGATGCCCGGCCATGACGGGGACTGCTGCCATGGATGATTTCGTTCTGCGCGCGCTGGCCGCCGGCTGCGGCATCGCGCTGGTGGCCGGTCCGCTGGGGTCCTTCGTGGTGTGGCGGCGCATGGCCTATTTCGGCGACACGCTGGCCCATTCCGCCTTGCTGGGGGTGGCGCTGGGTTTCCTGCTGGGCGTCAACCCGCTGGTCGGGGTGGTCGGGGTCTGCATCGCGCTGGCGCTGGCGCTGGTCGGGCTGCAAGGGCGCCGGGCGCTGGCGTCGGACACGGTGCTGGGCATCCTGTCGCATTCGTCGCTGTCGCTGGGCCTCGTCGCCATCGCCTTCCTGGAGACGCTGCGCATCGATCTGGTGGCCTATCTGTTCGGCGACATCCTGAGCGTCACGCGCGCGGATCTGGCCTGGATCTACGCGGGCGGGGCGGCGGCGCTGGGCGGGTTGCTGCTGCTGTGGCGGCGGTTGCTGGCGGTGACGGTGGACGAGGATCTGGCGCGGGTGGAGGGGATGCCGGTGGAGGCACTGCGGCTGGCCTTCATGCTGCTGATCGCGCTGGTGATCGCGGCGGCGATGAAGATCGTCGGCATTCTGCTGATCACCTCGCTTCTCATCATCCCGGCGGCGGCGGCCCGCCGCTTCTCCCGCACGCCGGAGGCGATGGCGGCGCTGGCCTCCGTCTTCGGGATCGCCGCGGTTCTGGGCGGGCTGTTCTCCTCCCTCGCCTGGGACCTGCCCGGCGGGCCGAGCATCGTGGTCGCCGCCGCGGCCCTCTTCCTGGCGAGCGTCCTGGTGCCGGTGAGAAACCGGTAGCCGTCACGCTTGCGTCAACCGGGCGCGTGCCGTTGCCACAACCGCGCGGGTGATGTCGGCCAGAATGCGGCTGGCGATGCGGCTGCGCTGCCAGAACAGTGGCACGTCCAGCGGCTGGCCCGGCACCAGCGCGACCAGCCGCCCGTCGCGCAGGGGACCGGCGACCAGCGTTTCCGGATTCATGCCCCAGCCGAGTCCGGCCAGCGCCGCGTCCACGAAGGCCTGGGACGAGGGCAGCCAATGGGTCGGCGAGGCGATCTCCGTCCCGAACGCCTGCCGCGTCCATTGCATCTGAAGCCGGTCCTTGCTGTTGAAGGTCAGGCGCGGCGCGCGGGCCAGCGACGCCGCGTCCACCCCGTCCGGGAAATGCCGCCGGACAAAGGCCGGGCTGGCGGTCGCCACGTAGCGCAGCGCCCCCAGCGCCGTGCTGTCGCAGCCCTGCACCGACTTGGCGCCGGACGTCACCGCCGCCAGCACCTCGCCCCGGCGCAGCCAGTCGGCGCTGTGGTCCTGATCGTCCAGAACGAGGTCGAACAGCACGTCCGGCGTCTCGGCCATCGCGGCGACGAACCATGTGGCGAGGCTGTCGGCGTTCACCGCCATGCGCACCGTCACCGGCGGCCCGTCCTGCGGAACGCCGGGAAGCCCCTGCCGCAACTCGCTTTCCAGCAGGGACACCTGTTCCACATGCTGGCTCAGCCGCAGGCCCGCGGGCGTGCCGGTGCAGGGCGATCCCCGCACCACCAGGATCGTCCCCATCCGCTCCTCAAGCAGTTTCACCCGCTGGGACACGGCGGAGGGGGTGACGTGAAGCTGCGCCGCCGCCCGCTCGAAACTGCCGGTGCGGATGACCGCCGCCAGCGCGGCGAGCAGGGCGTAGTCCAGCATGGATCAGCGTTCCTTAATCGGGATAAGGGACTTTAGTTATTCTAATCAGGACCGCCATGGTAACGGAACGGCCTCCTGCCAAACCCATAGGGCCGCCATGTTGTCCGCCTTTCTTCCCGGCCTTCTGCTGGGCCTGGGCCTGATCGTCGCCATCGGCGCGCAGAACGCCTTCGTGCTCCGCCAGGGCCTGCGCGGGGAGCATGTTTTCGCCGTCTGCCTGACCTGCGCCCTGTCCGACGCCCTGCTGATCCTGGCCGGAGTCGGCGGTTTCGCCCAGGCCACCCAATGGCTGCCGTGGTTCGAGACGGCGACCCGCTACGCCGGTGCGGCTTTTCTGCTGGTCTACGGGCTGCGCAGCTTCCGCTCGGCCTTCCGGGCGGGCGGCGCGCTGAACCCGGCGGCGACGGTTCCGGCGGGGCTCGGCGCGACGCTGGCGACCTGTCTGGCGCTGACCTGGCTCAACCCGCACGTCTATCTGGACACGGTGGTGCTGGTCGGGTCGGTGTCCGCGCAGTTCGCCGACGCCAAGCACGCCTTCGCGCTGGGGGCGATGGCGGCGTCCTTCCTGTTCTTCTTCGCGCTGGGCTACGGCGCGCGCCTGCTGCGGCCCGTCTTCGCGCGGCCCGGCGCATGGCGGGTGCTGGACACCGGCATCGGCGTGGTCATGTGCACGATCGCGGTGACTCTGGTCGTCTGAGCCGCAAGGCCATTCCGCGGTTCTTTCGGGGCCGGCGCGGAGATGCCCCCCGCGCCGGCCCTGTATCAGGACGCCTTCAACGCCTGCAGGAAGGTCTCGACCTGATGCTTCAGATTGTCGGACTGGCCTGACAGGTCGGAGGAGGAACGGATGACGAGGCCGGACGCCTGCGCCGTCTCGTTCGCTGCCACGCTGACCGCCTCGATGCTGCGAGCGATCTCGTCGGTGCCGAGGGCGGCCTGGGCCACGTTGTTGGAAATCTCCTGTGTCGCCGCCGCCTGCTCCTGCACGGCCGAGGCAATGGTCGTGGAGATCTCGTTGATCGCGCGTATCGTCTCGCCGATGCCCTGAATGGCGACGACCGTCTGGTTGGTCGCCCCCTGGATGCCGGCGATCTGGGCGGAGATGTCCTCGGTCGCCTTGGCCGTCTGGTTGGCGAGGCTCTTCACCTCGCTCGCCACCACGGCGAAGCCCTTGCCCGCCTCGCCGGCCCGCGCCGCCTCGATGGTGGCGTTCAGCGCCAGCAGGTTGGTCTGCCCGGCGATGCCCTGGATCAGCTTCACCACATCGCCGATGAGCTGCGCCGACTGGGCAAGGCTGTCGGCGGTGCTGCCGATCTGCTCGGTGCGCGACACCGCCTCGCGGGCGATGGCGACCGACCGTTCGACCTGCTGACCGATCTCCGCGATGGAGGCGGAGAGCTGCTCCGCGGCGGTGGCCACGGCCTGGACGTTGGACGCCGCCTGGGCGGTGGCGGTGGCGGCCTCCGTGCTCTGGCGGGTCGACCGTTCCGACAGGGCGCCGAGCTGCCGCGACACGCTCTGCATGTCGGTCGAGGTGCCGGACACCGCCTGCACCACGCTCTTGACCGTCGTCTCGAAATCGGCGGCGAGGGAGCTGGCGCGCTGGCGCATTTCCTCCTCCTCCTGGATGTCGATCAGCGAGCCGCAGGCGCGCAGCGCCACGCCGGCCGCGTTGCGCCGGCAACCGCCGATGGCGCGGAACCAGCGGTAGGAACCGTCGCGCATCTTCACGCGGTAGCGCACATTGAAGGGCGTGCGGCCGCTGGTATCGGCCAGAAAGGCGCCGAAGGCGGCGAAGGTCGGAGCATGGTCGTCCGGGTGCAGCCGATCCGACCAGGAGGTCATCAGGTTCGGAAAATCCCGCTCACCTTCGAAGCCGAGCAAGCGGCGGAACTGCCCGGACCAGGTCCAACGGCTCTGCGGATGCGCCGGATCGCCGTTGTGGAACACCGCGTCCCACAGGCCCACGCCGGCGTGGTTGCCATACAGGTCGAGCGCTTCGGTCAGCTCGGCCAGTTCAGCGTCGCGCCCGTTGCCGCTGCGGAAAAAATTCATTACGCCCATATCCTTCCACCCAGCCCTTGCATTCCACAATCGACACAGCCGTCGCCAGGAACCAATGACCAAAACGATCAGCTGGTCCATTTTTCGTTTATGGATCATGGGCAGATCTAGATTTCAATTGCGTAAAGAAGTTTATTGTTTTTCTCCGGATCAGGAAAACTGAAGGCAGAATTTATTTTTTATTTTATTATTTCTGGTTGCGTGAGCGCTGGGGATGGCAATGCATCACGATCGGACGCCGCCGGTTCGGCCCGTTGCCATCCCCGGCGGGACGACCTACAGTCGCCACCGTGAGGGGACAAGCACACTCGTAGAAACAGGACATCATGGCTGACACCCGCCCCGCCCCCAGAGTGGGGCTGTTCGTCACCTGCCTTGTCGATCTCTACCGTCCGACCGTCGGCTTCGCCGCGGTGAAGCTGCTGGAGGACGCCGGCTGCACGGTCGAGGTGCCCGCGTCCCAGACCTGCTGCGGCCAGCCGGCCTTCAACGCGGGCGACCGCAAGACCGCGCAGGATCTGGCGCGCAGCACCATCGCCGCCTTCGAAGGGTTCGATTACGTGGTCGTCCCCTCCGGCTCCTGCGCCGGGCAGATCCGCAAGCATTATCCGGAGCTTCTGGCCGACGACCCGGCCTGGGCGGCACGGGCGCGGCATGTGTCGGCACGCACCCATGAACTGGTGTCCTTCCTGACCGACGTGCTGGGGGTGACGGACACGGGGGCGCGCTATGGCGGCACCGTCACCTACCACGACAGTTGCTCCGGCCTGCGCGAGCTGGGCGTCAAGGAGCAGCCGCGCCGCCTGCTGGCCAAGGTCGAGGGGCTGACCCTGAACGAGCTTCCGGGGGCGGAGGTCTGTTGCGGTTTCGGCGGCACCTTCTGCGTCAAATACCCGGACATCTCCAACCGCATGGTCGAGGCCAAGACGGCGGACATCAAGGGCACCGGCGCCGGCACGCTGCTGGCCGGTGACATGGGTTGCCTGCTGAACATGGCCGGCAAGCTGAAACGCGAAGGCTCCGCCATCCGCGTGCGCCATGTGGCGGAGGTTCTGGCCGGCATCACCGACACCCCTCCCATCGGCGAGAAGGCGTGAGACGATGCAGCCCACCACCCACGCCTTTCCCGAGAACGCCCGCAAGGCGCTGAGCGACGAGCGTCTTCAGAAGGTCCTGGCCATCGCGCCCGCCGGTTTCGTCAACCGCCGCCGCCAAGCCGCCGACCGCCTACCGGAGTTCGAGGCGCTGCGCGACCAGGGCCGCGACCTGAAGAACCACGTCCTCGCCAACCTCGACACCTATCTGGAAGCCTTCGAGGCCAAGGTGACAGAGCAGGGCGGCCATGTGCACTGGTGCCTCACCGACCAGGAGGCGCGGGACGCCATCCTGGGCATCTGCCGCAAGGTCGGGGCGAAGACCGTCACCAAGGGCAAGTCGATGATTTCCGAGGAGATCGGGATCAACGACTACCTGGAGGCCAACGGCCTGACCCCCATCGAGACGGATCTGGGCGAATACATCATCCAGCTCCGCCGCGAACCGCCCAGCCACATCATCGCCCCGGCCTTCCACCTGTCCAAGACGGACGTGGAGGGCACCTTCCGGCAGGCCCACACCGACCTGCCGGCGGACCGCGTGCTGGACGAACCCAAGGTGCTGATCGCCGAGGCGCGGCAGGTGCTGCGCCGCAAGTTCCAGCAGGCGGACGTCGGCATCACCGGCGCCAACATCATGGTGGCGGAGACCGGCTCCACCGTCATCGTCACCAACGAGGGCAACGGCGACCTGACGCAGATCCTGCCGCGCGTCCATGTGGTGATCGCCACCATCGACAAGGTGGTGCCGACGCTGGAGGACGCCGCCCTGGTGCTGCGCCTGCTGGCGCGCTCCGCCACCGGGCAGGAGGCGTCGGCCTACACCACCTTCTCCACCGGACCGCGCCGCCCCGGCGACCTGGACGGGCCGGAGGAATTCCACGTCGTGCTGCTCGACAACGGGCGGTCGGCGCTGCTGGGCACGGAATTCCAGGAGGTGCTGCGCTGCATCCGCTGCGGCGCCTGCATGAACCATTGCCCGGTCTACGGATCGGTCGGCGGACACGCCTATGGCTGGGTCTATCCGGGGCCGATCGGGTCGGTGATGCAACCGGCCCTGCTGGGGGTGAAGGAGGCCGGGCACCTGCCCAACGCCTCCACCTTCTGCGGGCGCTGCGAAGCGGTCTGCCCCATGCGCATCCCCCTGCCCAAGATGATGCGCCACTGGCGGGAGAAGGAGTTCGAACAGAACCTCCAGCCCGCCGCCATGCGCCGGGGGCTGGCCTTGTGGGGCTGGTTCGCGCGGCGCCCGGCGCTGTATCACGCCGCCGCCCGCATGGCGGTGCGCGCGCTGGGGGCGCTGGGCCGTGGCAAGGGGCGCTTCGCCAGCCTGCCGCTGGCCCAAGGCTGGACCCGATACCGCGACATGCCGGCGCCGGAGGGCAAGACCTTTCAGCAGATGTGGGCCGAGAAGAAGTTGGCCGAGAAGAAGAGGAGGCGCTGACCATGGCCGACACCGGTTCCGCCCGCGCCCGGATCCTGGGCGGCATCCGCAAGGCGCTGAACTCCGCCGAGGGCTCGGAGGAGGCGCGCAAGCGGCTCGCCACCCATCCCCGCAGCCTGATCCCCGCCCGCGCCCAGCTTCCCCACGACCGGCAGGTGGAGCTGTTCGCCGCCATGGCGGCGGAGGTTTCCGCGACGGTCGAACGGCTGTCCGGAATGGCGGACGTGCCGGGTGCGGTGGCCGACTATCTGGCCGGGCTGAACCTGCCCGCCGAGGTCCGCGTGGCCCCGGACGCGACGCTGGCCCCCATCCCCTGGGACCGGCGCCCGACCCTGACCGTGACCAGGGGCCGCGCCCGCGACAGCGACGGCGCGTCGCTGACCGGCGCCTTCGCCGGGGTGGCGGAGACCGGGACGCTGATGCTCCTTTCGGGAGCGGAACGGCCGACCACGCTGAACTTCCTGCCCGACACCCACATCGTCGTGCTGAAGCGCGGCCAGATCGTCGGCACCATGGAAGACGCCTGGGACCGCCTGCGCGCCGCCAGTGGAGAGGGCGCCCTGCCCCGCACGGTCAACTTCATTACGGGGCCGTCGCGGACCGGCGACATCGAGATGCGGATCGAACTGGGCGCCCACGGGCCGCGGCGCCTGCACATTCTGCTGGTGGAGGATTGACAAGGCTGACCGTTCAAGGGTTTATCGGAGGGTTGTCCGTGCCGGAACCCGTGTTTAGCCGTGTTTGATTCGCCCCGATCCCCGACCCGCGCGCCCGAACGGTCCGCGCCGAGGTCCATGCCATGAGCCGCCGCCGCTCGGTTACCACCGAAGAACGGCGCCTGTGGCGGATCGCCATGCGTGACGCAGAGCCGATGCCGGGCCGGGCCATCGAGGACCCGGAGCCGCCCGCCACCCCCACGGGGGAGCCGGAACCGGTCGCCACCACCGCCTCCCCTCCCCCCACCCTGCCGCCGCGCGGCGGCGTGCCGAAGGGCGGGCGCCCGTCCCAGCCGCCGCTGACGCTGGGCAACACGGACAACATCGACCGCCGCACCGCCGACCGCTTCACCCGCGGCGAGATGGAGATCGACGGGCGCATCGACCTGCACGGGATGAGCCAGTCGCAGGCCCACGGCGCCCTGTCGGGCTTCGTCCACCGCGCCTGGCACGAGGGACGGCGCTGCGTGCTGGTCATCACCGGCAAGGGCACCTACACCGGCGGGGCCGGCGTGCTGCGCCAGTCGGTGCCGCGCTGGCTGGCCGACTCCCCCCTTCGCCCGATGGTGCTGGCCGTCCGCCCGGCGCAGGCGCGCCACGGCGGCGACGGGGCGCTGTACGTCCTCATCAAGCGGCGGCGGGATCATCATCAGGGCTGGCATCGGTAGGGCGGAACCGCGATGACACCCTTCGGCGAACGGGTCCGCGCGCTGCGCGAGGGCAAGGGCGTGACGCTCAAGCAGATGGCGGCGGACCTGCACATCTCCTCGGCCTATCTGTCGGCGCTGGAGCATGGCAAGCGGGGACAGCCCTCTTCCCAGCTCGTCCGGCAGATCTGCGCCTATTTCGGCATCATCTGGGACGAGGCGGAGGAGCTGGAGCGGCTGGCCGACCTGTCGCACCCGCGGGTGACGGTGGACACCGCCGGCCTCAGCCCCAAGGCCACCGAACTGGCGAACCGTCTGGCGGAGCGCATCCACGATCTGGACGACGGGACGCTGGACCGTCTCCTTCTGCTGCTGGACGAGGCGCCGGCCCGCGCCGGTGCGGCGGTGCGGCGGCGGGCGCTTCCCCGGCGACGGTAGAAAGGGCGCCGGTACGCGACGGCCCGACTTGCCTTGTGGGTTAATCAGTCGCACCTTTGCCGATGGCAACCGGACGTTTCGCGTTCGCTTTCGGGACCGCAAATCCTTAACATTTCGGTTCGGGATGCCCCGAACCCAGGCTTGACCAGACGGGATTATCATATGACCGCCGAGGTCGGGTCCGTGATGCCGCAGGACACTGCCACGGACGCCCAGTTCCGCTCCATGTTCGAATGCGCATCGGTCGGCATGGTCATGGTCGGGCTGGACGGACGCATCATCGCCGCCAATGCCGCCTTCGCCCGCAGTCTGGGATACCGGACGGAGGACGTGGCCGGTCGCCATCTGGCCGATATCACCCACCCCGAGGATTGGGCTTGGGAAAGCCAGCGCTTCGGACGGGTGACGCAGGGCAAGGTGGCGCCGGGTCCCTTCGAGAAGCGGTTCCTGCGCGCCGACGGCGGCGTGATGCGCGCCGCCATGCGCCCATCCTGCCTGTACGATCCCGACGGGCGGGTGCGGGTGGTTACCGCCGTGATCGAGGACGTGACGACCGCACGCGCCGCCGACGAGGCGCTTCAGCGCAGCGAGGCGCGCAACCGCGCCATCGTGGAACAGGCGGTCGAAACGATCCTGACCGTCAACGCCGACGGCGTCATCCTGTCCGCCAACCAGGCGGCGAAGCAGCTTCTCGGCTACAGCCCGGAGGAGCTGACCGGCCAGCACATCGAAATCCTGATGCCACCGGACGAGGCCGCGAAGCACGGCGGCTACATGCTCCGCTACGCGGAGACGGGGGTGCGGCGGGTCATCGGCGCCGGACGGGAGGTGACCGTCCTGCGGCGGGACGGCAACGCCATGGTGGCCTGGCTGGCCCTGTCGGAGATCGACCTGCCGGGGTTCCACGTCTTCGTCGCCATGCTGCGCGACCTCAGCGCCTTCAAGGCCGCCGAACAGGCGCTGATCGAGGCCAAGGAGGCGGCGGAGCTGGCGAACCGCGCCAAGACCGCCTTCCTCGCCAACATGAGCCACGAGCTGCGCACGCCGCTGAACGGCATCCTGGGTTTCGCCGACGTGATCCATCAGCAGATGCTGGGGTCGCTGGAGAACCCGATGTACGTCAACTTCGCGGCGGAGATCAAACGGTCGGGAGAGCTGCTGCTGGCCAACGTCAACGATCTGTTGGAAATGGCGACCATCGAGGCCGGTCAGGTCGGCCTTGAGGAAGCGCTCTGCGATTTCCGCGACGTGGTGGTGTCCTGCCTGCGTCTGGTCGCCAAGCGGGCGGAACGCGGCAAGCTCCGTGTGGAGCCCGACATCGCCACCGAACTGCCGCCCCTGCTGGCCGACCCACGGGCGCTGAAGCAGGTGCTGCTGCATCTCCTGTCCAACGCCATCAAGTTCACGCCCGAAGGCGGGCGCATCGGCGTGTCGGCTCGTGTGGATTCCGAAGGCGCTCTGGTGGCGGAAGTGTTCGACAGCGGCGTGGGCATCCCCGAAGACCGCCTGGAAACCGTGTTCCAGCCCTTCTTCCAGGGCGAATCCTCCCTGGCCCGCCGGTTCGAGGGAATCGGACTCGGCCTGTCCATCGCCAAGTCGCTGGTGGAGCGGCATGGCGGCAAGCTGGAAATCCGCTCCCTGGAGGGGTCCGGCACGTCGGTGGTCATCCATCTGCCGAAGGAACGCTTCCTGAACGATTGGTGAGCGCCCGGCTTATCGTCCGACCTGCCGACACTCCCCTCACCCGTCGTTCCCGCGAAGGCGGAAATCCAGCCTTTTCAGGCTTTTGTGCGATAAATGCTCCCGCCGCGCCGAGAGCCGTCCCCGAGAGCCATCCAGGTGGCCGCCGGGCCGGAAACCTCGGCGACCACCTGCTTGATCGTTGCGACACCGGCGGCGATCAGACGCATGCCGCCGGGCTACACGCTTTGCCGTGCCGCTTTACAGGATGAACTTCGACAGGTCGGCGTTCTTGGCGAGGCCGCCAACCTGGGCGCGGACGGTGTCCGCGTCGATGGTGACGGTCTGCCCGGCCTTGTCGCTGGCGGTGAAGCTGATGTCCTCCAGCAGCCGTTCCAGCACGGTGTGCAGGCGCCGCGCGCCGATGTTCTCCACCGTCGCGTTGATCTCCGCGGCGAGGCGGGCCAGCTCGTCGATGGCGTCGTCGGTGAAGACGAGATCGACCTCCTCCGTC
>JAEYPE010000163.1 GCA_023411035.1 Pseudomonadota bacterium
ACCATGAGCGGCATCGCACCGGCCAACGAACCCGCCATCACCGCTCTACCAGCCGCAAAGGCGGCCTGATCGACGACGCTCCTGACCACCTCCCAATTTCCACCACCTTGACGGACGTGACCCCGCCCGCCGCCCTCGCCCTGCCCGGCGGTCAACAAGTTGACGGTGCCTTCCATACCCAACCCCCTTGCAACCCGACAGCCGCCTTCATTTTCGCACCAAGTCCGGAGGAAGAGACTTGTCTTCGACCAGGCTACCATCCGCCATGCGCACTCGGCGGGTCGCCAAGCGCTCCAGGAAGCGGTCGTCGTGCGAGATGATCACCATGGCCTGAGGCAGTGCTTGGAGAATTCCGATCAGCCGCTCCTCCGTCGTCTGATCGAGGGCATTGGTCGGCTCATCGAGCAACAGAACCTCGGGCCGCATGGCCAGGACCGTCGCCAGGGCAACCAGCCGTTTCTGGCCTCCGGACAGCTTGTGCGTCACACGGTCGCCGAAACCGCCAAGACCAAGAAGATTCAGCGTATCATGCGCGATTTCACATGCTTCGGAGGACTTCTTGCCAAGGTTGAGGGGGCCGAAGGACACGTCTTCCAGCACCGTTGGACAGAAGAGTTGGTCATCGGAGTCCTGAAACAGGAGACCGGCGCGCGTACGCACGTCGTGAAAGTCCTTTTCGGATCGTCGCAACATCCCGAAAGCCTCCACCGTCCCCGCCAAGGGCCGGCGCAGGCCGACCATGATGAGGAACAGCGTCGTCTTACCGGAACCGTTGGGGCCGACCAGGGCCACCCGCTCACCGGCGTGCAACTCGAACCCAGCGTCACGCAGCACCGGCTGCTCCGCTTCGTATGCGAAGCCGATTCCTTCCAACTGGAAGAGCGGCGCGCTCATAGGACCGTCACCGCGACCAGCAAGACCAGCCCGGCGGTCGAGACAAGGGCGAAGATCCCATCCTGCCGTCGAAAGCAGCCATCATCGCGCAACGACCGCAGCCGGCCATCGAAGCCACGACAGCGCATGGCTTCGACGATGCGTTCGGCGCGCTCGACCGAGCGCACCATCAACATGCCGAACAGCCAGCCCAAAGTCCGCCAGCCATGGCGCCCGATGGTCAGGCGAAAGGCGCGCGCTTTCATGGCGGTGCGCAGGCGCTGGTACTCTTCGCCCAACACGTCGAGGTAACGCACGGTGAAAAAGTAGAGGTGAACGAACTTGTCCGGTGCACCCAGCCGCGACAGCGCGCGGCCGAGCGTCACCAGATCCATGGTGCCGACCAGGGCCAGCATGGACAGCGCCACCGCATTGCCTTTCAGCAGGATGACCAGCGCGCGTTCCATGCCTTCCAGGCTCACCGGCAGGCCGGCGATGGTGGCCCAGGCCGCACCCGGCACCGTGAAGGGAAGTGAGACCAGCGCCATCATCATGAAACCATCGAGCGCCGCCATCTTGCGCAACGTTGCGGCAACCGGCAGCCGGGCCGCGGCGGCGAAGATCACCGCGAATCCGAACGCCAGGGCGATGGCGACCAGCCCGCCGAGGCCGACCACCAGCAGCGCGAACCCGGCAAGGGCGAGCAGGCGCGATCGTGGATCGAGGGTTCCGATCAGCCCGGCGCTGTCCATTCCATCACCCGAACCGATCGCGCGGGCACAGCCGTCGCCATCCGGCGAACGGGTAAGGCGAAGCCGCGTGCGGATCTGACTCATCTCGCCGCTTCGCTTCGGGCGACGGGCGCGCCGGGGCGCAGCCGCTTTCTCGGACGCATGGCGAGGCCATAGGCCAGACCGGCAAGCCCGACGATGTAACCGATGCCGCCCAGCACGTCATGCCACTGCACGGCGTCCTGAAAGGCGTCCAACTGTTCGCGCAGCGGCCTGACTTGCCGCGCCACGCTTTGTTCGACCAGCGCCGCCAATTCGGCCGGTTGCTGCCCAGTCACCGGCAGGACGGCAGCCGGCTCCGCCGCAGCGCCTGAAGCCGGGACCATTGCCGTCCTACCCGGAGGCGGCAGGGCTGGCAGAGCTTCCGGCAATTCGGCGGCCTTGACGATGAAGCTCGCTTCATGGCCGTCCCCACCATCGGCCGCGATCCGGAGATCGGTACGCTGCCCGGCCTCGAAGCGGAAGCCGCCTTCCGGATCGGTCCGTCCGTGGAAAATCACGGTCCCGTCCGGGATGGTGGCTATGATGGCGGCGTCCTGCGCCCGGCCTCCAGGGCTGAAATAGACATAACCCGAGACGACCGCCCCATCGGCCGCGGCGAACACCTTCATCTTGTGGGCCGACGCTGCGTGGCTGTGAACAACCATCGGCAATGCCAGCAGGGCGGGCAGCCAGAACGGCTTCATTCCGCGGTCTCCTCGGCAAGATGGAACACCGTGCGGTCAAGAAGTTCCGGCTTCACGCGCAGAACCAAACCGATCGCCGCTGCGGTGAAGAAGGATTCGATCACCATCACCGGCGCATAAGCGAAGAGAACCAGCTTGGCGGCGGGAACGAACTCCTGCCCGCTCAGAGCCAGCACCAGAGCCACCGCAATCGCGGTCAGCAAAACGCCGAGCGCTCCGGCGAGGCCCGCCGCGGCCACCGTCCAGCGGCTCTCCGGCCCGGCCCGGCGCCGCACCGCGTCGAACAGCAGACCGCACAGAACGGCTGGCACCGCCATGCTCATGGCGTTGACCCCCAGCACGACCAATCCGCCGAAACCGAAGAGCACGGCCTGGAGCAGCAGCGCCACCAGAATGGCGGGAAAGGCCGCCCAGCCCAACGCAATCCCGGTCAGGCCGTTGAGGATCAGGTGGACGCTCGTCGGTCCGACCGGGAAATGAACCAGCGAAGCGACGAAGAACACCGATGAGAGCACCGCCACCTGAGGGATGCGTTCGGCCTCCATCCGCTTCAGGCCATAGGCGCACCCTGCCGCCGTCACCGCCGCGCCGACGGCCAGAATGGGAAGCGACAACACGCCGTCCGGGATGTGGGCCATGATGCCAACCTTTCTGCCCCTCGGTTCCGCTTATTTCATGTCCACGGCCTTGACCCAGATCGTCCCGCCGATTTCGAGCGGGGCGGGCTTGCCGTCGGGAGCGGCTTCCGGCATGTCGGCCTCGCTCACAGCGTTGAATGCCCACCAGCCGGCCCGCGGCATGGCGTAGGCGAAGACACCCGCGTCATCGGTCTTGACGATCTGCGTGACGAAGGGATCGGCGGGCGCATGGACCGAACCGTCGTTCTTCCACTCGATCTCGACCTCGGCATTGGGAAGCGGTTTGCCGTCCTTCTTCACGACGCCGCGGAACAGGTTGCCGGTCCAGAGCCCATAAGGACGGGTGAGCGGCTGGATCTCGATGGGAAAGCCGACCATCGCGTCCCAGCCCTCGCTGGAACCGAACCCGACGACGACCTTGGCGTAATGCAGGATGTGCTTGCGTTCGACCGGTTCCCAGTACGAAGCCGGTTCGAGGAAGAACACATAGTCGCCAGGCTCCCTGACTGCATAGGCTGAGCTGTAGGCGGTTTTGCCATCGACCTTCCGGGGACGCAGGCTGGCTCGCAGATCGACCTTTTCGCCGTTGGCGAGAACACCGAATTGTACCGGCTGGCCCATGTCCATGGTTGGCCCTCCCTCCATGGGATGGGTGAAGATCAGGTCGAGTGCGACGGTCCGGGTCCCCTCCTCCGGCACGATGTCGGTGGAGGGCAGGATCTCCTGAAAGTGGGCATCGGCGCCGCCCCCTCCGAAAGCCACCGTGGCCAAAAGAAGACCTGCGACGACCCGCTCCCTCGAACGGTTGAGCATGGTCGAATCCCCGTGTCCAGTATGAAGAATTCATGATTTGTCTTACTGTGAGGAAGTTCAAGTTCCGCGGCCAAGCTGCGAGAAACGAAAAAGGCTTAACGTCCATCCTGAAAGATTATTTTGGAGCGGGGTGGGGCCCGGTTCCTCGGACAGCGGTGCGGCAGGGATAGGCTTGGTTCCGGTTCGTCTCATGCTCCGACCGGGGGCATCGCCTTGGCGGCGCGTCCCGACCGCCGGGAAATTCGTGACGGTTCAAGTGACATCAGACGTGTTCGGACCCGCCACCCGGAGTACGATGAGGTGATCGGACAAGACCCGGCGGGCAGCGCGCATGGAACGGATCACGGTTTCCCTCGATGATGAATTGCTCAATCACTTCGACGGGTTCATCCGGCGAAAGGGTTATACGAACCGTTCCGAGGCGGTTCGAGACATCCTGCGGGATCTCCTGCAAGAAGACCGCCTGTCCACCGGCGAGGCACCGCACTGCGTCGCCAGCTTGAGTTACGTCTACAATCACCATGAACGGGAATTGTCCCGGCGCCTTGCCGACATCCAGCACGCGCACCATGACCTGATCCGCGCGACCGTCCACGTCCACCTCGACCACGAGAATTGCCTGGAGGTGTCACTGCTGGAAGGGCCGACCAGCGTGGTGCGCGACGTCGCCGACGCCATTTCCGCCGAAACCGGCGTCCGGCACGGCCGGGTCAACCTCATTCCGGTGGACGTGACGGTCACGGACGGCCTCCAGCATCGCCATCACGATTACCCCATGACCGATCGTCCGCATGTCCACACCAAGCCGAAGTCCTGACGCGGGTCTTCCTTCCGCCTTGCGGGCGGCACGGTCTCAATTCAGGTAGTAGATCCAGCCGGCGGCGAGCAGCAGGCACAGGAGCGACGTCGGCACGCCCGCGATGGCGAATTCGGCGAAGCCGATGGTGATCCCGCGCCGGCTCCCCTCCTCGGTGACGATGATGCCGGCGAGGCTGCCGAAGAGCACGGCGTTGGACGAGAAGTTCGTCCCCAGCACTATGGCCGCGCCGAGCGCGTCGGGGTTGGCGGCGTCCTTCAGGAACGGGGACACCAGCATCACGGCGGGATTGTTCCCGACGATGTTGGACAGCACCGCCATGACGATGAACATGGACATGGGGTTGTGCAGATCGAAACCGGCCGTGCTCAGTTGCGTGATCAGGCGCTGCGGCAGGTCGGTGGCAACAAACGCCGCGTTGACGATGAACAGACCGAAGAGCAGAATCAACAGGTTGCCGTCGATCCTGCCGAGCAGCCGTTCGGAATCGACGCGGCGGCTGATGAGCAGGACGCTGGCGCCGCACAGCGCGATCAGCATGTGCGGCCAGTCCGTCGCGACAAAGGTGACAATCACGGCGGCGGTGACGATAGCCGCTTTCGCCGTCTCTCCAGGATCGAGCGCAGCCGGCGCAGTGGCGGCATCCGAGGCGGCATCCGGGGCGGAGCCCGCGCCAGCCTTCGGGACGGCGAGCGTCCAGCGGCGGCGATAGAGCACGGTCAACACCAGCCAGATGATCGGCAGACCGACGAGCGCCGGAAGCGCGGCCACGGCCATGAAGCCGGTGAAGGAAAGACCGAGCGTCTCGGCGGTGATCATGTTCTGCGGGCTGCCGATGAGCGTCCCCGACGATCCGACATTGACCGCGAAGCAGAAGCCCAGCAGGAACGGGACGGGATTGAGGCGCCGCGCGACACAAATCCCGGCAAAGACCGGCGTCATCGCGGCCGCCACCACATCCTTGGTGAGGAGCGCCGACATGCCGGCCGCCACCGCAATCAGGATGGCGAGCAGCGCCTGTGGTCCGACCCGCGCGGCGCCGGCGGCCCGTGCCACCCAGCCGTAGAATCCGGCGACGGCGAAGGACGAGGCGATCACCATGAGGCCGAACAGCAGGCCGATCGTTCGGTAGTCGATCGCCTGCCACGCGGCCGCCGGGGTGATCCGGCCCAGCACGATCAGCAGCATCGCGCCGACCAGCGCCGCGGCGGTCCGGTCGAGCAGGAAGCCCGGCAGATGGCCCAGCGCCATGGCGACATAGACGAGAAGAAAGATTGTGATGGTCAGATCCATGGTGCGGCCTCCCTCTGTACCGGGGATCACTTCGGGCTTCCGCGATCCATGTCCCACAGATTGAAGGCGCGTTCGCCATACATGGCGGTGTCGAGCCCCCGCTGCTGGATCTCCTCCGACACCCGGAGCACGCCCATCCCGTCCAGCACCCTCAGGATGCCGTAGGTGATGAGCGCGGCATAGGCGGCGACGATCACGACGGCGAGCAGTTGGATGCCGAACTGGTGGATGCCCGCCGACACCTTGTTGATGTGCGGACTCGCGAGAATGCCGATCAGCAGGGCTCCCGTCATGCCGCCGACGCCGTGCGCCCGCCAGACCTCGAGCGTATCGTCGACCTTCAGCCGCTTCTGGACGTATTTGGCGAAATAGCAGGCGGTGGCGCCGATGGCGCCGATGAGAAGCGCTGAAATCGGTTCGACATAGCCCGAGGCCGGAGTGATGGTGGCAAGGCCCGCCACCGCGCCAACCAGCACGCCGGAGAAGGTTGGATGGCCGTTCTCCCGCCACTCCCAGAACATCCAAAAGAGCATGGCGATGGAGCCGGCCAGCATCGTGTTGGTGAATGCGTATGCGGACAGCGCATCGGCTGCGTAGGCGTCGCCGGCATTGAAACCGAACCATCCGAACCACAGCAGCCCCGCGCCAAGCGCCACGAGCGGCAAGCTGGCCGGCCCGGATTCATCCTCGCCGGGGGCGAACTTGCGCTTTCCGAGATAGGCGGCCGTCACCAGGGCGGAAGTGCCTGCCGTGGCGTGAATGACGATGCCGCCGGCGAAGTCGACGACCCCGAGCCTGTCGAGGAAGCCTCCCCCCCAGGTCCAGTGGGCGACCGGCAGATAGACCAGGATGGTCCAGAAGGCGATGAAGCACAGGTAGGCCCCGAAACGGAACCGCCCGACGAAAGCTCCCGTCATCAGCGCCGGCGTGATGATGGCGAACATCATCTGATAGACGAACACCATGATGAAGGGGATGTCCGGCCCATAGGCCGGGTTGGGGGTTATTCCCACGTGATACATGCCGAAATAGGTCGCGACGTTGCCGATGACCCCGCCGATGTCGGGCCCGAAGGCAAGACTGAAGCCGCCGAACACCCAGATCAGCCCCACCACGCCTATGCAGACGAAGTTCTGGATCATGATCGACAGGATGTCGCGCTGCTTGACCAGGCCACCATAGAACAGCGCAAGCGCCGGGGTCATCAGGCACACGAGTGCGGTGCACATGAGTATGAAGGCTGTGTTTCCCGCGTTAACACCTTGCATGGTAGTTCCCCTCGATAGGTACCGAGTGACCCAAGGGTGGGTGACCGGAGCATGACGAACGAAGGCGGGTGCCGCTCAGGGGATGCATGACCGACCGATCCGGTGCAGCGCGCCCGCCCAAGCAGGGATTCCGGATGTTGCGGGACGGCCATGGCCCATCACGGATTGGCGACAGGATGCGGCGGCTTGGGATCCCCCATTTCCTCGGAGCTTATCCCGATCCACAGCACGTTGCCGGTAACCGGCTTGTGAGGATGCGGGGCCAGGTTCTTCCTCGGGGCGGTGAACAGGTACATCGTCAGCACATAAGGGGCGGTGAATGACGGAATGCCGTCCGGCGCCATGAGGACGTCGAACGCGCCGTCCACGAACACGGTCAAAATTGTCGCCAGCAGCGCATAGACGACGACCCTCGCTGACGGAGTGAGGAAGATGACGCCGACCGCCATCGCGGTCAGAACCGGGCTGAAGCCGTAGAGTCCCTGGCTGACCGAGGCCGGATTGGCGCCCATCCCGATGGACACGACCAGGGCGATCACCGACCCGGCCACGGCGGCAATGCCCGCCGGCACCGAGGCGATGAAGATGCCGATGAGGATGATAACGCCGCTGATCCAACTGCCGAGCAGATAGACCTGTCCAACGTTGCGGAAAAAGAACTGCACGAGTTCCATCGGTGCGGGAATCGCCGCGATGCCCTGCACATAATCGGTCGGAAGCTGCGGCGGGGAGCCCGTGACCTTCAATCGGCCAAATGAATAGGCGCAGGCGACCAGCAGCCAGCCGGTGAGAACGAACGGCCCGGTGGAGCCGGGGATGCCCCACTTGTCGGTCAGCGTCGCGCTGAACGCCGCGGTGATGACCGTGCTGGCGGCGGAGCCGACGACGACGAGGACCCATAGCTGCGGAGATGCGGCGATGAAGGTCGGCAACGCCGCGCCGACGAGCACGCCATTGAAGCCATAGAGACCGGACGAAACCGATTTCGGGTCGCAACCCATCGCTCTGGCCGTGAAGGTCGCCACCACCACGCCGACCGCCGCGCCGATGGTGGTCGCCCAGACGCCCGAGGCGTAGGAGGCGTAGGCTATCGCCACGAAGAACAGCATCCCGGTCAAGGCGTTCTCCATGAAGAAGACCTGGCTGGCGCCGCGCAGCGCCTGGATGGCGAAATTTGGATGATCGTCGGTCATTCATCGCTCCCACGGGTCAGCGCCACAGGAATTCTTCCGGCAGGGTGCGTCCGCGCGCCTCCTCGCGGACAATGCGCCAGAACCGGCGCACCTCCTTGCGCACGTCATAGGTTTCCACTCCCACCGCGCGCAGCATGAGGCCGGCGTCGTTCGGCAGGCGGCAGACCCCCGAGATCGCTCTTGGCGCCTCGCCTGAAAAATTGGTTTCGAACCGTTTCCTGATGCGGGCGGCGACCGGCGGCGGCGTCAGACACATGACGTTGGCGAAGGCGTCGTAGCCTCGCATGACGCCTGGATAGTCAACCGTCGGATCATCCTTCCCGATCAGGATTTTTTCAGCGAAGAGCTTGCGGCCGCAGGGCCGCCTTACCGCGACGGCGGTCGACAGGAGATCGAATCCGAAGCGCTCGTCCGCACGATGATGTTTGCGCCCCGCCAGCGTCATCTCGCCATAGAGCAGCGTCGCGTCTTCCGCGACGACGACATCGGTCTGGCTGATGAAGCGGGCGTCGCGGTAGAGAATGGTGAAATCGGGCAGATACTCCAGATAGGACCCGCTTTCGAGCGTCACGCTCTGGTGCTGGGACGCGTAGTTCGCGTCCATCCGGTGGACGCGGTTGGCGCCTTGCGAGGTGACGTGGGCGCAGGCTCCCTCGCCGACCGTGATGTCGATCTTGTACCGGTCGCCCTGGAGGATGCCGCCGCCGACCGAGATGATCGAGCAGATCGGCAGATCCGGCATCGCCTCGTCCCAGTAGAGCGCCTGCTGAACGAGCAGCGGCGCCACGCGGTACAGGTCATGCAGGACCGAGCGTCCGTTGCGCAGGGAGAAGCCGAGGCGGAGTTCTCCGACCTTTCCGGGCGCGGCGGCGCGCATCTGCGCCGGTTCGGTCTTGAAGCCGCGCAGTTCCCGTGCCGCGTCCAGCCGGTCGAGTTGTTCGTGGAGCGTCATGGCTCAGGCATTCGCCTTCGCGGGTGCCGTGACCCGCAAGTCGAACAGCGCCATGTCGAGGATGAGACGGATCAACTCGTCAATCCCCTCGCCCGTCTTGCAGTTGGTGAAGAGGAACGGCTTCTTGCCGCGCATCAGCCTGGAGTCGCGGTCCATGACCTCAAGGCTTGCTCCGACGTAGGGGGCGAGGTCCTTCTTGTTGATCACCAGGATATCGGACTGGCAGACGCCCGCGCCGTTCTTGCGGGGGATCTTGTCGCCCGCCGCGACGTCGATCACGTAAATGTAGAAATCCGCCAGCGCCGGGCTGAAGGTCAGCGTCAGATTGTCGCCGCCGGACTCGATCATGATCACGTCGCTGTCGGGATACTTCTCCTCCAGCTCCTCGACGGCGGCGATGTTCATCGACGGGTCTTCACGGACCGCGGTGTGCGGGCAGGTTCCCGTTTCCACGCCGACGATCTTCTCCTCGACCAGAATGCCGTGCAGGGTGCGGCGGACGTGCTTGGCGTCTTCGGTGGTCACCACGTCGTTGGTGATGATCAGAGGCTTGATCCCGAGATCGATGAGACGCGGGGTGATGGCTTCGATGATGGCGGTCTTGCCGGAGCCGACCGGGCCGCCGATGCCGATGCGCGTGATCTTCTTCATGACTCGCATCCTTTGCCGGTGCCGCGTTCAGTTCATGAACAGGCGGACATGGGTGGTCGTGTGGTGGGCGACGAGGACGTCGAAAACGGGGGCGAAAGACGCCATTTCGTCGAGCGAAAGGTCGCGGACGGCCAGATAGTCGCGGTCGACACGCCCCTGCGCCGTGAACAGGATGCGCTGCGTGTCGAGATGGTCGATCCGCATCAGCCGCAGCGCCGCGCTCAGGATCATCGAAGCGATGCCGTACTGATGCATGACGAAGGCTTCGACCTCGTCGACACCCATTTGGGCAAGCACGACCGCCTGGCTGATCGGGAGGCATCCCGGCGTTGCATCCGCCTTGATGTCGTCGATCCAGCGCGCGAGCGCGGGCGACGGCACGATCGTCAGCGCCAGCTCGGAAAATTTCCTGCCGACGCGCGTCAGCATCTGTTGCTGCTCCTCGCCGACGCGCCGGCAAAGCAGTTCCCGGTCGGCCTCGAGGATCGCACCGTAATCATCGGCAAGCGCCGCGCGATGGGCGTGCAGCAATGCGATGCCGTCCATGCGTGCCGTCTGGCGCATGATGAGATCAACATAGTCCAGCAGGCTTTCCGGGCCGGAAACGACGCCGGTCTGCAACGCGGATTCGAGCCCGTTCGAAAAGGCGAAGGACCCGATCGGCAGGGCAGAATCCGAGAATTGCAGCAGACGCGCGAGATGCACCATACCCGAGGGGCTGCCGAGTTTTCCCATGCCGCCGTCCGCCATCATTTCACCGGAGAATGGGAATGGCGATGGGCATGGGTATGGGCATGCCCATGCCCATGGTCGTGATGGTGGTGCTCGTGAACATGACCGTGTTCGTCCTCGTCCTCATGGGGATGGTTGCCGTGATGGTGATGCGGCGTCGCGTCGGCCCCGGCGAAGAGCATGCGGACTTCACGGGCATCCAGTTTCGCGGCGATCTCCTCACCCGGTGCGAAATGGGTCCTCACATGCTCGAATGCGTGGGTGCGCATGACGGAGTCCATCACCTTCCGATCCACGGAAAGCGGAACATAAACGGTGGAGTCTTTGATCACGGCCGGCCAATGCTGATTGCCGATGCCGTGGCCGAGTTCGAAGCAGGCGCGCAGGATCTCGTTCGGCGTGAGCTTCCCAAGGTCTTCCAGTTCGATGACAAGAACGTCCTTCAGGGCGATCCGTGCGGCGACGATAACCTTCGCAGCCTCGTCGTAATGCAGCACGTCGCCATCGTGCAGATGCTCCGAGCGCGGAAGGGCGATGGCGAGTTCCACGCCTCCCTCGCTCGCCTTGCGCAGACGGTTCTTGGGCGCCTCCCACTGCTCCAGCACCAGCAGATCGACCTGGGCGAGCCGGGCCCGCTCCTGCCAGACCGGATCGCGGAGATTGCCGAGCGTCTTCTCTATGAGGATCATGTTTGCCTCCAAGGGGCCGGGCATCAGGCGCGGCGCCGCTGCGTCGCGGCGCGCAGGCCGAGCCATGCCGCGCCGTAGCCGATGACAAGGCTGGCGATGATGTAGAGGAGGGAAAGGGCGAGACGGCCGGGTGTCGTCATCTCCGAATAGGCTCCGAAGACGAACGACGAGAAAGTGGACATTCCTCCGCAGAAACCGGTCGAGATCAGCAGCGTCGTGTTGTCCGATGCATGGTGTTGCTGATGAAAGCCGGAAACCAGACCGAGCAGGAAGGAGGCGAGAATGTTCGCCGCGAAGATGTCCACGGGAAAGGCCATGCTGTAGCGTCCCAGCATGAGCATGGAAATCTCGCGGACGATCGCCCCGAAACCGCCACCCACGAAGACGATGACCGTCGGCAGCCACATGATCTCCTCCTACGCTCGCGCCAGCGCCACTCCGGCGGCGGCGGCCAGAAGGCCCCCGCCGACAGAGGCCACGAGATAGACGGTCGTGAGCGCCTGCCGCCCGCCCTCCGCCATCTTCACCGCGTCGAGTTGCATCGTGCTGAAGGTGGTGTAGCCCCCCAGAACCCCCGTGAGCACGAGCGACGAGACGACGTCGCCGTAGCGGTGCTCCCAGCCGAGCGCGAGCGACGCGGAGATGAAGGCGATCAGGAAGGCACCCGACACGTTGATGAAGAAGGTGCCGACCTTGAAGGGCGTTCGGACGCGCTGGTCGATGAGCCGGCCGATCTGCCAGCGCAGCAGGGAGCCGATGCCGCCGCCCACCCCGACCCACAGTATGTCGATTGCTTCCATCGACGGCTCCACACCAAGTTGGGATACGGAGAAGCGGCGCCCCTGCGCCATCCGCGGCAACGCTCGGACGATAAAGACGCTCAACTGAAGAAATGGAGCTGGGCGAGGGGAAGATGCTTTGCCGGTTCGATGGTCGCGTGCGTGCCGTCGACGGTGACGGCGAAGGTCTCCGGATTGACCTCGATCACCGGCAGGGCGTTGTTGCGCACCATTGATTTCTTCGTGAGCGTGCGCGTGCCGTAGACCGGTATGACCTGCGACTTCAGTTGGTAGCGGTCCGCGATGCCGTCCTCATAACCGGCGTGCGAGGTGAAGGTCACGCGGGTCTTGGTGAGCGCCGAGCCCATTCCGCCGTACATCGTCCGGTACATCACCGGCTGGGGCGTCGGCAGCGAGGCGTTCGGATCGCCCATCAGCGCCCAGGAGATCATCCCGCCCTTGATGACCATCTTCGGTTTGGCGCCGAAGAAGGCCGGCTCCCAGAGCACGAGGTCGGCCATCTTGCCGACTTCGACCGAGCCGATCACTTTGGAAACGCCCTGGGTGATCGCGGGATTGATGGTGACCTTGGCGACGAACCGAAGGACACGCTGGTTGTCGTTGCCCGAGGTGTCGCCGCTGTAGGCGCCCCGGCGGTGCTTCATGAGATGGGCGAGCTGGATGGAGCGCATCCAGCACTCGCCGACGCGGCCCATCGCCTGGCTGTCGCTGGAGATGATCGAGATCGCCCCCAGATCGTGCAGCACGGCCTCGGCGGCGATCGTCTCGACACGCACGCGGCTCTCGGCGAAGGCGACGTCGGTCGGGATCTTCGGGCTCAGGTTGTGGCAGATCATCGTCATGTCGAACAATTCGGCCTGGGAATTGATCCCGTAAGGCAGGGTCGGATTGGTCGAGCTTGGCAGGACATTCGGCTGTCCTGCCACCCGGATGATGTCCGGGGCATGGCCGCCGCCAGCGCCTTCCGTGTGATAGGTGTGGATCGTGCGCCCTTCGAAGGCGGCGATCGTGCTCTCGACGAAGCCGGCTTCGTTCAGCGTGTCGGTGTGGATGCAGACCTGGATGTCGTAAGCGTCGGCGACCGTCAGGGCCGACCGGATCGCGGCCGGTGTGCTGCCCCAGTCCTCGTGGATCTTCAGTCCCAGCGCGCCGGCGCGGATCTGCTCCTCCAGTGGAAGCGCGGTCGAACAGTTGCCCTTGCCGAGGACGCCCGCGTTTACCGGCCAGGCGTCGAAGGACCGGAGCATCATCTCGATGTTCCATGTGCCCGGCGTGATGGTGGTGCCGTTGGTGCCGTCGGTCGGGCCGACGCCGCCGCCGAACAGCGAGGTGATGCCGTTGGAGAGCGCCGCCGTGGCCTGTTGTGGCGAGATGAAGTGGACGTGCGCGTCGATGCCGCCCGCCGTCAGGATGAGATGCTCGCCCGAAATCGCGTCCACGCCCGGCCCGAGCGCGAGGCTGGGAGTGACCCCCGCCATGATCGACGGGTTTCCAGCCTTGCCGATGCCGCAGATCAGCCCGTTCTTGATGCCGACGTCCGCCTTGATGACCCCCTGGATGGCATCGACGATGGTGACGTTGGTGATCACCAGATCCGGGCAGCCGGCCGCGCTGGTGAGTTCGTTGTCGAATCCCATGCCGTCGCGCAACGTCTTGCCGCCGCCATAGACCGCTTCCTCGCCATAGACACGCAGATCCTTCTCGATCTCGATATAGAGGTCGGTGTCGCTCAGCCGGATCTTGTCGCCAGTCGTGGGGCCGTAGAGGTCCGCGTATTGCTGCCTCGATATCTTGGCCATCTCAGGACTCCATTCCTTGATCTCTGTAGACCGTCACGGCTGGTTCTTGAAGCCATAGCGCTTGGCACGTTCGATGGCGTCGGTCAGACGCGGGCGGTAATCTTCATAACTTTCGTCGCCAACCCAGCCGTCGACGAGGTTGTTGAAGCCGACCACACGCTGCTTGCCCTGAAAGGGAACGAGCACGATTTCCTTCTCGTCGCCCGGCTCGAAGCGAATGGCCGTGGTGGCGGGAATGTTGAGCCGCTTGCCGAAAGCCTTTTGGCGGTCGAATTCGAGCGAGGCGTTCACCTCGAAGAAATGAAAGTGCGATCCCACCTGAATCGGGCGATCTCCGGTGTTGCGAACCTTCAGCGAAATGGTCGGATAGCCCTCGTTGATTTCAATATCGTCCTTGGCAAGAACGAGTCCTCCGACAGGGGTCTTCTTCGGCTCATTGCTCATGATGACACCTCTCAGTCTCGTTTATTTGATGGGACTGTGGACGGTGACAAGACGGCTGCCGTCCGTGAATACGGCCTCCACCTGCACATAGGGGATCATCTCCGCGACACCTTCCATGATGTCGTTGCGGGTGATCACTTTGCTGGCCAGTTCCATGACTTCCTCGACGGTCTTGCCGGCACGCGCGCCATCGAGCGCCGCAACGGAAATAAGCGAAACCGTCTCCGGATGGTTGAGCTTCAGCCCCTGATCCTTACGCCTTTGCGCAACCTGAGCTAGCATGTAGATAAGGAGCTTATCGACTTCTCGAGGGGTGAAATGCATAAGCAGCCTCCTTGTCCGCCGTTCGATAAGAGGTTAACCAGAACGCTCTCGCTCGGCATCCGAACAATGGAGATGATAACATTCATAGTGACGGCTGAGTCACCTTCACGATTATTCCCTTTCATAGGGTAATTCATTTTGTATATTTTTCCGAAATTCGGATGGTGATCTTTTGGAGTGTTTTTGTGGTCGTTCATAGGAGGATAGATAAACAAGAATCTCTAATAGATCATAGCAGATCGATCTATGACTATGCTAATGATGTACGTCGCCGTGAGGTGTTTCCGAGAGATATTGGCAATAAAATCCCAATTTTATAAAGAATATTAAAGAATATGGGGCGCATTGTGTGGATGGGGATGCTTGGGTAGGCCGGATTTCCGTTTTTCGGGTCCCGTTCACCGTATTGCAGCGAGGCGAAGCGGGCAGGTGGTCGCCCCATTGCCGTTGCTGATGTCACCATCCTGGTC
>JAEYPE010000051.1 GCA_023411035.1 Pseudomonadota bacterium
CCACCGCCGGGCGCGGAGCGGAGGCGAAAGCGCGCGAGGCCCAGGCCGGCGCCCGCCGCGCCGCCGGTCAGGCCCGCGCCGGGGAGTCGGGCTATGGGACGCACCGCTTCCCCAACGGCGACGTCTATGAAGGGTCCTGGAACCGTGGGCTGGGCAACTTTTCCTTCCAGGGCACGATCAGCCGGAACGGTGTGGGTGTCTACCGCTTCGCCAACGGTCAGGTTTATGAGGGGGAGTGGAAGGACGACCAGATGTCCGGTTACGGCGTTCTGAGCTTCCCGTCCGGTGACCGTTTCGAGGGGACCTTCACGGGCAACGTGCCGAACGGGCCGGGCGTCTACCGCTTCGCCAACGGCGATTCCTACACGGGCGAGATCCGCCAGGGGCGCGTGGACGGCCATGGCGAACTGGCCTTCACCAACGGCGAGCGCTTCAGCGGCATGGTGGTGGACCGGCTTCCGGCGGGTGCGGGCGAACTGTCCATGCGCGGCGGCACCCGCCATATCGGGCAGTTCCGCGGCGGCATCCAGGACGGTCCGGGGGCGGCCATCGACCCCGGCGGCGCGATGCAGCCCGGCATCTGGCGCGGCGCCACCCTGCTGAGCCGTTAGAGCGTAATATGCATTCCGCCTTGGACCGCGACTGCGGCCCCGGACGGCCCTCCTGTTTGCGTCGAGCGGTGTCGGCTTTCGGTGCGAGGCATTGCTCAAATTAAGGGCATTTCCATAGAAGTGTTCAAATTTTAAGCATTATGCGGCGGCGTGCATAATTCGTAAGCGAATCCTTGGCCGCTTTTCCCGGCGGATTTGCTGACTTCCGGACGGTTCGGCGCGTTGTGGCATCACATTTGCGAAGCACCCCCCGTGGCGCCTGAGGCGGGCGTCAGACCAAGAACAGGGGGTAATCACAATGTTCAAGTCGGGGTTCAAGACCGGCCGCACCCTGGCGGCAGCCGCCGGCCTTGCCGTCACCTTCGCGGCGGGCTTCGCCGCGCCCGCTTCCGCGCAGGACACCATCAAGGTCGGCATCCTCCATTCCCTGTCCGGCACCATGGCGATCAGCGAGACCACGCTGAAGGACGTCATGCTGATGCTGATCGAAGAGCAGAACAAGAAGGGCGGCGTTCTCGGCAAGAAGCTGGAGCCGGTCGTCGTCGATCCCGCCTCCAACTGGCCCCTGTTCGCCGAGAAGGCGCGCGAGCTGATCACCAAGGACAAGGTGGCCGCGGTGTTCGGCTGCTGGACCTCGGTCAGCCGCAAGTCGGTCCTGCCGGTGTTCGAGGAGCTGAACAGCATCCTGTTCTACCCGGTGCAGTATGAGGGCGAGGAGTCCTCGCGCAACGTCTTCTACACCGGCGCGGCCCCGAACCAGCAGGCGATCCCCGCCGTCGACTATCTGGCGGAAAAGGAAGGCGTAAAGCGCTGGGTGCTGGCCGGCACCGACTACGTTTATCCGCGCACGACCAACAAGATCCTGGAAACCTACCTGAAGTCCAAGGGCGTGAAGTCCGAGGACATCCTCATCAACTACACCCCGTTCGGCCATTCGGATTGGCAGAACATCGTCGCCGACATCAAGAAGTTCGGTTCCGCCGGCAAGAAGACCGCGGTCGTCTCCACCATCAACGGCGACGCCAACGTGCCCTTCTACAAGGAACTGGGCAACCAGGGCATCAAGGCGCAGGACATCCCGGTCGTCGCCTTCTCCGTGGGCGAGGAAGAGTTGGCCGGCATCGACACGAAGCCGCTGGTCGGGCATCTCGCCGCCTGGAACTACTTCATGTCGGTGGACACGCCGGAGAACAGCGACTTCATCAAGAAGTGGCAGGCTTTCACCAAGAACGACAAGCGCGTCACCAACGACCCGATGGAGGCCCACTACATCGGCTTCAACATGTGGGTGAAGGCGGTCGAAAAGGCCGGCACCACCGACAGCAACGCCGTGATCGACAGCCTCGTCGGCGTCGCCGTGCCGAACCTGACCGGCGGCTATTCGGCCATGCTGCCGAACCACCATATCACCAAGCCAGTGCTGATCGGCGAGGTGCAGGAGAACGGCCAGTTCGAGACCGTCTCCAAGACGCCGGGCCTCGTGGTCGGCGACGAGTGGTCGGACTTCCTGCCGGACAGCAAGGACCTGATCTCCGATTGGCGCGCTCCGCTGTCCTGCGGAAACTTCAACGTGAAGACCGGCAAGTGCGGCGGCAAGGGGTCGTGAGGACCGCCTTGAACGTCTGGTAACCGGCTGCGTGGTGCCCCCTCCCTAACCCTCCCCCGCTATCGCAGGGGAGGGGACCATCCTCCCTCCACCGTCCGGCGGGGGAGGGTCGGGGTGGGGGCAACGCCCTTTCCCAAAAGCCTTCCGACACAACACGGGAACCGCGATGCACCGCGCACTCTGCTGGCTGCTGGCCGCGTTTCTGGCGCTGGCCGCACCCGCCGCCTTCGCCGCTGATCTGGCCGCCGCCGATCTGGCCCCGCTGGTCCGCGGCCTGGGTGTCGGCAGCTACGCCGACACCGAAAAGGCCCTCGCCAAGCTGGCGGAGACGGGCGATCCCGCCGCCGTGCCGGTCATCGAGGCCCTCCAGGCCGGCGACCTGCACGTCCGCAAGACGGACGGCGCCGTGGTCGTCGCCCGGCGCGCCGGCAACGGCTATGCCCTGACCGACCCGCTGACCGGCGCCGCGCTGGGCGAGGCGGACCGCAACGCGGTCGAGAAAATCCGGATCAACAACGCCCTGCGCCGCACGATCAGCGCGACGCTCGGCGCGCTCACCCTGATGAGCCCCGACCCCGGCACCCGCCGGCAGGCCGCCGAGGCGGTGTTCAAGAGCCGCGACGCCAACGCGCTGGAAGCGCTGGACGCGGCGCTGGCGAAGGAAACCGACGAGCGCGTGCGCCGCGCGATGACCCAGGCGCGGGCCTCCGTCCTGCTGGCCGGGGACGCCGCGGACGCTGACAAGATCGCCGCCGTCGAGGTGCTGAAGGACCGTGGCGACCAGGATGCGCTGGCCCTGTTGAACGGCGCCGCCAACAGCGTCTCCAACGGGGGCGGCGACGCGGTGAAGGACGCCGCGAAGAAGGCCATCGCGTCGGTGGAGCAGCGGCTGGCCCTGTGGGGCGCCGCGCAGAACCTGTGGTACGGCCTGTCGCTCGGCTCGGTGCTGCTGCTGGCGGCGATCGGGCTGGCGGTCACCTTCGGCGTCATGGGCGTCATCAACATGGCGCACGGCGAGATGGTGATGATCGGCGCCTACGCCACCTTCCTGGTGCAGGAAGCCTTCCGCCAGTGGGCGCCCGGCCTGTTCGACCTGTCCATCCTGGTGGCGCTTCCCGTCGCCTTCCTCGTCTCCGGCGCGGTCGGCGTCGCCATCGAGCGCAGCGTGATCCGCTGGCTGTACGGGCGTCCGCTGGAAACGCTGCTGGCCACCTGGGGCCTGTCGCTGGCGCTTCAGCAGGCGGTGCGCTCCATCTTCGGGCCGACGAACCGCGAGGTCGGCGCGCCGTCCTGGATGTCCGGCGCCTTCGAACTCGGCGGGCTGACCATCACCTACGGGCGGCTGTGGATCGTCGTCTTCGCCTTCCTGGTCTTCGGTGCGCTGCTGGTGGCGCTGCGCAAGACGTGGTTCGGGCTGAGCATCCGCGCCGTCACCCAGAACCGCAGCATGGCGAACGCCATGGGCATCCGCACCGCGCGGGTGGACGCGCTGACCTTCGGTCTGGGGTCAGGCATCGCCGGTCTGGCGGGTGTGGCGCTGAGCCAGATCGACAACGTGAGCCCCAACCTGGGCCAGGGCTACATCATCGACAGCTTCATGGTCGTGGTGTTCGGCGGCGTGGGCAATCTGTGGGGAACGCTGGTCGGCGCGCTGGCGCTCGGCGGCGTCAACAAGTTCCTGGAGCCCTACGCGGGCGCGGTGCTGGGCAAGATCCTGGTGCTGATCTTCATCATCCTGTTCATCCAGAGGCGTCCGCGCGGCCTGTTCGCGCTGAAGGGCCGGGCGGTGGAGGCCTGATCCGATGCTGACCCGATTTTTCCTGATGGGCCTGGACAAGAAGGCCGGCGTTCTGCTGGCGGTCCTGGCGGTGCTGGCCGTGGCGGTGCCCGTCATGGCGCTGGGCACGGCGCCGGACTCGCCCTGGCACCTGTCCACCCACACGGTGGCGTTGCTCGGCAAGTATCTGTGCTTCGCGCTGCTCGCGCTGTCGCTCGACCTCGTGTGGGGCTTCGTCGGCATCCTGTCGCTGGGGCACGCCGCCTTCTTCACGCTGGGCGGCTACGCCATGGGCATGTACCTGATGCGGCAGATCGGCTCCCGCGGCGTCTACGGCAACGCGGACCTGCCCGACTTCATGGTCTTCCTGAACTGGACGGAACTGCCCTGGTACTGGCACGGCTTCGACCATTTCTGGTTCGCGGCGGTCATGGTGATGGTGGTTCCGGGCCTGCTGGCCTTCGCCTTCGGCTGGTTCGCCTTCCGCTCCCGCGTCACCGGCGTCTATCTGTCGATCATCACGCAGGCGCTGACCTTCGCGCTGATGCTGGCCTTCTTCCGCAACGACATGGGCTTCGGCGGCAACAACGGCCTGACCGATTTCAAGGAAATCCTGGGCTTCGACATCCAGGCCGCCTCGACCCGCGTCGGGCTGTTCGTGGCGACGGTCGTCGCTCTGGCGGTCGGCTACGTCCTGGCGTCGGCGGTGGTGTCGTCCAAGCTCGGCAAGGTGCTGATCGCCGTGCGCGACGCGGAGAGCCGGGTGCGCTTCCTGGGCTACGAGACGGACCGCTACAAGCTGTTCGCCTGGACGCTGTCGGCCTGCATGGCCGGGGTGGCGGGCGCGCTCTACGTGCCGCAGGTGGGCATCATCAACCCGTCGGAATTCTCCCCCGCCAGCAGCATCGAGGCGGTGATCTGGGTCGCCGTCGGCGGGCGCGGCACGCTGGCCGGGCCGGTGCTGGGCGCGGTTCTGGTGAATTTCGGCAAGAGCTACTTCACGGCGGCCCTGCCGGAACTGTGGCTGTTCGCGCTGGGCGGCCTGTTCGTTCTGGTCACGCTGTTCCTGCCCAAGGGCATCCTGGGCCTCGCCGCGCAGTTGCGCCAACGCCTGCCGTCGCGGGGCGCCATCGCCGGCACGCCAGCCGGCCAGAAAGGGGGCTGATCACCATGAGCGCGGAAGACACCCTGCTGTATCTGGACGGCGTGTCGGTCAGCTTCGACGGGTTCCGGGCGCTGAACAGCCTGTCGCTGATCATCGAGCCGGGCGAGATGCGGGCGATCATCGGGCCGAACGGCGCCGGCAAGACGACCATGATGGACGTCATCACCGGCAAGACCCGCCCCGACACCGGCACCATCCTGTTCGAAGGCCGGACCGACCTGACGAGCCTGCGCGAGCCGGCCATCGCCGAACTGGGCATCGGCCGCAAGTTCCAGCGCCCCACCGTGTTCGAGATGCACACGGTCTGGGACAATCTGGAACTGTCGCTGAAGGCGCCGCGCCGCCCGCTGAAGACGCTGACCTATTCGGCCACGCGGGAGGACCGGGCGCGGATCGAGGAGATCCTCGACATCACCCGCCTGTCGCCCCGGCGCGACCGCCCGGCGGGCAGCCTGTCCCACGGCGAGAAGCAGTGGCTGGAGATCGGCATGCTGCTGGCCCAGGACCCGAAGCTGCTGCTGGTGGACGAGCCGGTGGCCGGCATGACCGACGCGGAGACGGAGCAGACCGCCCACCTGCTGAAGGACATCGCCGGCAAGCATTCGGTGATCGTGGTGGAGCACGACATGGTCTTCGTCCGCGAACTGGGCGTGAAGGTCACGGTGCTCCACGAAGGCTCCGTGCTGGCCGAGGGCTCGCTCGACACGGTGAGCGCCAACAAGCAGGTCATCGACGTCTATCTGGGCCGGTGACGGATTGCAATTCCCTCGCCCCAGAGGGGGGAAGGGAACCGGGAGAAAGCAAACATGCTCGACGTACGGTCGGTCGATCTCCATTACGGCGCGGCGCAGGCGCTGCGCGGCGTGTCGCTGACGGCGGAGGTCGGGAAGGTCACCTGCCTGCTGGGGCGCAACGGCGTCGGCAAATCCTCGCTGCTGCGCGCCATCGTCGGGCTGAAGCCGGTCACCGGCGGAACCATCGCCTGGGACGGCGGCGACATCACGAAACTTGCTCCCTCCGAGCGGGCGCGGCGCGGCATCGCCTATGTCCCGCAGGGGCGGGAAATCTTCCCGCTGCTGACGGTGCGGGAGAACCTGCTGACCGGCTACGCGCCGCTGAAGCGCGCCGACCGCTCCATCCCCGAGGAGGTGTTCGAACTGTTTCCGGTGCTGAAGTCCATGCTGGATCGGCGCGGCGGCGACCTGTCGGGCGGGCAGCAGCAGCAGCTCGCCATCGGGCGGGCGCTGGTGACGCGGCCCCGGCTGCTGGTGCTGGACGAGCCGACGGAGGGCATCCAGCCGTCCATCATCAAGGACATCGGACGGGCCATCGCCTATCTGCGCGACAAGGGCACCATGGCGATCCTGCTGGTCGAGCAGTATTTCGAGTTCGCCCGCGATCTGGCCGACGACTGGGCGGTCATGGAACGCGGCGAGGTCATGCTGGCCGGCAGCCGCGACGGTCTGGAGGAGAGCGAGGTCCGGCGGTACCTGACCGTCTGACGCGCCTCCGTCCGGGACATCCTCGCGAAGGCGGAGCCGTGGTTCCGCCATCCCGTGCTTCCCATGGCGGGCACCGGAAACGCCGCCTTCGCGAGGATGGCACCCCTTGGGGTTTGCCTGCCCTGCTTATTTGACAGACTCGGCGGCGGGCGGGGTTGCGCTACCATCGGCACCGTTCTTTCCTCACCGAAGGCCATGTCGAATGTCGAGCGTTCTGTCAGCCGAACCCGTTCTTCAACAGGTTGACCGCGGTTTCGAAGAATCCCTGGGCCGCCTGTGCGACCTGCTGCGCATCCCCAGCGTCAGCACCGACCCGGCCCGCAAGGGCGACGTGCGCCGCGCCGCCGACTGGCTGGTGCGCGAGCTGTCCGGGCTGGGCTTCGATGCCTCCGTGCGCGAGACGGCGGGCCATCCCGCGGTCGTCGCCCATCATCCGGGTCCGGGCGGGGCTGCGGATGGGGCCGGCGTTCCGCACATCCTCTATTACGGCCATTACGACGTGCAGCCGGCGGAGCCGCTGGAGCTGTGGAACAGCCCGCCCTTCGAGCCGGCCATCGTGGAGGCGGAGCATGGCCGCCGCATCGTCGCCCGCGGCGCCGTGGACGACAAGGGCCAGGTGATGACCTTCATCGAGGCGTTCCGCGCCTGGCACGCCGTGCACGGCACCCTGCCGGTCCGCGTGACCGTCCTGATCGAGGGCGAGGAGGAGACCGGAAGCCCGAACCTGCTGACCTTCCTGAAGGCCAACGCGGAGGAGCTGAAGGCCGACGTCTGCGTCATCACCGACACCAATTCCTGGAACATCGAGACGCCGGCCATCACCACCCGGCTGCGCGGCCTGCTCTATGTCGAGGCGACGCTGCACGGGCCGAGCCACGATCTGCATTCCGGCATGTTCGGCGGTGCGGTGCTGAACCCGATCAACGCGCTGACCCGCATCCTGGGCCAGATCCACGACGAGGACGGGCGGGTGCGCTTCCCCGGCTTCTACGACGGTGTGGCCGAGCCCACGGACGAGGAGAAGGCCATGTGGCGGGATCTCGGCTTCGACGAGGCGGCCTTCCTGGCCGGCGTCGGGCTGAAAACCCCGGTGGGCGAGGCCGGGCGCAGCGCGCTGGAACGTCTGTGGTCGCGCCCGACCTGCGACATCAACGGCATCTGGGGCGGCTACACCGGCGAAGGCTCCAAGACGGTGATCGCCGCCAAGGCGTCGGTCAAGCTGTCCTGCCGTCTTGTGCCGAACCAGGACCCGGCGGCGATCCTGACCGGCATCAAGAGCTTCCTGGAGGAGCGCAAACCGGCGGACGGGCGGTGGGAGTACAAGGTGTTCAGCCACTCGCCGGGCGTCCAGGTGCCGACCGACAGCCCCTATCTGCGCGCCGCCATGGCCGGGCTGGGCGACATTTACGCCAACCGGCCGGCGCTGATCGGCAGCGGAGGCTCGATCCCCGTGGGCGGCTACATCCGTCAGGCGCTGGGCTTCGATTCGATCTTCGTCGGCTTCGGGCTGGAGGATGACCGCATCCATTCGCCCAACGAGAAGTTCGAAGTGAAATGCCTGCACAACGGCATCCGGTCCCACGCCGCCATGCTGGCGCGCTTCGCCGCGCTGTGAGGGTGGGCGGCCCCCCTTTCCTGTCCGGGGAGGGGGGCGCCTCAGTGCGGTTTCCCTTAATGCGGCTTTAGGGCCTCGACCACCTGCATGTGGCCCTGCAACGCGCCGAGCGTGAGGGCGGAGTTGCCGGCGCTGTCCATGCGGAAGGGGTTGGCGCCGCGCTCCACCAGCAGCCGCGCCACACGGTCGTGGCCGTTGTTGGCGGCGTACATCAGGGCCGACCAGCCGTGGCTGGCCACTCGGTCCACCGACACGCCGTGGTCGAGCAGGATCTTCACCACACCCTGGTGACCGCGTGCCGAGGCCGCCATGAGTGCGGTCTTGCCGTCGTCGTTGGTGGCGTCCAGTTCCGCGCCCGCGGCGGCCAGCGCATGGATCACCCCCTCGTGCCCGCCCCAGGCGGCGTACATCACCGCGGTGGCGCCGTCGGCGGTGCGCAGTTCCGTCTTGGCCCGGCGGTCGATCAGCAGACGCACCGCGTCCGTCAGCCCCTGTTCGGAAGCCAGCATCAGCAGGGTCTTGCCGTTGTCCACCCGCTTGTTGGGATCGGTACCGGCGTCCAGCGCGCGTTTCAGCTCGTCCGTGCTGCGCAGCAGGGCGATGGCGCCGTCACGGCCGTCCAGTCCGGGCCGGACCTCCGCCGTCGCAAGGGGGGTCGCGGGGGCAGTGGAGGGCAGCGCGCGCCTTTCGCCAGCGGCCTTGATGCGGTCGCGCAAATCGCCGGTGTTGGGGGCCACGATCAGGGCGCGCTCGTAGAAGCGCCGCGCCTCGTCCCAATTGCCGTCGCGTTCCGCCAGGGCGGCCCAGCGGCGGTAGGTTTCCTCCATGGTCGCCAGCAGGTCCTGAATCTCCGCCGTGGCCGGGGCGATCTCCCGTAGGCGGGACACCGTCTCATAAGCGTTGTTGTTCGGCGGCGTGGTCAGGAGCTTCGCGGCGATCTGCCGGCGGGCCTGATCCACCAGGACGCGCACACGCTGGCTGAGGCCGGCATCATCGGTGGACAGGGGGTTGGACAGGGGCGCGGACAGCGGGGAAGGCTGAGTGGCCGGCGGGGGCGCAGCTTGTGGCGCGGTCTGATTGGCCGACTCGGGCGGCGTATCGGGCGTCGTCTGGGGCGCGGGTTCGTCCACGAGCGGCGGCAGGGTGGCGGAGCCGGTCGGGCCTTCGCCCTGCTCCGTGCGGTACTCGGTCGCCCGCGGCTTGGGCGGCGGCGGTGCCGCGGCCAACGGATCGGGAGCCAATGGCGCGGCGAACGGCTGTTCCGGCTTCGGCAGCGGTCCCGGATCAAGCTTCGCAATTGTTTGGGTGGGGGGCTGGGCCGGTGGCTGGGCCGGCGCCGGAGCCTGAGATGGCGGGGCGGCGGCCATCGGACGGGCGGCGGGCGGCGGGATGTCGCTCTTCGGCTGGGACGGGACCGCCCCCGGCACGCCCGCCTCGGCGGGGAGGGCGGCGAGGTAGGGATTTTGCGTCCGGGCGAGCGCCAGCGCGTCGGAACCGCGGCTGCCCAGGCTGGGTTCATCCGCGAAGGGGTTGTGCACATGCTCCGCCACGAAGGCGCGCAGTTCCTCCCAGCCCTGCCGGGCGTAGTCGAGCGCCCGCTCGGGCGAGGCGCCGGGAATCGCCAGGGTGGCGGCGGCCCCCGCGGCCCCCAGCAGGATCAGGGTGGTCACCGCGGCCCCGGCCAGCGCGGCATGGCGGCGCGGCTGCCCGGGCGGCAATTCGGCGACGGGGCCACCCGTTTCCGGGATCGTCCAGCCGTCCGGCGCCTCCCAATCGTTGGCGGGCCAGTCGTTCGTGTCGCGCTCCGCCGTTCGGCGCGGCGTCGGCGGGGTGGCCACCGGCACGGCGGGAGGCGCCACCACGGCGGGCGCCACGGACGGGCCGGCGCCGGGCGTCATGCGGTAGATCACGCCAAGCTCGCGCACCGCCTCCGCCAGACCGGGGCGGGCCAGCGTCCGTTCCATCTCCGGCGTGCCGCAAAGAAGAACCTGGAGGAAGCGCCCGCCCGGCGTTTCGGACCGGCTGAGGTCGATCAGGTCGGCCAGCGTCGGGGCGGTCAGCACGCCCGCGTTCTCCACCGCCAGCAGGCCGGTGCCGGCGAGGTCCAGCCGCTCTTCCAACTCCTCGATCAGCGTGTCGAAATCGCGGTCGCCGCTGTCGGAGGGCAGGGCGGCGTCACCGGCGGCGGCGACCAGATCCTCCACCTGCGCTCCGGCGCTGGCGGCGACCGGAAGCACCAGCGCGCCATCGGAGCCGACCTGTTCCACAAGCTGGTGGAAGACCGCGGCCCGTCCGGACCCGGCGTCGCCCACCAGCACCAGCAGCCGCTTGCGCGCCAGCAGCGCCAGAAGAAGGCCGTCGAAGACCTCCGTCTGGTCGGGGCGCAGGCCGGGGGGCGGCGGTTGGGATTTTGCCTTCGCCGGCGGGCGATTCGAGGATGGCGTGGCTTTCGGAGCGGAACGGTCCATGGGGGCGCGCGCAATCCAATGGTGGGTCGTGACGCACTTGACTCTAGTGGTCCGCTGCCGTCCTGCGACGGTGCAAAGGGACGGGACCGCCACCTCTTATGGAGAAGGCGCGCGTCGGGAGGGCTGATTCGGGGCTGGCGCTGCGCTATAGGGGTGCCTGCTTTTTCACCCCGCTTATTGTCCACCCCCTAACTGTCCAACCGCACTGGGAGTCCGTCATGGGCATGGGTCCGATGCGAATCGGCGTCGATCTGGGAGGCACGAAGATCGCCGCCACCCTTCTGGCTCCGGACGGGACGGAACGGGCGCGGCACCGTGCCGACACGCCGCGCGGCTATGCGGAGACGCTGGCGGCGCTGGCCGGCAGCGTGGCGGCGCTGGAGGAACAGGCGGGCTGCCGTGGCGCCACGGTCGGGCTGTGCCTGCCCGGCATCGTCGATGGGGCGGCGGGCACCGTGCGCGCGGTCAACCTGCCCTGGCTGGACGGGCGGCCCTTCGCGGCGGACCTGTCGCGGACGCTGGACCGTCCGGTGCGGATCGCCAACGACGCCAACGCCTTCGTCCTGTCGGAAGCGGTGGACGGGGCCGCCGCCGGGGCGCCGCTGGTGTTCGGCATCATCCTGGGCACCGGGGTCGGCGGCGGGATCGTCGCGGACCGGCGCATCCTGGCCGGCGCCAACGCCCTGGCCGGGGAGTGGGGGCACAACCCGCTGCCCTGGCGAACGGCGGCGGACGGCCCCCCCATGCCCTGCGGCTGCGGGCGGGAAGGCTGCATCGAAACGCTGCTGTGCGGCGCCGGGCTGGCCCGACTGCATCTGTGGCGGACGGGGGAGGCGCTGGCCCCGCCGGAGATCGCCGCCCGCGCCCGGTCGGGCGAGGCCCAAGCCAAAGAGCAAGCCCAGGCGACGCTGCACCACCACGCCGACGCGCTGGC
>JAEYPE010000112.1 GCA_023411035.1 Pseudomonadota bacterium
CCTTACTTCACCAGCGGACAGCCGCTCTTCGCCGGGTCCAGGAACGCCTGCTCCGCGGGGATCGTCTTCACGATCTTGTAGTAGTCCCAGGGGGCCTTGGACTCGCCCGGCGCCTTCACCTGGGCCAGATACATGTCGTGGAACATGCGGCCGTTCGCGGCGATCTTGCCGTTCTTGGCGAACATGTCGTTCACCGGGGTCTCGCGCATCTTGGCGGCCACCTTGTCCGGATCGTCGGAGCCCACGGCCTCGACCGCCTTCAGGTAGTGGCGGACGGCGGAGTAGACGCCGGCCTGCACCATGGTCGGCTTGCGCCCGGCCTTTGCCTCGAACTTCTTGGTCCACTCGCGGGTCTGGTCGTCCATGTCGTGGTAGAAGCCGGTGGTCAGCATCAGGCCCTGGGCGGCCTGGAGCCCCAGCGCGTGCACGTCGGTGATGAACAGCAGCAGACCGGCAAGGCTTTGGCCCGACTGGGTGATGCCGAACTCCGACGCCTGCTTGACGGCGTTGGTGGTGTCGCCGCCAGCGTTGGCGAGGCCGATCACGTCGGCCTTGGACGCCTGGGCCTGGAGCAGGTAGGACGAGAAGTCGGCGGTGCCCAGCGGATGACGGACGTTGCCCGCGACCTTGCCGTCGAGTTGCTTGACCATCTTCGTGGTCTCATCCTCCAGCGAGTGGCCGAAGGCGTAGTCCGCGGTGATGAAGAACCAGTTCTTCTTGCCCTGCTCGACCAGCGCGCGGGCGGTGCCGGCGGCCATGGCGTAGTTGTCGTAGGTCCAGTGGAAGCCGTAGGGGCTGCACGACTTGCCGCCGAGGTCGGTCGAACCCGGACCGGACATCAGGAAGATGCGCTTCTTGTCCTTGGTGATGCCCTGAACGGCCAGGGCGGCGGCGGAGTTCGGCACGTCGGCGATGACGTCCACGTTGCCGGTGTCGAGCCACTCGCGCGCCGTGTTGGCGGCGATGTCGGCCTTGTTCTGGTGATCGGCGACGACGATCTCGATCGGCGCACCGGCGACCTTGCCGCCGAACTCCTCCGCCGCCAGACGGGCGGCGATGGCCGAGCCTTCGCCGGCGAGGTCGGCGTAGATGCCGGACCGGTCGTTCATGACGCCGATCTTGATCACGTTGTTGGAGACCTGCGCGTGCGCGGCACCGGCGGTCAGCGCCAGCAGAGCGGTCCCGCAGAGCAACGTCTTGAGCATTTCGAACTCCCTTCCTTCGACTTTATTGGTATGGTTGGTCTGGTATGACGGGTCAGACGCCGAGATAGGCGTGCAGCTTGTCCATGTTCTGGGCGAGCTGGTCATTGGGGATCATGTCCACCACATGGCCTTCCTCCATCACGTAATGGCGGTCGGCGATGGTGGCGGCGAAGCGGAAATTCTGTTCCACCAGCACGATGGTGAAGCCGCGCTGCTTCAGCTTGCGCACGGCCACCCCGATCTGCTCGATGATGACGGGTGCGAGTCCCTCGGTCGGCTCGTCCAGCAGGATCAGGTCGGCGCCGGTGCGCAGGATGCGCGCGATGGCCAGCATCTGCTGCTCCCCGCCCGACAGCCGCGTGCCCTGGGTGGAGCCGCGGCCCTGGAGGTTCGGGAACAGCTCGTAAATCTGCGGCACGGTCATGCCGCCGGACTTCACCACCGGCGGCAGCAGCAGATTCTCGTCCACGCTGAGGGAGGAGAAGATGCCGCGCTCCTCCGGCACATAGCCGATGCCGAGGCGGGGGATTTTGTGCTGGGCCATGCCGATCAGCTCCTTGCCCTGGAAGCGGATCGAGCCGTTGCGCTTGCCGACGATGCCCATGATGGAGCGCATGGTGGTGGTCTTGCCGGCCCCGTTGCGGCCCAGCAGGGTCACCACCTCGCCCTGGCGCACGTCGATGTCGACGCCGTGCAGGACGTGGCTTTCGCCGTAGAAGGCGTGGAGGTCGCGGATTTCCAGCATGGCGGTCTTCACGTTCGCGCCGTCAGGCATGCCCCACCTCCCCCGTCCCCATATAGGCTTCCATGACCTGGGGATCGCGCGATACGACGTCGTATGCACCCTCCGCCAGGATTTCGCCGCGGCGCAGCACGGTGATCGTGTCCGACAGGTGGGCGACGACCGACAGGTTGTGCTCCACCATCAGGATGGTGCGGTCAGCGGAGACGCGCTTGATCAGAGCGGCGGTGCGCTCGATGTCCTCATGGCCCATGCCGGCCAGCGGCTCGTCCAGCAGCATCACCTCCGGGTCGAGCGCCAGCGTGGTGGCGATTTCCAGCGCGCGCTTGCGGCCATAGGGCAGTTCAGCGGCGGTGTGCCCGGCCCAGGGGGTGAGGTTCACCGCCTCGATCAGTTCCAGCGCGCGGTCGTGCAGGTCGTGCAGGCTGGCCTCCGGCTTCCAGAAATGGAAGCTGGTGCCGCGCGGACGCTGGAGCGCGACACGGACATTCTCCAGCACGCTGAGGTGCGGGAAGACGGCGGAAATCTGGAAGGACCGCACCATGCCGAGCAGCGCCACGTCGGCGGGCTTCATGGCGGTGATGTCACGCCCCTTGTAGAGAATCTGGCCGCGCGTCGGCGTCAGGAACTTGGTCAGCAGGTTGAAGACCGTGCTCTTGCCGGCGCCGTTGGGGCCGATCAGCGCGTGGATCGTGCCGCGGCGGACCTGGAGGTTCACCTCCTTCACCGCGATGAAGCCCTTGAACTCCTTCGAGAGTCCGCGCGCTTCCAGAATGATGTCGTCGGCCATGGTTGCCGCTTTTCCCTCCCTGTTCGTCCGCGTCGTCTGCCGGTCCGCGTTTTTGATTGCGATGACATAAGCATGCGGCGTGCCAACTGAGGGGAAACAGAGTAACATATTGAAATCGTTGGATTATGAGGAAAGCTCCGGGCGGGATGCGCACCGTCCGGGGTGTCAGCTTTCCGGACAGGCTGTACCGATCCTCCGACATTCCAACAGCGGTATGGACTGATTATTGCAGATTCGGAGGCCGCCAAATGGCCGCTTGCAAATCGGGGGTGCGCCTGCAATTCTGCGCCTCCGACGGTGCCCCGTCCGCCGTTGAGGCGCGGGGATAATAGGGAATGCGGTGCGGACCCGGATGGGGTCCAAGGCCGCGGCTGCCCCCGCAACTGTATGCGGCGAGTCAGCCTCCGGAAATGCCACTGGCCGACAGGCCGGGAAGGCGGGAGGCGAGACGATGACCCGCGAGCCAGGAAACCTGCCGCCGGACAGACCTTCATCCAATCCGCCGGGTGTGGCGGAAACAGGGAAACCGCATCATGCCGCTTCGCGCCGTCCTCAGTCCGTCCTCTTTGCCGTTCCAGGCTGTCGCGCGCCTCCGCCGCTGACCGGCGGGCGGACCATCCTCACCATCACACATCTCTATTCAGGAGACGGCCGATGAGCACCGGCCCGCTTACCGCCGGGAAAACCCCGGCCACCGTCATCACCGGCTTTCTCGGCGCCGGGAAGACGACGCTGATCCGCAGTCTGCTGGAACAGGCCGCCGGGCGCCGGCTGGCGCTGATCATCAACGAGTTCGGGGATGTCGGGATCGACGGCGAAATCCTGCGCGCCTGCGGCAACCCGACCTGCACCGAGGACGACGTGATCGAACTGGCAAACGGCTGCCTGTGCTGCACCGTCGCCGACGACTTCGTTCCCGCCATCGAAAAGCTGCTGGCCCGCCCCCAGCCGCCGGAGCACATCATCATCGAGACCAGCGGCCTCGCCCTGCCGAAGCCGCTCGTCCAGGCGTTCCACTGGCCGGCGATCAAGACGCGGGTGACGGTGGACGGGGTGGTCGCGGTGGTGGATGCAGCCGCCGCGGCGGAGGGCCGCTTCGCCCCCGACCCGGCGGCGCTGGCCGCCCAGGCCGCGGACGCCGGACAGCTCGACCATGAGACGCCGGTGGAGGAGGTGTTCGAGGACCAGCTCCTCTGCGCCGACCTGATCGTGGTGAACAAGACCGATCTGGTGGACGCCGCCGATCTGGCGAAGGTCGAGGACCTGATCCGCGCCGCCATGGCGGAGGGCAACAGCGGGCGCGAGGCGAAGATCCTGCGCGCCAGCAACGGCAAGGTCGATCCGGTGCTGCTGCTGGGCGTCGGGGCCGGGGTGGAGGACGACCTCGCCAACCGCCCCAGCCATCATGACGACGAGGAAGGCCACGACCACGACGACTTCACCAGCTTCGTCGTGGAACTCGGCCCGCAGCCCGACCCGGCGGCGCTGGCAAAGACGCTGGAGCGGGTGACCGCTGCCCATGGCGTGCTGCGCTTGAAGGGCTTCATCGACGTGCCGGGCAAGCCGATGCGGCTGTTGGTACAGGGCGTGGGCACGCGCATCCAGACCCATTTCGACCGCTTCTGGAAGCCCGACGAGCCGCGACGCAGCCGTCTGGTGGTGATCGGCGAGACGGGTTTGGACCGCGACGCGGTGACCGCCGCGATCGGGTAAATTCTGTTGCCCTTCTTCCCTCTGGGGAGAAGGGTTGGGATGAGGGGGCGGCCGCGGGCCGGCGACGCAGGCTCATTGCAGCGCGTGGACGCCCTGACGGGCGCCCCCTCACCCTGACCCTCTCCCCGGAGGGGCGAGGGGAACTTGCAAAGCTGTAGCCGATGCACCTTCTCGCCGCCCGTCAGGAAGATCTCGATGCCGGTCCCCAGGCCGTGGATCTGGGGCAAACCCCGGCGGATCTCGTCGTGCTGTCCTTCTCCGACAGCGACCTGACGGCGCTCGCCGCTTGCTGGACCCGCCATCGCGACGATCTGCCATCCCTGCGGCTGGCGAACCTCGCGCGGCTGGGGCATCCGCTGTCGGTGGACCTCTACGTCGACTCCGTGATCCGCAAGGCGAAGCTGGTCGTGCTGCGGCTGCTCGGCGGGGCGGGCTACTGGCGCTATGGGCTGGACCATGTGGCCGCCGCCTGCCGGGAGGCCGGGGTGGCGCTGGCCGTGCTGCCGGGCTGCGCGCAGCCGAACCCCGCCCTGGACGGCTACGGCACCGTCCCGCCCGAGGCCGCACAACGCCTGTGGCGCTACTTCACCGAAGGCGGGCCGGACAACATGGCCAACCTGCTGGCCTACGCCGCCACACTGGCCGGGCTGGACCGCCCCTGGCGCGAGCCGGCGCCGGTGCCGCGCTTCGGCGTCTATGAAGGCTGGTCCGGTCAAGCCGCCGGCCCCTGCGCGCCGGTCGTCTTCTACCGCTCCCACCTGCTGGCCGGCGATCTGGAGCCGGTGCACGCGCTGTGCGACGCGCTGGCCGCGCGCGACCTCGCCCCGCTGCCGCTGTTCGTGGCGAGCCTGAAGGAGCCGGACTGCGCCGCCTGGATGCGCGCCACCCTGACCGCGCGGAACGCCGCCGCCGTGCTGAACCTGACCGGCTTCTCCGCCGCGCGCGAGGACGGATCGCCGCTGGAGGCCAACGGCACGCCGGTGCTCCAGGCCGTGCTGTCCACCACGCCGGAGGAGGGCTGGCGCGGCTCCGCACGCGGGATGGGGCCGTCCGATCTCGCCATGAACGTCGTGCTGCCGGAGATGGACGGGCGCATCCTGACCCGCGCCATCGCCTTCAAGGCGGAAGGGGCGCCGGCCCCCGATCTGGAGTTCGCCCCCACCCTGATCCGTCCGGTGCCCGACCGGGTTGCCTTCGCCGCCGATCTGGCCGCCGCCTGGGTGCGGCTGGGCGCCACTCCGCGGGCGGAACGCAAACTGGCGCTGGTGCTGTCCGACTATCCGGGACCGGGCGGCGGCATCGGCCACGCGGTGGGCCTCGACACTCCGGCGAGCGTCGTCGGCATCCTTGAGCGGCTGAAGACGGAGGGCTACGCGCTGGACGGGATTCCCGCCAGCCCCGCCGCGCTGATGGAAGCGCTGACCGGCGGTGCCGCCGCCGCGCTGAGCCTGGAGGACTACCGCCGCCTCGCCCCCGCCGAGGCCCGCGCCCGCATCGCCGCCACCTGGGGCGACGAGCAGGCCGATCCTCTGTCCGATGGCAGCGCCTTCCGCTTCGCCGTGCTGGCCTGCGGCAACGCCACCGTCGCCGTGCAGCCGAGCCGCGGCCACGGCCCGCTGACCACCACGCAGCACCACGACCCGGACACGCCGCCCAGCCACGGCTATTACGCCTTCCACCTCTGGCTCCGCCACGTCCTGGGCATCCATGCGCTGGTGCAGGTCGGGGCGCACGGAACGCTGGAATGGCTGCCGGGCAAGGCGGTGGCCCTGTCCGCAGACTGCTGGCCGGAGATCGTGGCCGGCCCCCTGCCCTGCCTCTATCCCTTCATCGTCAACAACCCCGGCGAAGGGGTGCAGGCGCGCCGCCGGCTGGGCGCCGTTCTGGTCGGCCATCTGACCCCGCCGCCGGTGGAGGCCGGGCTGCACGGCGACCTCGCAGAGCTTGAAACGGCCATCGACGAATATTCCATGGCGACCGGGCTGGACCCGCGGCGGCTGGGCACGCTGCGGCAGACCATCCTGGATCTGGCTTGGAGGTCCGGCGTCGCCGCCGACTGCAACCTGCGGCCCGACGACGATCCCGACGCGATCCTCAGCCGCCTGGACGCCCACCTCTGCGACATCAAGGAGATGCAGATCCGCGACGGGCTGCACGTTTTCGGCACCACGCCGGAGCCGGAACGCCGCGCCCGCCTGCTGGCCGCCGTCGCCCGCTTCGGCAAGGCGGAGGACGTCGCCCCGGCGCTGGACGCCTGCGGGGAGGCGGAAATGGCGGCCCTGCTGGCCGGGCTGGACGGGCGCTTCGTGAAGCCCGGCCCCGGCGGCTCGCCGGCGCGGGGGCGGGCGGACACGCTGCCCACGGGGCGGAACCTCTACGCGCTCGACCCGCGCGGGGTGCCGACGCCGACCGCCTGGACGCTGGGCTGGCAGGCGGCGGACGCGCTCATTACCCGTTACCTGCAAGACCACGGCGACTGGCCGAAGCGGCTGGTGGTGGATTGCTGGGGCACCCCCGCCATGCGCACCGGCGGCGACGAGTTGGCCCAGGCCATGGCCCTGCTGGGCGTCCGCCCGCTGTGGGAGAACGGCTCCGGTCGTGTGACCGGCTTCGAGGTGATGCCGGCCTCCGTTCTGGGCCGCCCGCGGGTGGACGTGACGTTGCGCATCTCCGGCCTGTTCCGCGACGTGTTCCCGCAGCAGATCGCCCTGTTCGATCAGGCCGTCCGCGCCGTGATGGCCGAGGACGAGCCCGACGACGTGAACCCCATCGCCGCCGCTCTGCGCACCGACCGCGCCGAGTTGGAAGCCGGCGGCACCCCGGCGGCGGAGGCGGAGCGCTGGGCCGGCGCGCGGGTCTTCGGGGCGGCACCCGGCGCCTACGGCACGGCGCTGCCCGGCATGATCGCGCGCGGCGACTGGGCCGCGCGGGCCGACTTCGGCGCCGCCTATCTGGAGGGAAGCTGCCACGCCTACGGCAAGGGGCTGGAGGGCTTGGCCCTGCCCACCCTGTTCCGCCGCCGCATCGGCGGGGCCGACGCGCTGGTCCACCATCAGGACCAGCGGGAGCATGACGTGCTCTCCACCGACGGCTTCATGCAGTATGAGGGCGGCTTCTCCGCCGCCGCCGCCCTGGCCGACAACGACCCGGCGCTCTATCATCTCGACAGTTCGGAGCCGGAAAGCCTGACGGTGCGCACGCTGGGGGAGGAGGTCGCCCGCGTGCTGCGCGGACGGGCCGCCAACCCGCGCTGGATCGAGGGCATGATGCGCCACGGCTACCGCGGCGCCGGGGAACTGGCGGCCAGCGTGGACACGCTGTTCGCCTTCGCCGCGACCACCACGGCGGTGCGGCCCCACCATTTCGATCAGTTGTACGACGCCTATGTGGACGACCCGCGGGTGTGGGACTTCCTGGCGCACTCCAATCCCGCCGCCGCCCGGCATATTCTGGACCGGCTGACGGAGGCGCTGGACCGTGGCCTCTGGCACCCACGCCGCAACTCGACGGGCGACGACCTGCGCCGCCGCAAGGAGATGTCTGCATGAGCGCGCTTCCTCAAACCCGCAACGCCCCGCGCCGCCGAGGCATGTGTCCCGGCGTCCTGGCCCCCATGGAGGTCGGCGACGGACTACTGGTCCGCGTGCGCGTCCCGGCGGGGGTGCTTCCCGCCGCCTCGGCGAAGCGGATCGCGGAGCTTGGGCGGCGCTTCGGCAACGGTCTGGTGGACCTCAGCCATCGCGGCAACCTGCAACTGCGCGGCGTCGCCGCCGCCGACATGGAGGCGCTGATCGCGGAGCTTCGCGCGCTCGGCTACGTCTCGGCGGACGCGGAGAGCGAGGCGGTGCGCAACGTCCTGACCTCCCCCACCGCCGGGCTGGACGGGACGGCGGTGCTGGACGTGCGCCCCTACGCCCTGGCGCTCGACGCCCGGCTGGCGGAGGACCGGGCGCTGCACCGGCTGCCGCCGAAGTTCGGCTGGCTGGTGGACGGCGGCGGGCAGGCCACCCTGTTCGACAGCAGCACGGACGTGCGCTTCGATGCGGTGGAGGGGCCGTTGTTCCGCGTCGGGCTGGGGGGAACCTTTGAAGGGGCCGTGCTGCTGGGCCACTGCCGCCCGGACGATCTGGTGGAGCTTGCGGCGGCGCTGGCGCTGGCCTTTCTGGAGCTTCGGCAGACGCTGGCCGAGCCGCCGCGGCGCATGGCCGGGCTGGTCAAGGCGCTGGGAATGGAGGTGTTGCGGGAGCGGGTGGGGACGTGGTTGCTCAATTCCCCCCACCCTTCCCATGCGCAAACCTCATCCCCTCCCCCGCTCACCCGACTCGCCCTCGGCCCCCAACCCACTTGGCTGGGCGTGGCCTTCCCCTTCGGGCGTCTCGACTGCGACCGGCTGGAAGCGCTGGCCGCCCTCACCCATGAAATCCGCATCACCCCCTGGCGCGCCCTGCTGCTGGCCGCCCCGCAGGACGGTGCCGCTGAACGGGCCACAGCCCTCGGCGGCATCCTCGATCACGGCGACCTGCGGCTGAAAATCACCGCTTGCAGCGGAGTCACCGGCTGCGACGTGGGCACCACCGACACCCACGCCGACGGCCTGTCCATCGCGCAACACGCGGCGGGCTTGCTGGAGACGGTGCGGATGGTGCATGTCTCCGGCTGCGCGAAGGGCTGCGCCCATCCCGGTGCCGCGGCGGTGACGCTGACCGCGCGGGACGGCGTTTACGACATCGCGCTGAACGCCGCCCCCGGCGGCACGCCCTGGCGGTCCGGCCTGTCTCCTGAAGCCGCCGTAACCGCCATCGCCTCTTTGTCTGGAGCCGATCTGTCTGTTGAGGAGTTGTCCCGTGACTGAGCCGCTTTACGACTACATCCGCGATGGAGCGGCCATCTACCGCCAGTCCTTCGCCACCATCCGGGCGGAGGCCGACCTGTCGGCCATCCCCGACGACCTGAAGCCGGTGGCCGTGCGCGTCATCCACGCCTGCGGCATGGTGGACGCGGCGCGGGACCTGATGTTCTCCCCCGACGTGGGGACGGCGGCGCGCGAAGCGTTGCGCAACGGCGCGGCGATCCTCTGCGACAGCGAGATGGTGGCCCACGGCATCACGCGGGCGCGCCTGCCGGCGGACAACGCCGTCGTCTGCACGCTGCGCGACCCGGCGGTGCCGGAGCTTGCCAAGCAGGTGGACAACACACGCTCCGCCGCCGCGCTGGAGCTGTGGCTGCCCCGGCTGGAAGGCTCCGTCGTCGCCATCGGCAACGCGCCGACCGCCTTGTTCAAGCTGCTGGAGATGATCCGCGACGGCGCGCCGAAACCGGCGGCGGTGTTGGGCTTCCCCGTGGGCTTCGTCGGTGCGGCGGAGAGCAAGGATGCCCTGGCCGAGCAGCCCTTCGGCATCCCCTTCCTGGCGATCAAGGGCCGGCGCGGCGGCAGCGCCATGGCGGCGGCGGCGGTCAACGCCTTGGCGAGCGACGTGGAATGAGCAACGCAACCAAGCCCACCGGCACTCTTTACGGCGTCAGCGTCGGCCCCGGCGATCCGGACCTGATGACCGTCCGCGCCATGCGCACCATCGCGGCCTGCCCGGTGGTCGCCTATTTCTGCAAGCGCGGCACCTCGGGCCAAGCCCGGCGCATCGCCGACGGCTGCATCACGGCGGAACACATCGAACTGCCGATGGAATATCCGGTGACGGTGGAACTGCCGCCCAGCCACCCCGACTATGGCCGCCAGATCGAAGCCTTCTTCGACGAGTCCGCCGAACGGCTGGCCGGGCATCTCGCCGCCGGGCGCTCCATCGCCGCGCTGAACGAGGGCGACGCCTTCTTCTACGGCAGCTTCATGCATCTGTTCCTGCGGCTGGCCTCGCGCTTCCCGACGGAGGTGGTGCCGGGCGTCACGTCCATGATGTGCAGCGCCTCGCTGCTGCCGCGCCCGCTGACCCTGCGCGACGACGTGCTGTCGGTCATCCCCGGCACGCTGGGGGAGGAGGCGCTGCTGCGGTCCCTGCGCAACGCCGACGCCGCCGTCATCATGAAGCTGGGCCAGAATCTGCCGAAGGTCCGCCGCGCCGTGGAAGCCGCCGGTCTGGCCGACCGCGCCTGGTACATCGAGCGGGCGAGCATGGAGAACCAGCGCGTGATGCCCTTCCGCGAGGCGCCGGAGACGGCCCCCTACTTCTCGCAGATCGTCATCCCCGGCGAAGGGCTGCGGCGATGACGGACGGAACCCAGGGCGGCTGGCTCAAGGTCGTCGGGCTTGGCCCCGGCACCGGGGACTGGCTGACGCCGGAAGCCCGGCGCGATCTGGCGGAGGCGACCGATCTCATCGGCTACGCCCCCTACGTGGACCGCGTGCCGCCGGGGCCGCAGGTGCGCCACGCCTCCGACAACCGGGTGGAGTTGGACCGCGCCCGCCACGCCCTGCAACTGGCGGCGGAGGGCCGCCGGGTGGCGGTGGTGTCGGGCGGCGACCCCGGCATCTTCGCCATGGCCGCCGCCGTGTTCGAGGCGCTGGACGATCCCGCCGCGCCCGAGGCATGGCACCGCGTGCCGCTGTCGGTCGATCCCGGCATTTCCGCCATGCAGGCGGCGGCGGCGCGGGCCGGCGCTCCGCTGGGCCACGATTTCTGCGCCATCTCGCTGTCCGACAATCTGAAGCCGTGGGAGGTGGTGCTGAAGCGCCTGCGTCTGGCGGCGGAGGCGGATTTCGTGATCGCGCTCTACAACCCGATCAGCCGCGCCCGCCCCTGGCAACTCGGCGCCGCCTTCGACGCGCTGCGGGACCTCCGGTCGCCGGAGACGCCGGTGATCCTGGCCCGGGCTGTCGGACGCCCCGACGAGGCGCTGACCGTCACGACGCTGGGTGCGGTGGACGCGGCGCAGGCTGATATGCGGACCTGCGTCATCATCGGCGCGTCGCACACCCGGCTGGTGCCGCGCGAGGGCGCGCAGCCGTGGGTCTACACCCCGCGCAGTTATGGGGTGCGTGGGTGAGGGGGCCGACTCTGCAACCCCTCCAACCACCCCAACGCCGCCGCCGCGTCGTGCGCCTCGGCCACGCCGTTGCCGGGCGGGCGTTCGACCATCACCACGGGAATACCCCGGCGGCGGGCCGCTTCCAGCTTCGCCTCCGTCGCCGTGCCTCCGCTGTTCTTGCTGACGATGGCGTCGATCCGGTGCTCCTCCAGCAACGCGCACTCCCCCTCCAGCGTGAAGGGGCCGCGGTCGAGGATCAGGCGGTAGCGGGGCAGCTTCGGCTCCGGTTCCGGCGGATCGACGGCGCGGATCAGGTAGCTCTTGTCCGGCACCGCCTCGAACACCGCGACCTCCTGCCGGCCGATGGTCAGGAAGATGCTGTCGCCCAGCGGGCGCAAAGCCTCGGCGGCAGCCGCCATGTCCGGGACGCCGATCCAGCGGTCGCCCGCGCCCGGCGTCCAGGGCTTGCGGGTCAGAACCAGCAGCGGCACGCCCGCTCGTGCGCAGGCCGCCGCCGCGTTGGCGGAGATCCGGTCGGCGAAGGGGTGCGTGGCGTCCACCACGGCGCGGATGCCGTTCGCGGCGAGATGCGCCGCCAGCCCGTCCACCCCGCCGAATCCGCCGATGCGGGTTGGCAGGGGCGGCAGAACCGGCTGCTTCGTGCGCCCGGCCAGCGACACCGCCGCGTCGATGCGCGGGTGGCCGCTGAGCAGACGGGCCAGCGCCGTGGCCTCGGTGGTGCCGCCCAGAATGAGCGCCTTCATGCTTGTCCTCCTTGGGGTGCGCCATGAATAGCACAGCGGAAGGGCGTTGGCTGAGCGTCGTCGGCATCGGCGAGGACGGGTGGGACGGTCTGTCGCCCGCCGCCCGCGCGCTGGTCGAGGGGGCGGAACTGCTGGCCGGCGGCGCGCGGCATCTGGCGCTGGTGCCCGAGAGAACCGGACAGGAGCGGCTTCCCTGGCCCTCCCCCCTGTCGGACGCCTATCCCGCCCTGCTGGCGCGGCGCGGACGGCGGGTCTGCGTGCTGGCGAGCGGCGACCCGTCCTGGTACGGCATCGGGGCCACGCTGACCAGACTGGTCCCGGCGGACGAGATGCTGGCCGTTCCGGCGCCGTCCGCCTTCAGCCTCGCCGCCGCCCGCATGGGCTGGCCCTTGCAGGACTGCATCCCTCTGACCGTGCATGGCCGCCCGCTGGAACTGGTCATCCCGCACCTGCAACCCGGCGCGCGGCTGCTGATCCTGTCCTGGGACGGCACGACCCCGGCCAAACTGGCGGCGCTGCTGCGCGCCCGCGGGTTCGGGCCGTCGCGCCTGACCGCACTGGAAGCCATGGGCGGCCCGCGCGAACGCCACGCCGCGTCCAGCGCGGAGGATTGGGCCGCCGAATCCTGGACCGAGGAGGGCGTGGCCGACCTGAACACGATGGCGGTGGAGTGCGCCGCCGCCCCCGGCGCCCGCGCCCTGCCGCGAACGCCGGGCCTGCCCGACGACTGGTTCGAGCATGACGGCCAGATCACCAAGCGGGAAATCCGCGCCGTCACCCTGTCCTGGCTCGCCCCGCGCCGCGGCGAACTGCTGTGGGACATCGGCGCCGGGTCCGGCTCCATCGGCGTCGAATGGATGCTGAGCGATCCCGCGAACCGCGCCATCGCCGTGGAGCACAAGGCCGACCGCGCCGCCCGCATCCCCGCCAACGCCGCCGCCTTCGGCGTGCCCGGCCTGGAACTGGTGCGCGGCAAGGCGCCGGAGGCGCTGAGCGGGCTGCCGGCGCCGGACGCCGTGTTCATCGGCGGCGGGCTGACCAACGACGGGGTTCTGGACGCCTGCTGGTCGGCGCTGAAGCCCGGCGGGCGGATCGTCGCCAACGCCGTGACGCTGGAAAGCGAGGCCATGCTGATCGCCACCCACAAGCGGCTGGGCGGGCAGTTGTCGCAGATCGCGGTCAGCCGGGCCGCCCCCATCGGCGGCTTCACCGGCTGGCGCCCGCTGATGCCGGTCACGCTGTGGCTGGCGGAGAAGCCGCTGTGACGGCGCGCCTGATCGCGCCCCCCATCATTGCGGCGGGTATCGGGTGCCGGGCGGGCTGCCCTGGTGCCGAGATCGCCGGGCTGGTCCGCGCCGCCTTCGACGAAGCCGCGCTGGACGAGGCGGCGCGCGGCGCCGTCCGGCTGGTGGCACCGATGCGCAAGCAAAGCGAGGCCGGCTTGGCGGAGGCGGCGCGGCTGCTCGCCCTGCCGCTTCACTTCATCGACGATTCAGCGTTGGCCGATGCACAGGACCGGGTGCGGACCCGCTCCGCCCGTGTCGAGGCCGCGGTGGGCGTCGCCTCGGTCGCGGAGGCCGCCGCTCTGGCCGCCGCCGGGCCGGATTCCACCCTTCTGCTGCCGCGCCGTTCCACCCCGCGCGCCACCTGCGCGCTCGCGATTTCTGGGGAAACTTCAGCATGACCGTGCATTTCATCGGCGCCGGACCGGGCGCGCCCGACCTGCTGACCCTGCGCGGGCGCGACCTGATCGCGTCCTGCCCGGTCTGCCTCTACGCCGGTTCGCTGGTGCCGAAGGA
>JAEYPE010000171.1 GCA_023411035.1 Pseudomonadota bacterium
CAGAAGCTCCTCCAGCCCCGCCCAATCCTGGCGGTCGTAGCGGATCTTGCCCATGCCGAGCTGACGGCCAAGAGCGTCGGCGATCAGCGGATTCGGTTCGACCAGGACTGCACGCATGGGATTCTCCGCAGCATCAAAACGGTCAGGGCGTTTGTTTTGCTTTTTAAAAAAGTTTTTTTCGCACCTGCAAACTACGCTCAAAAAACCAATCGAAATCCTGGCTGTCAATCATTCGTGTTAATACGTTGGGGATTTCCGGGAGTCGGCGTTAAAGCTGTTTTAAATCCCGTTAATAGGAGCATTTTTCAAAAAACTTGCTTATGAAATCAGCGAAAATATGAAATGAATTCTCTGGATTGGATTCTCCGGGCCGGATTCCTTGGGTCTGCTGCGCAGCGCCAGCGTCGCCCATGGCCTGCGGAAAAAGGTTCCTGTGCGGACGGCGCGGGACGCGCTACTGTGCAGGCGCAGGCCCGACTTGTCAGGATTCGCCGCGATGACCGAGATGATGCCGCTTTCCAACGGTGAGGACGCGCCGCCTCCGCCCGCGGCGCCGGCCAAGCGGGCGACGCGCCAGCGCACGAAAGCGCCCTCGGAGGAAACCACGCAACTCCTGCGCGTCTATGGGGATCAGGTCGCCACGCTGGGCGAACAGATCGCCAAGGCGGAGGCCGCGGCGGACAGCGAACGGGCGGAACGGCTGCGGGTGATCGCGGAGCATGCCTCCGAACGCGAACGCTGGCGCGAGGCCATCGGACAGGCGGAGCAGGCGCGCGCCGGGGAGATCGGGCACCTCCAGGCCGACCGCGAGGCGGAGCGCGAGCGGATCAACCATCTGGTCGAAACACTGATCGCCGAAACCTCGGCGCGCGAGCAGGGCATGGCCCGCGCGCTTCAGGACGCGGAGGACCGGCTGTCCGCGGTGAACGCGGAGATCGCCGCCCTGCGCCTGTCCCACACGGTGGCGCTGGACCGGCTCCAGGCCGACCGGGAGGCGGAGCGCAAGCGCATCGGCGACCTCGTGGAACGGCTGATCGCCGACACGGAGGTGCGGGAGCGCGGCTTCCGCCAGCGCATCGAGGCGGCGGAACGCCGCAGCGAGGACGCTCAGGACGCGCTGGAGCAGGAGCGCCGGCACAGCGCGGAGCTGGAAAAGCGGCTGGAACGGCTGACCGGCACGCTGGACGGCCTGCGCCGCGACCGCGAGACGGAGGTTGCCGCCTATGAGGCGATGCGCGATCAGTGCCGGATCCTGGTGACCGAACTGGCCCGGCTGCGCCGCCCCTGGTGGCGCCGGATGTTCCGGCGCTGACCGGTCCCGTCTTTACTCGTCGTCCTCGTCATCGCCGCTGCGGAAGGGGGAGGTCGCCACATGGGCCGTGGCGGACACCACGTCGCCCGCAACGCTGACGGCGGACCCGGCCACGCTGGCCGCCGTGTCCACCGTGGCGACCACCACGCCACAGCCGGCCAGGAGAAGAACCGCCGGAAGGGCCAGGGCGGCGGTGAACAAGGCGGGGCGGGACATGGTCTTCGACCTTCCAAAATTGCAGAGCCTGAAACTGCGGTGCCGCTTCACTATGCCCGGACGTGCGGCGGCGCGTCCGTGACCAAACGGCGGCGCTCATGCTGGCAGACCGCCGTGCCGGAGCCAAGCGGATCGCTTCAGGGCAGCGCCCGGAAGGCCATGCGGCGCATCGGCTGGTCGAAGGCGGTCATTCCCTCCAGGGGAAATGTGGCTGTCTTGCGCGTCAAACGGCAAGAGCGGCGTTCCGTTCCGGAGCGGCGGGCGGGAAATCATGACGCCTTGCCAGGGGGCGGGCCGACCTGTACCACTGTGGTGAGCTCAGCCATCCGCCAAGGCACAGGTCGGAGCGCCACCATGATCGACAGCTTCCTTCTCGCCTTCACGGCGCTGTTCTCGATCGTCAACCCCATCGCCATGGCGCTGATCTTCAGCCAGGTGACGGCGGCGCGCAGCCCGAAGGAGCGTCTGCAGCTTGCCACGCTGGTCGCCGTCTATTCGGCCATCGTCATGATGACGGCCTTGTGGGCGGGGTCCTATGTGCTGAACTTCTTCGGCATCTCGCTGGCGGCGCTACGGATCGCCGGCGGCTTTGTCGTGGCGGAACGCGCCTGGGCGCTGCTGAGCGCGCCGGAAGCGTACGAGGCCCGCAAGCAGGAACAGGCCGCACCGGCGGAGGATGTGGGGGAGTCCGCCTTCTTTCCCCTGACCATCCCCTTCACCACCGGCCCCGGCACCATTTCCGTCGCCATCGCGCTGGGCGCCACCCGCCCGACGGACGCCGCCGGTCTGGCGAACTTCTTCATCGGCATGTCGACGGCGGCGCTGGCCATCGCGGTGCTGATCTGGCTGTCCTACCGCTCCGCCGACCGGCTGGTGGCGCTGCTCGGCCACACCCGCGCCCGCGTGCTGACGCGGCTGTTCGCCTTCCTGCTGTTCTGCGTCGGCGTCCAGATCCTGCTGACCGGCATCCTGGACGCCTTTCCATTGCTGGCTTCGGCGCGCTGACCGCCCAGCATTGCCTGGTGCCATTTCAGAATGCTCGGCGTGCACGTCCCACGCGCTGGCGGGCCATGCGGTCGGCGACCGCGGCGGTCGGCTTCCGCTCCATGTCGGCGCGGGCGAAGATTTCCGTCAGCGTGTCGGCGATGCGCTCGATGTGGCTCATGACGCGGGCGTGGTCATAGCCGGCGCGCTCGTAATAGACGTCGATCACCCCGCCCGCGTTGATGACGTAATCGGGGGCGTAGAGGATGCCGCGGTCAGCCAGCGCCTGCCCGTGCCGGGCCTGCGCGAGCTGGTTGTTGGCCGCCCCGGCGATGACCGGGCAGGCCAGGCGCGGGATCGTTCCGTCGTTCAGCACGGCACCCAGCGCGCAGGGGGCGAGCACGTCCACCTCCAGATCGAACACGGCGTCGGGTGAAACCGGCGTGGCGCCCACGGAATCGGCCACGCGCCGCACCTGTGCTTCGTCGATGTCGGCGATCCACAGCCGCGCCCCGGCATCGGCCAGATAACGGGCGAGGTGCGCGCCGACGCTGCCCACACCTTGGATGGCGACGGTCAGCCCTTCCAGACCGGTCCGGTGCAGGCGATGGCGCACCGCGGCCTGAAGCCCGACGAAGACGCCGTAGGCGGTGGAGGGGGATGGGTCGCCGCTGCGCGTTGCGCCGCCGTCGGTCGCCTTCTCCACCACGCCGGAGACGTGGGTGGTTTCCAGCGCCATGGTCTTGATGTCCGGTACGCCGGTGCCGGAATCCTCCGCGACGATGTAGCGTCCGCCCAGCCGTTCGACGTTGCGCCCCATGGCGCGCAGCAGCGCCTCGCTCTTGTCCGTGCGCGGGTTGCCGATGATGACCGACTTGCCGCCGCCCAGCGGCAGGCCCGCCAGCGCCGACTTGTAGGTCATGCCGCGCGACAGGCGCAGCACGTCGCGCAAAGCCTCCTCGTCGCTGGGGTAGGGCCACATGCGGCAACCGCCCAGCGCTGGGCCGAGCGTCGTGTCGTGGATCGCGACGATGGCGCGCAGGCCGGACGCCGCGTCGGAGCAAAAAACAACCTGTTCGTGGTCGTCGAAGTCGGTATGGTCGAACAGATGCACGGCTTCCTCCTGATTTTTCTTTTTTGAAAAAGCGGGGGGTCACCGAATGGCAAAGCTCAAGCGCTGCGCGCGGAAGAGTTCAGCGCGCCGTTCTGCGATGCGGCGTGTCCGCTTTTCCTTTCCCTGTGCTTCACCCTTGTTTGCTCATGCGGGGAAGCGGCGGGATGTTCTCTTGAAGGAAACTGGATGCGCATGAAAATGCTGGCAAGGCTGACGGTCGGCTAGCCTGCAAAAAGCAAGGAGATGAGCGGCGGAGCGCTCCGGTGTCGGGAAAGTGTCGCGGGCATGGCCACGAACGATAATTTCCGGTCCGCTGCGGCAGCGGGGAAAGAGGCCGGGGACCGGCCGGGCGGTGGGGAGGAAGCCGCCCAGCCGGTCCCCGCGGGGATCAGAATTCCTCTTCGTCCCCGCCGAAGCCGCCCCACGAGCTATCGTCCGGGATCTCCTCGGCCACCTGATCGACGGCGTTCTGGGCCTCCTGGGCCATCGCCTCGCCGCCGCCGGAGAACATGTTGGACAGCGCGCTGCCGATCAGCATGCCGCCGGCCACGCCCATGGCGGTCTGCATGGCGCCGGCCATGAAGCCGCCGCCGGCCCGCTGGGGCTGCTGCTGGGCAAAGGCCGCGGCGCGCGGGTCGCCATAGGCCGGAGCGGCGCCAGGCGCCTGACCCCAGGGGGAGTTGCCGGGGCGCTGCTGCGGGGCCGGCTGCGGAGCCGGGGCCGGCTTGGCGCCGCCGCCGAACAGGCCGCCGAAGATGCCGCCGCCCGCCGGCGCCGCCGCCGGGCGCTCCTGAAGCTGGCGCTCCAACTCCTGATTCTGGCTCTGCGAGGCGGCCAGCGCCTGTTCCAGCATGACGATGGTCTGCGCCATCAGATAGGGCGCGCCGGGCTGACGGGCGATGGTGTCGCGGATGTGGGCTTCGGCCTGCGGGTCGCGCGGGCCGGACTGGGCCTCGGCCTGACGCAGCTTGGCGAAGAGGTCGTCAATGATCTGGCGTTCGGTCTGGTCCATGGCGGTGCTCGTCTCTCGATGTTTATGGGATGGTCCGGACGTGCCCCGGCGCTCCGTCCGCTGGGCGGGCGGCGGTGCGGTGCCTGTCCGGAAGGGAGTGTGGGTGAGGAGACGGGGCGTCTCCGGAGTTGCGGTCTCGGGTCCATGGGATCATCAGTCCCTCCAAGTGCGGTCACGCCCGTCGGCGCAAAAGCAGGTGAAGAGATCCGACATCGCGACCACGTCTAAGTCGCCAGAGGGGCCCGGATCACAAGTTCCGCAGACGTGGGGTGGGTCGGGAAAGCTGTCAAGAGAGGGGGATGGCGGAAAAATTCAGCGCCGCGTCGATCCGGCCGGATGCGTGCTTCGGAACGCCGTCGGTCGCTTCGTCGGCAGCGCGGAATTGCCGCCGGCGGGCCGTTGCTGCGCGGCAAGCCCGCACCAACTCACTGGGGCCGGCTTCGCCGGAGCGGGATTCAGTCTGGGGACTCAGCCATGGACCGCATCAACACGGCCTTTCTGTTCGACCTCGACGGCACGCTGATCGACAGCGTGTACCACCATGTGCTGGCCTGGCAGGAGGCGCTGGACCACGAAGGGATCGAACTGTCGGTCTGGCGCATCCACCGCAAGATCGGCATGAGCGGCGGTCTGTTCGCCAACATGCTGCTGCGCGAGACCGGCCTCGCCATCAGCCCGGAGCTTCTGGAGCGGCTGCGCCGCCGCCATGCGGAGGCGTTCCGCGGGCTGGCCAGCCGCGTCCGCCCGCTGCCTGGCGCGCAGGAACTGCTCTCCCACCTGACGGCGGCGGGCGTCCCCTGGGCCGTCGCCACCAGCGGGCGTATCGAGACGGCCCGCGCCGGGCTGGAGACTCTGGGGGTGGACCTGGACAAGGTGCTGGTGGTGACGCGCGATCAGGTGAAATACGCCAAGCCCGACCCCGACCTGTTCCTGGCCGCGGCGGAGCGGCTGAAGGTGCCCATCGAATCGGCCATCGTGGTCGGCGACAGCGTGTGGGACATCCTCGCCGCGCGGCGTGCCCGCGCGCTCAGCATCGGGCTGCTGTCCGGCGGCTACGGCCAGGACGAACTGGAGCGCGCCGGGGCCTTCCGCGTCTATGAGGACCCCGCCGGCCTGCTGGAGCATCTGGACGAGGTGGGAGGCCGCCGCTGAGCGCCCACAAGCCTGCCGGACGCAGCGCGCTGCTGATCGTCAACGCGAAAGCCCGCCAGGGGCAGCGCGCACTCGACGAAATTCGGGAGGAATGCGCGCGGGCCGGCGTCGCCCTGGTCCACGCCGACTGCCGCGACCGGGAGGACATCGCCGAGTCCATTCGCGCCCATGCGGACTCGGTGGACATGGTGATCGTCGGCGGCGGCGACGGCACGCTGAACGCCGCGGCACCCGCGCTGGCCGACACCGGCCTGCCGCTCGCCATCCTGCCCATGGGAACGGCGAACGATCTGGCGCGCACGCTGGGAATCCCGCTGGACTTGCGGGAGGCGGCGAAGCTGGCGGTCGCCGGCACGGTCCGCCGGATCGACCTGGGCGAGGTCAACGGCGTGGCCTTCTTCAACGTCGCCAGCATCGGCCTCAGCGTCGAACTGGCCCGCGAACTGACGCGCGAGATGAAGCGGCGCTGGGGCGTGCTGGGCTATGCCGTGGCCGCCTTCCGCGTCCTGCGGCGCATGGCGCCCTTCCACGCCGACATCCGGATCAACGGAAAGCGCCACCGGGTCAAGTCGGTGCAGATCGGCGTCGGAAACGGACGCCATTACGGCGGCGGCATGACCGTGCAGGAGAACGCCGCCCCCGACGACGGCCAGTTGGACGTCTACAGCATCGACCTGCGCGGCTGGTGGGAGTGGCCCTTCCTGTTCCCGGACTTCCGCCGCGGGCGGCACGGCCACTGGAAGAACGTCCATAGCTGGTACGGGCAGGAGGTGGAGATCGCCACCCGCCACCGCCGCCCCGTGAACACCGACGGCGACATCACCACCCACACCCCGGCGCGCTTCCGCGTGCGGCCGGGAGTCGTCGCGGTCATCGCACCGCCGCGGTAAAGCCTTGCCCCCTCCCAAACTCCCCGCAACCCCGGCGGGACATTCCCCTTCACTCCTCATTCGTTTGCGAAACAGTCCGCCGAGCGAACATAATCGCTTGCAGGGGCAGTGGTATCTGGTATACCGTATCACCAATCCAAGCCGCTTCCCTTCTCCGGGACAACGAAACCGCGGCTCAAACCCCTTCAGCCGGGGTGAAGAGAGTCAGGGACGGGAACGCCAATGCAGACGATGAGTTTCTCGGTCGCGCCTTTGGACCAGGGGATGAGCTTCAAGGCCAAGGCCTACCAGGCGTTGCGCCAGGCCATCACCCAGATGGACATCTACGGCGGACCGAGCGAGATCC
>JAEYPE010000229.1 GCA_023411035.1 Pseudomonadota bacterium
CTGGACAGCGGCGCGCGCGGCGGCCGACCATGCCCGCCGGCGAGTCGAAGCGCACCACAACGAACGCGCCGCCGACGCGGATGCCCTTCGTGCCGGGCGGATGTCGCCGGCCGAGGCCATCGCCCGCGAAGGCGAGCGGCGCGGCGACGAGCGGGAGGCGGCGCGGGGGCGCGTGATGCTGTTGGAGATGATGGAGCCGGACGCCGACACCGCCCGCCGCCGGCGCGCGCGGCGCGATCTCGATCGGGCGGAGGAGCGGTGTGCCGTGGTGGCGCGGATCTCCGGGCCGGCACCGCTTGAGCCCGCTGCCGTGCTGCGGGAGCTTGGCGCAACCCCTGCCGGTCCGGATGCGATGCCGGAACCGATCCGGCGCCGTCGGTCCCGCGACGTGGAGCGATGAGCGGAAAAAAAACGCATCGCCGGTGCTCGAAACCCGGCGACGCACCTCCGTAGGCTCTGGGGCACCTTCCATTCTTCTGCACAGGTGTCCCTCTCATGAACGAGCGTTTTCCTGATCGCCATGCGTCCATAGCCGCTCTGGTGATCCTGATCACCGTGGCTTTGCCGTCCGCGGCGTTCGCAGTGACCGCGGACCCGTTCGCACCGACGGTCAGCGCGGGCAATGCGGTCACAAACTTCGCGATCTGGGTGGTGCGGATGCTCGGGTTCGGCGGGCTCGTGGTCGCCGCGGTGAAGGCCTACTTCAAGAAATTCGACTTCGTTTTCCTGGCAAGCGTGGTGGCCGGAATCATGCTGGTCGCGTCGGCTCCGCTGCTGATCAACTATGTCTTCGGATTGGGCGGCTTGTCCGACGCGTCGTCGGTCGGCACCTACACGCCGATCAAGTAAGCGCGATGGCCGCGGCCCGGCGCCTGACGACCCCGGTGTACACGGCGGTCGCCTATCCGCTCCACATGCTCTGGGTGCCCCTCCAGCTGTGGTGCCTGAACATCGTCGCCGGCACGGTCGCCGGGGTTGCCGTCGGCCTGGCCGACGGCACGCTGGTGCGGACCGAGCTGACGGCGGTGCTGTGCATCGGCATGCACCTCTATTTCGCGCGCTGCTTCCGACGCGACCGTCACATCGTCGCGGTGTGGCGCGCCCGCTTCGATCCCCGCGCGCCGATGTCTCCGGCCTCGCGCCCCCGCATGATCCTGATGCGGCGCGGACTCATAGGAGCCGATCCATGAGCGTCTCGCTGGCCGCCCTGGACGACCTGCTCCGCGGAGGGAGTTCCTGGTGGGAAGTTGCGGCGACTTGGGTGTCGGTCGTCGGCATCGCCGTGGGATTGGGCATCGCCCTCGTGCCGCCTCTCGGGCGGCTGGCCGTGCCGCCGTTGCGGCGGACGAAGCTCAGCGAGTATGTGCTGTTCGACAAGATCCTGTCCGACGGCCGGACGCTGCGCAGCCGCAACGGCACGCTCAGCGTCGCGATCGAGCTTGCCGGCCTCGACTATTCCGGCGCCAACGAGGAGGTCCGCTACGAGCGGCGCGACCGGCGCCGGCAGATGTTCCAGCTCCTGTCCGAGATCGACGTGCATGTCCGCGTCTTCGACCTGCGGCAGCGCGTCCCGGCATCGCCGCCGCAGCGTAGGCCCGCCCGCGGCAACGCGGCGGGGCTGGCGCTGCGCAGCCGGGTGGTTGGGCGGTGGGAGGCGCAGTTCAAACGCGCCTACCGCAACCGCCACGTCGTCGTGCTCAGCGTGCGCGGCAACGGCGACGACGCGCGCGCCCGGCTCGAGAGCGCGCGCGCCCAGGTGTGGAAGGCGCTGGAGGATTTCCAGCCCATGGATCTCGGCGAGGTGGGCCTGGAGGAGGGAAGCCATCCGGCCAGCACCCTGCTCGAATTCTGGGGGCATCTGGTCAGCCGGGTGACGCGGCCGTCGCCGGTCGGACGCCTGGACGTGGCGCGGCTGGTCGCGGTGGATTCGGTCGACCTGAACCCCGACAGCGGCCTGATGATCCATTCCCATGGCCAGAGCAAGGCTTACGCGCAGGTGATCACCCTCAGCAGCTGGGGCGGGGCGACGCCCGAGGAGTTGGTCGCTCGGCTGCAGGCGTTGGACGGCGAGCTGCTCGTGCTCAACGCCGCCTATGTGCATTCGGAGATGGGCGGGACGTTCACGCTGGATCAGCTCGAACGCGGCGCCGCCTCGACCTGGGTGTCCCAGCAGGCGGAGGCCGAGTTCCGGGAGGTCAAGGAAATGATCGCGCCGAATTCCCGGGAACGCGAGCGGCTGGTCCGTCATGCCCTGACCGTTTTCGCCTTCGGCGACAGCCCGGACGAAGCGGCCCGCGTCCAGAAGCAGGTTGAGGCGGTGTTCCAGACCTTCCATGCGGAAACCGTGGTCGAGCGGGACCTGGCCGGTGTGCTGTGGTGGTCGATGCTGCCCGGATGGGAAGACTGGAGCTTCATCCGCGAGGTTCGCGCCGTTTGCCAGAACGTCGCCGACCTCGTGGTCTTCGAAACGCCGAAGGCCGGGCTTCCCCGCTCGGGTTGGGGGAGCGGCGCCGGCGACAGCTGGATCTTGCGCGCTCTGACCGCGTCCGGAACGCCCTATTACGTCAACCTTCACGAGACGGCCAAGCGCGATGCGCTCGCCCACACCATCATCTTCGGGCGTACGGGGTCGGGCAAGACGACGGTGGCCGATCTTCTGGTCATCGGCGCCCTGGAGCACTTCCCGGGACTGATCGCCACCCTGTTCGATTCCCGGTTTGGTCAATATGTCGCCACGACGATGTGCGGCGGGCGCTACGTCAGCCTGCTGTCGGATCGTCCGGGCGGGGAAACGGACGCGCAGCTTCAGCCGCTGCAGCGTCCGCCGACCACCGCGGTGCGCGCCCATCTGGCGAAGCTGTTCCGGCTTCTCACCGGTCTGTCGGACCCCGACAGCGAGCGGATGTACCAGAAGGCGGTCAACGCGCTCGTGCGCATGGAAAGCGCCGGCACGCCGATGGACGAACGAACTCTGGCCACGGTGGTGGAGGCGGGGTTCGATCCGGGCTCGCCGGCCTTCACCCAGATGCAGCGATGGCTGCCCGGCGGGACCTACGGATCGGTGTTCTCGGGCACCGAGCGCGTGCCGATCGGTGAGAGCGACCTGCTCGCCTTCGACTTCACCACCGTCCTGAAGGACCCGGTGCTGGCACCCCCGCTGGTCGAGGATGTGGCCTATCTGGTGACGGAGCGCGTGCGCCGGGAAGGCCGCGGCGGAATCATCCTGATCGACGAGACCGCGGCGCTGTGGAGCAGCGACGAATTCCTGAGGAACGGCATCGACTGGATGCAGCAGGTGCGAAAGGACTTCATCGCGGTGATGACGCTGTGGCAGCGGCCGTCGTCCCTGTCGGAGATCCACCCCAACCTGCCGAAGATCATGCGGTCGCAGACGGCAACGTGGATCTTCCATCCCGACCGCGGGGCGAAATACGCGGACTACGAGGAGTGGCTGACGCCGGAGGAGTTCGCCTTCGTGGACGGGTCGGACCGCAGCTACGACCACATGGAGCACCCGGTCCTTCTCAAGAAACCGAACGCCGGAGAATCGGCGGTGCTCGAATTCTCGACGGCCGCTCTGGGAGACTTGGCCTGCTGCTTCGCCTCCGACGTCGGGTGCGTCGAGCGGGCGCGGCATCTGATGGACTGGGACCCGGTCGATTGGCGCGACGCGTATCTGGACGAATTCGGAACGGAGAGGGCGGCCTCATGACGGCGTGGTGGCGTAGAGCGGTCGGCGGCGCGGGCCGCCTGTTGATGCGGGCGGCCGGCGAGCCGCGGGGCGAGGTGGCGAAAGACCATCCCGGCGGGCCGCCCCAAGGCGGCATGGCAGGGGTCGGTCGGCGGGCCGTGCCGGCTCTGCTGCTCGGCGTCGGGGCAACGGCGCTTTTTGCGAAGCCGGCGCAGGCGGTGTGCTGCCCGCCGACCGTCTACGACCCGATGGTCGATGCGTCGGTCCAGGGTGTCAACGCGACCTTGAAGGGCGTGCTCGACAAGCTGGCGGAAACCCGCGCCCTGCAGTCGCAGATGCTCGATGGCCAGGGGCGCGGCTCCAGCGTCGCCGACCTTGCGCCCGAGGTTCAGAGCATGTTGAAGAGCGTCCTGGGCGGGGCGGGCGCGGTGAGCCTGGGCGCGTTGGGTGGAACGGCGCGGACCGCGTCGGGCGCATCGATGCCGCTCAACCTGCAGCGTGGGCTGACGGCGTTTCAAGGCGAGCCTTCAACCGTCTTCAAGACTCCGGCGGATGGAGCCGTCCGCTCCCGCCAATGCTTCGCCCCGCCCGCCGGCTCCGACTTGGCTGGAATCGAACGGGTGCAGCGCCGACGGGTGGCCGAAGGGAGAAACGCGGCGTTCGACGGTCTGGGCACCGCCTATCACGGCATCGCCAGCAGTCAGGCCGGAAACGAGCGCCTGGCCCAGCTCAGCGACGGGATGAACAACGCGGCGAGCGAACGGGCGCAGAACGCGGCCATCGGAGCGGCGCTGATCGGGCTGGTGGAGGAAACCCAGGCGACGAACCGCCTGCTGGCGGCCCTGCTGCGGGTCCACGCTGCAGAGGCTCTGCGCCGGGAGGACATCGGGCCGGGCTACAAGCCCCTGCTGGAGGATGCGTGAATGCGACGCGCGCTGCTGGCGCTGTGCGCCCTGATCCTGGCGGGCTGCTCGTCCGGCGGGTCCGTCGACCTTCCCCGCCAGAGGATCGGCGGCGGCATGGACGACCGGCAACGCAGCCCCTGCGCCTGCGCCGAACTGCCATTGTCGCGGTCGCCGGCCGGGCTCCTGCCCGCGGCTTCCGCCGTCTGACGTCTGGGGTTCTCATGTTCGGCGCCGGTTCACGAAGCACCGAAAGCAACCTCGTCGCGGTCGAGCGGGTGTGGGACAAGCACGACAGCGGCGACGGGATCGGCGTGATCGGCTGGGTCGCCCGCCTTCTCGGCATCCTGCTGTGCCTGTCGATGGCCCTGAACATCACGCTCGGCCAGGCGCTTGTCCGGCTTACGCCGCTGAAGGAGAAGATCCCCTACGCGATCACCGTCGCTCCGGCGATGGATGCGGTGGTCGAGGCGGCGCCCCTGCGGCGGCAGACCACCAGCTTCGCGGTCACCGAACGGGCGTGGGTCGCCCAGTATGTCCGCATCCGCGAGGGCGTGGTGGCCGACGAGGGGCTGATGAAGGTGCGGATGCGGCCGACGGACGGCTGGGTCGCCCGGCGGTCGACGACGGAGGTCTACGAGGGCTTCCGGGCGCGCAACCAGAAACTGGTGATCCAGGCCTTGGCGCGCGGGGCCGAACGCGCCGTCAAGATCGAGTCCATCAACCTGGCGTCTCCGGGGCTGTACTACGTCGACTTCACGGTGCGCGACACCGAGAAGGGCATGGAGCTGGGCACGCAGTCCCTGCGGGTGCTGCTCCGGATCGGCTATCCGGAGCTGGTGGAGCTGGACGGGACCATCGTGGAAGGCGAGGGGCTTCTGCCACAGGACAGCGACCTCGCCTTCGGATTTCGGGTGATTCAATATGACCTTTCGCGCCGTTCCTGACCGAGGGATGCCGGCAAGGCTCCGGCATGGCTTCGCCACCGTCCTGCTGGCCTCCTGCGCGCTTGCACGCCTGGCCAACGCGCAGGCGGTGCCGCCGGGACTGGCGACGCCGGACGGGGCGCCGCTTCCCGGGTTGATCGACAGCGTCGCGGAGCCGGGAATAGCGCTGCCCAAGCCGAAGGCCGAACCCGCCGGATCGCCGGACGGCGGTCTCACCCTGCCGCGGCCCGCCGAACGCTCCGGAGGGGGTGCGACGGCGGCGGTGGCCCCCTCGACACGGCAGCCGCGCGGCCTCGACGCCGACGCGCAGAACCGGGGCGACTATCCGGTGCTGCAGCGGTCGGGCGAGGCCGGAGCGGCGCCCGAGGGCACCGGGCCTTACCAGGAGGCGATCCTTCGGGGAGTCTCGCTCGGCCGCATCCAGCCGGCCTGGGACGACGCGGTGCCGGCGCCGGGGCAGGTCGAGCCGGGCACCGTCCGCTTCGCTCACCGGGTCAACCGGGTCATGCCGCTGCGCCTGCGGCTGGGCATGACGACCTCCGTGGTGCTCCCGCCGTGCGAAACGATCAGCCGGGTCTCCTTCGGGGACGAGGAGAGCTTTCCGTGGGAGATCCCCGACGGGCATGCGAACCTGCTCCTCGTCCGGCCCGACCGGGCCGGCGTGGACACCGCGATGCAGGTGATCGCCCGCAGCGGCCGGCTCTACACCTTCTACCTGCGGTCGGAGACCGTGAAGGCCGCGCAGGTCACCGACCTGACGGCCTTCATCGACGACGACGCCTATTGCGCCCGCTCGGAGCGCACGGCGCGCAGTCCGCTGAGCGTCGAGGTCGGACTCAACGGGGCAATGGGGGGAGGTTCCGTCCCGCCGCGCGGCGGCTACGACCGCGCCAGCCTGCGGCGGGAGGAGCGGGTCGAGGAGGGCGCTCCCGACGTCGGGGCCGGCGGGGGCGACTTCGCCACGGTGCATCCCTTCCGGGTCGAGGATCTGTCCTTCGACGACATCCGGGTGTTCGCTCCGGACGAGGCCTCGCGCGTGCTGGGTCCGCTGCGCGCCTTCCACGACGGTCGGCGGACCTTCCTCGACTACGGCGAGCGCCTGGGATCGACCCGCCTGCCGGCCGCCTTCCTGCTGGTCGGCGGCGTCGACCAGCCGGTGGCCGTGCGCTGGGGCGGTTCGAAAGGCCAGATCCTGATCATCGACGCGGTCGGCGACCTGACGCTGAAATCCGGCGACCTCTATCTGTGCGTCCGCAACCGCTTCAAGCCGGCGGCGTCGCCCGCCGCCACCGTGGACGCCGCCCTCGGCCGCGGGGGGAGCGCGCCATGAACGCCCCGGCGCCGTCCTGGCGCGCGCTCCTGGCCAGAACCTCCCCGCGGAGGCTCGGGCTGGGCGCCGGGCTGCTCGGGGCCCTGGCGGCCCTTGCCCTGTCGCTGGGCGGCGAGGGCGAGAAGCCCGCTCCGCCGCCACCGACGCCGCCGCCACGGGCGGCGCCCGAACCGCTCGAGCTGTCCGCTCCTCCGGTCGCAGCCGCTCCGGCCCCTCCGCCGGCGCAGGAACCGGCGCCGGCACCGGGGCGTCTGGTGTCCATTCCGTCGTCGGTCGAGACGATGCCGGGAATGGCCGCACCCATCGTCGTGCGCAACGTCGGCGGAACCGCGGTGGTGCTCGGCGAACTCGTCGTGACCGGCGGCGTGGCGGCGGCGTCAGGATGCGGCGGCGCGCTCGAGCCCGGGGCCTCCTGCCGGATCGAGCTGGCCGCGACGGCCGCCGGCGCCGGCGAGGTGATCGGGGTGGGCGGTTCCGGCGTCGCGCTGCGC
>JAEYPE010000002.1 GCA_023411035.1 Pseudomonadota bacterium
CGGTAGAAGCCGGCGATCAGACGGCCCCCGCGTCCGCCGTCACCCCCAGCCGCTTGGCGATGCCCGCGCCATAGGCGGGGTCCGCCGCGAAGAAGTGCGCCAACTGCCGCCGCTGGATGAAGTCCGGCGCCTGCCGCAGCGAGCCGGCAATGTTGTCCATCAGCCGGTCCTGCGCCTCCGTCCCGATCAGGCGGAACAGCGCGCCGGCCTGGGCGTAGTCGTCGTTGCCCTCGCGATGGTCGTAGCGGGCCGCGTCGCCGGAGATGCGCAGCGGCGGTTCGGCCACGGTCGGGCTCTGCACCGGCCCGCCGAAGCTGTTCGGCTCGTAGTTCGGGCTGCCGCCGCCGTTGCCGTCGAAGCGCATCGCCCCGTCGCGCTGATAATTGCGGGCCTTCGCCGCGTGCGGGCAGTTGACCGGCAGCGCCTGATGGTTGGCGCCCAGCCGGTAGCGCTGCGCATCAGCATAGGCGAACAGGCGGCCCTGGAGCATCTTGTCCGGGCTGAAGGAGATGCCGGGGACGACGTTCGACGGGCTGAGCGCGGCCTGCTCGACCTCCGCGAAGAAGTTCTCCGGGTTGCGGTTCAGCACCAGTTCACCGATCTCGACCAGGGGATAGTCGGCGTGCGGCCACACCTTGGTCAGGTCGAACGGGTTGATGCGGTAGGTGTCCGCCTCCAACTCCGGCATGATCTGCACCGAGACGGTCCAGGCCGGGAAATCGCCGTCCTGGATGGCCGCGTAGAGGTCGCGGGTGGCGTGATCCGGGTCGACGCCGGCCATGCGCACGGCCTGCTCGGCGGTCAGGTTCTCGATGCCCTGGCGGGTCTTGAAGTGGTACTTGACCCAGAAGCGCTCGCCCGCCGCGTTGATCCACGAGAAGGTATGGCTGGAGAAGCCGTCCATGTGGCGATAGCCGCGCGGCGTGCCGCGGTCGCTGAACAGGATCGTCAACTGGTGCATCGTCTCCGGCGACAGCGAGAAGAAATCCCACATCGCGGTGGGGTCCTTGAGGTTGGTCGCCGGATTGCGCTTCTGCGTGTGGATGAAATCCGGGAACTTCAGCGGGTCACGGAGGAAGAAGACCGGCGTGTTGTTGCCGACCATGTCGTAGTTGCCGTCCTCCGTGTAGAACTTGACGGCGAAGCCGCGCGGATCGCGCTCGGAGTCGGCGGAGCCCTTCTCGCCGCCGACGGTGGAGAAGCGCAGGAACACCTCCGTTTCCTTGCCGACCGCCGACAGGAACTTGGCCGCGGTGTAGGGCGTCACGTCCTTCGTCACCCGGAAGACGCCATAGGCTCCGGCGCCCTTGGCATGGACCACCCGTTCCGGAATGCGTTCGCGGTTGAAGCTGGCCAGCTTCTCGATCAGGTGGAAATCCTGCATCAGCACCGGGCCGCGCGGGCCGGCGGTCAGGGAATTCTGGTTGTCGGCGACGGGAATGCCGGAGGCGGTCGTCAGGGTGCTCATGGCTCAACTCCTTCTGGCGTTTCTTATCGGTGGTCGCGTCCGCTTTGCCCCCTGGTTATCGCGCCGGTCCGTTGATATATCCAAGACATCGTTTCAAATGCTTCCATAGGCTGCACCTATGAATCTCGCCGGACTGTCCCTTCGCGACCTGGAGTATGTGGTGGCCGTGGCCGAGCAGCGGCATTTCGGCAAGGCGGCGGAGCGCTGCGCCGTCAGCCAGCCGTCGCTGAGCGCCCAGATCCGCAAGCTGGAGGAACTTCTCGGCATCACTCTGTTCGAGCGGACCAGCCGCCGCGTCCTGCCGACCCCGCAGGGGGAGGTGGTGATCCGGCAGGCCCGCGTCGTTCTGGAGGAGGCGCGGCGCCTGCTGGCGCTGGCCCGCGGGACGGAGGGGGGGTTGCACGGCCATTTGTCCATCGCGGCGATCCAGACGCTTGGCCCGTACCTGTTCCCCCATGTCCTGCCCGCGATGCGCCGGCACATGCCGGATGTCCATCTGGTCCTGTCCGAAGGCCGCACGGAGGGGCTGGTGGAGGAGTTGCGGGAAGGGCGGCTGGACGCGGTGCTGCTGGCCCTGCCCATCGACGGGGATGGGCTGACCTGCACCCCTCTCTTCTTCGAACCCTTCGTGCTGGCCCACCCCGCCGGCCACCGGCTGGAAAGCCTGTCGTCCATCGCCCTGGCCGACCTCGACCCCGGCGAACTGGTGCTGCTGGAGGAAGGGCACTGCCTGCGCGATCAGGCGCTGGCCGCCTGCGGCGCCACCGCACGCGGCATGCGCCACGCCACCGGGCTGGAGACGCTGCGGCACATGGTGGCCAGCGGCACCGGTTACACGCTGATGCCGCGGCTCGCCACAGGGAACGGGGAAGCGGCGACGGTGGGCGGGCTGGTCGCCTACCGCGAGTTCCAGGACGACCCGCCGGGCCGCGTCATCGGGCTGGTCTGGCGTGCCAGCGACCCGCGCGCGCCTGGCTTCCGCGCCCTGGCGCAAAGTCTGAGGGATGCCACCCCGCCCGGCCTGCGCCGGATGGATCCGTCAGTTGCCCCCTGACTCCGGCCCTGACTCCGGCTCCGCCATGAAGGAGAGGTGGTGCAGGACGATCCCGCTGGTCGTGGCGACGTTCAACGAATCGAAATCCGGCGCCATGGGAATGCGCACCGTCCGCGTCCGCGCCAGGACCGAGGCCGGCAACCCCGGCCCCTCCGCCCCCAGCAGCAGCGCCGCGCGCTCCGGACGGCGCAGGCCCGCCAGGGTCACCGCCCCCGCCGGGCTCAGCGAAACCGCAGCGAAACCGTGCCGCTCCAGCAGGGCGACCGGATCGCTCCCCACCGGAATCCGGACGAAGGGCACTCGAAGCGCCGCTCCCACCGACACGCGGATCGCCTTGCGGTAGAGCGGGTCGCAACAGCCGGAATCGAGCAGCACCGCGTCCACTCCAAAGGCCGCCGCGTTGCGGAAGATGCCGCCCACATTGTCGTGGTTGCCGATCCCGCAGAGCACCAGCACGGTCGCCCGCGGCCCCAGCCCGGCCAGCAGCACGTCCGGTTCCGGCGCCGGCGCCGCCCGCCCCAGCCCCAGGATGCCCCGGTGCAACGGGAATCCGGCAATGGCGTCCAGCACCTCCTGCCGCGCGCTGTAGACCGGCACCGTGGCGGGCAGCGCCTCCAGCATGGGCGCCAGCCCCGCGATCCGCTTGTCCGCGATCAGCAGTGACAGGGTTTCATGACGCGAAGCGGTCAGCAGGGTCCGCAGCACCACCGCCCCTTCGGCGATGAACCGCCCCTCCCGACCCACGAGGTCGCGCTCCTTCACGTCGCGGTAGGCCGCGATCCGTGGGTCGTCCGGGTCGTCGATGAGGATGATCGAAGGAGGAATGATGCAAGGCATGGGCGCCTGTGTAGCCTCCCTTCCGTCCCACCGAAAGACCGGAAAGCGCAGGTCCGGTGTGAGGGGCGCCACATCCGCGCCGGCCAAAGCCCGTTAAAAGGACCGGCGACGCGGGGCGCGGCAGTCCCCGCCAGAACGCCTCGCCAGAACGGAGGAACCCCTCATGCCGAACCTGTCCGCCGTCCGCAACTTCGGCGCGACCCTGCCGAAATCGCTGACCGCCGCCCTGCTCGGGATCTGCCGCAGCCTGAAGGGGCACCGCGCAAGAACCTCTTCCACGAGCGCCCCCGGCCGCATCGACGACCACCTGTTGAGAGACATCGGCGTCAGCCGCAGCGACCTGATGGCCGCCGAACGCCTGAAAAGGCCCCGGCGCGCCGGAACGCATGACAGGAACTGCTGAACCGGCGCTTACGGCTTGCCCGCCGGAGCCACCCGCAGGATCTCGCCCCGGTCCTCGTCGGTCAGCAGGTACAAGGCGCCGTCGGGGCCTTGGCTGACCTGCCGGATGCGCTTGCCCAGATCGCTGAACATGCGTTCCTCGTGCTTGACCGCCGTGCCGTCGAGTTCGAGCCGCACCACCTCCCTGGTCGCCAGCCCGCCGTTGAACAGGCTGCCCTGCCAGCCGGGAACCGCATCGCCCGTGTAGAAAGTCATGCCGGAGGAACCGATGACCGGGGTCCAATGGTACACCGGTTCCTCCATGCCGGGCGCGCTCGACTTGCCCGTCCCGACCGGCGTGCCGTTGTAGTTCACGCCGTAGGACACCACCGGCCAGCCGTAATTCTTTCCCGGCTCCGGCACGTTGACCTCGTCGCCGCCGCGCGGGCCGTGCTCGTTGATCCACAGCGCGCCGGTCTGCGGGTTCAGCGCGGCGCCCTGAATGTTCCGATGGCCGTAGGACCAGATTTCCGGCAACGCGCCGGGCCGATTCACGAAGGGGTTGTCGGCGGGCACGGAGCCGTCCCGGTTGATCCGCACCACCTTGCCCAGATGCGAGTCGAGATCCTGGGCCTGCGTCCGGAACCGGTCCAGCGAGCGTTCGCCCAGAGTCACATACAGGTGCCCCTGCCGGTCGAAGACCAGCCGCGACCCGTAATGCATCCGGCTTTGCACCTTGGGCTTCTGCGAGAAGATCACTTGGACGCCGGTCAGGGCGGTGCCGTCGGCATTCAGCGCGCCGCGCACCACGGCGGTGGAATTGGTGTCGTCCGGTCCGGGCTCGGAAAAACTGAGATAGACGAGCCGGTTCTGCGCAAAATCCGGGTCCAGCGCCACGTCGAGCAACCCACCCTGCCCGCGGTCGTCGACCTTCGGCACGCCCTTCACCGGGGCGGAGACGGTGCCGTCCGGCGCCACGATGCGCAACCGGCCCTCCTTCTCGGTCACCAGCATCCGCCCATCGGGCAGAAAGGCCAGCCCCCAGGGGTGGCTGAGGCCGCTCGCGACGGTCTTCACCGAAACCATTGCCCTTTCGGTTTTGAACACCTTATCGACCGCGTTCGCGTCCGTGACGCTCAGGCAAGCCGCAAGGGTGGTGGCGGCCATCAGGGCGGCGGTTCGGCCCATGCGCATTCCTCATCCTCCCGCATCGTCGCTATCGTTGGGTAGGTGGTGCCGCCGCCGCCACGGACAAGATACCTCTCTTCGCCTCCGTTCCATTCCGGCTCACTGGCCCCTGGTGCAAGGAGCTTCGCAGGTCAGGACCCCCGAATCCGGCGATGGCGTTTCGATGAACGTGGACACGATCCGCCCGGTCACCGGCGTGAGGTTGCGCCGCCGCCTCTGTTGGCAAGGGGGGCAACTCCTTTCACAGAGGTAGGGTATGAGCGACAAGCCAAAACCGGACGACACCGGCATCCATCCTCCGCGCAGCTATGACCCGAACGCTCAAAAGCCGCTCGGCGACCGCGACGAGGCCGCGCCGGGCACGCCGGGAACAGGTGAGGACATCGACCCCAAGACTGGCGAAACCTTCACCGAGGGCATTGGCGGCGCCTGACGGACATCGGCACGCGACAGCCCCGGCGGAGCGTTCGCCGGTCCGCCGGGCCACGTCAGAAAACGTCAGAAACCGGCGCTCCCGATTGGGAAGCGCCGGTTCCTGGTGTTCGTGAAGGCGATTGTTAAGTGCTCAGGCCCTTGACCGTACCGTCTGTCCGTATGGCTGTGTCGTGTGCCGTGGTGACCTGGCGGCGACCTACTCTCCCACGTCTTAAGACGCAGTACCATCGGCGCTGAGGCGTTTCACGGCCGAGTTCGGAATGGGATCGGGTGTTGGGAGCCCCGCCATGACCACCAGGTCACCGCGGCCCACGCGAACCATCCAACCGGACGGGCTTGGCTGCTGTAAGTGAGGAGGACGTGTTCTTGGGCGATGTGTTGTGTTGCGGGTTTGGGCTTGCCGCTGCGCGTGGTGCTGCGCTGGCGGGATCAAGCCGATCGAGTGATTAGTACCGGTCAGCTTCAGGCGTTGCCGCCCGTCCACACCCGGCCTATCGACGTGATGGTCTGTCACGGCTCTCGAGGGAGTTCTGGTTTAGAGGTGGGTTTCCCGCTTAGATGCTTTCAGCGGTTATCCCGTCCGCACTTAGCTACCCGGCGATGCGACTGGCGTCACAACCGGTACACCAGAGGTGCGTCCATCCCGGTCCTCTCGTACTAGGGACAGATCCTCGCAAAACTCCGACACCCACGGCAGATAGGGACCGAACTGTCTCACGACGTTCTAAACCCAGCTCACGTACCACTTTAA
>JAEYPE010000027.1 GCA_023411035.1 Pseudomonadota bacterium
CGCCACTTCCCTCGAAGCCGTCACAACCCTCGACGAAGACCGCATCCTGCGCCGCTTCCACAATGCCGTGCTCAGCACCCTGCGCACCAACTACTGGCAGGCCGGCAAGGACTGGATCTCCATCAAGATCGACAGTCGCGCCATCGACGAATTGCCGGCGCCGCGGCCGCTGGTCGAGATCTTCGTCTACAGCCCGCGCATGGAGGGCATCCATCTGCGCGGCGGTCGGGTGGCGCGCGGCGGCATCCGCTGGTCTGACCGGCGCGAGGACTTCCGCACCGAGATTCTGGGCCTGATGAAGACCCAGATGGTGAAGAACGCCGTAATCGTGCCGGTGGGCTCCAAGGGCGGCTTCTACGTCAAGCGCCCGCCAATCAACGGCACGCGCGAGCAGGTCCAGGCCGAAGGCATCGCCTGCTACCAGACGCTGATCCGCGGCCTGCTCGACCTCACCGACAACTACGCCGCGGAGGGCATCAAGCCGCCGGCCGACGTGGTGCGGCACGATCCCGACGATCCCTATCTCGTGGTCGCCGCCGACAAGGGCACGGCGACCTTCTCCGACATCGCCAACTCCGTCTCCATCGACTACGGCTTCTGGCTGGGCGACGCCTTCGCGTCGGGCGGCTCCGCCGGCTACGACCACAAGCGGATGGGCATCACCGCCCGCGGCGCCTGGGAATCGGTGAAGCGCCATTTCCGCGAACTGGGGCACGACACCCAGACGCAGGACTTCACCGTCGTGGGCGTGGGCGACATGTCGGGCGACGTGTTCGGCAACGGCATGCTGCTGTCCCGGCACATCCGCCTGCTCGCCGCCTTCGACCACCGGCACATCTTCGTCGATCCCGACCCGGACGCCGCGCGGAGCTGGGAGGAGCGCAAGCGCCTGTTCGGCCTGCCCCGCTCCTCCTGGGCGGATTATGACGCGGCGCTGCTGTCCGCGGGCGGGCGCGTCTTCGACCGCTCCGCCAAATCGCTGGAGCTGACCCCGGAGATCCGCCAGCGCTTCGGCATCGCCAAGGACCACATCACCCCGCAGGAGCTGATGCAGACCCTGCTGAAGGCGGAGGTGGACCTGCTGTGGTTCGGCGGCATCGGCACCTACCTGAAGGCGTCGGAGGAGACGAACGCGGAGGTCGGCGACAAGGCCAACGACGCGCTGCGCATCGACGGGCGCGACGTGCGGGCCAAGGTGATCGGCGAGGGCGCCAACCTGGGCGTCACCCAGCGCGGCCGCATCGAGGCGGCGCAGCACGGGGTGCGGCTGAACACCGACGCCATCGACAATTCGGCGGGCGTGGACACCTCCGACCATGAGGTGAACATCAAGATCCTGCTGAACGACGTGGTGGCGCGCGGCGACATGACGCTGAAGCAGCGCGACCGGCTGCTGGCCGACATGACGGACGAGGTGGCCGGGCTGGTGCTGGCCGACAACTACCTGCAAAGCCAGGCCCTGACCGTCGCCCGCGCGCAGGGTCCCGGCGCGCTGGAGTCGCAGGCGCGGCTGATCCGGTCGCTGGAGAAGGCGGGGCGGCTGAACCGCGCCATCGAGTATCTGCCCGACGAGGAGGAGCTGTCCGCCCGCATGGCCGACCGCGAGGGGCTGACCCGTCCCGAGCTGGCCGTGCTGCTGGCCTACGCCAAGATCACGCTCTACGACGATCTGCTGGCGTCGGACCTGCCGGACGATCCGTTCATGGCCGACGACCTGACGCGCTACTTCCCCAAGCCGCTGCGCAAGGCTCATGCGGAGGCCGTGGAGCGGCACCGGCTGCGGCGGGAGATCGTCGCGACCAGCGTCACCAACAGCCTCGTCAACCGCACCGGCCCGACCTTCGTCAAGGAGATGATGGAGAAGACCGGCATGGGGCCGGCGGACGTCGCCCGCGCCTACGCCATCGTGCGGGAGGCCTTCGGGCTGCGGTCGCTGTGGACGGGGATCGAGAGCCTGGACAACGCCGTCCCGGCCACGCTCCAGACCGCCATGATCCTGGAGACGGTGCATCTGATGGAGCGCGCCGCCGCCTGGTTCCTGGCGAGCTGCCCGCAGCCGCTGGACATCGCCCGCGAGACGGAGTCCTTCCGGCCCGGCATCGAAGCGTTGCTGGCCGGGCTGGACCGGGTGCTGGACGCGGAGGAGACCGCCCGCCTGACGGCCCGTGTCGCCTCCTACGAGGAGCAGGGCGTGCCCGCCGATCTGGCCCGCCGCATGGCCGCCCTGCCGGTGCTGGCCGCCGCCCCCGACCTCGTCCGCATCGCCGGGCGCACCGGTCGGGACGTGGCGGAGGTCGCCGCGGTCTACTTCATGCTGGGCCGCCGCTTCGGCCTGGAATGGCTGCGCGACAAGGCCGCCGCGGCGAAGGCGGAAAACCACTGGCAGAAGCAGGCGGTGACCGCCCTGGTGGACGACCTGTTCGCCCACCAGACCGCGCTGACCACCCGCGTTCTGGAGGCGGTGGACCAGTTGCCCGCGGAGTCTCCCGTGGATGCCTGGATCGCCCACCGCCGCCCGGTGGTGGAGCGGGTGGAGCAGCTTCTGTCCGAACTGCGCACCCAGCCCAACGTCGATCTGTCCATGCTGGCGGTGGCGAACCGGCAGCTCCGCGGCCTGACGGCGGGGTAAGCAGCCCGAATGCCCTCTTCCGGCCCCCTTTCGGGCGGGTCCGGAAGAGGGTTTCCCATGCGTGCGGCCCGCTTTCCGGCTATGGTGCGGTCGTTGAACGATCTCCCGCCGCCCCGGAGCCGCCGCGATGACCGACACACCGCCGACCCTGAACGACGCCATCCGCATGCTGCGGGCGAACGATCTCGGGGGGGCGGAGGCGGCCTGCCGGGCGATCCTGGAAACGGATGCGCACAACGCGAAGGTCCTGCACCTGCTGGGCATCGTCGCCGCCCACACCGGCAATCCGGACGGCGCCCTGGATCTCATCGCCCGCGCCATCGCGGAGGACGGCAGGGACCCGTCCTTTCACAACAGCCGCGGCAGCCTGCTCTTCCAGCTTGGCCGCACGGCGGAGGCGGAGGAGGCGTTCCGCGCCGGCATCGCCCTCAACGACCGCCTGCCGGAGCTTCACGGCAACCTGGGCAACGCGCTGAAGGCGCTGGGCCGGCTGGAGGAGGCGGAGGCCGCCTTCCGCGCCGCGCTGGCCCTGCGCGGCGACGCGCCGGAAATGCACAATTTCCGCGGCACCACCCTGCACGAGCTGGGCCGGCTGGAGGAAGCGGAGGCCGCCTTCCGCGCCGCGCTGGCTTTGGTGCCGGAGTATCTGGAAGCCCGCTACAACCTTGCCGAGGCGCTCAACGCCCGCGGCGCGCTGAAGGAGGCGGAGGAGGCGTTCCGCATGGTGATCGCGGCGGCTCCCCGTTTCGTCCACGCCCATGTCGGTCTTGCCCGCACGCTGCAAAGCCTCGACCGCGCCGGGGAGGCCGCGGAAGCCATGGAAACCGCCCGTGCCATCGCGCCGGACCATCCGCTGGTCCAGCTCACCCGCCGATGATCGGCGATGCCGAGCGCAACGGTGCCATAAGGGCGCCATAAGGCGGCACGCGCCGAGGGGCACGCGCCGAGGGAAAGCCGGTGGTGCCCTGCGTGGGGAACCCGATCCGTGGCCCGCGTCGACCGCAACGACGACAACCGGATTTCGCCCGACATTTCGTCCGGCGCAGACGGCTGAGCCGGCGCGGGAAAAGACAATCCGGTTGAAGCTCTCCAGAGCTTTGCTCAGGCCGGCAGGCGCGTCACCAGCCCCGACCCATGGACCAGCCGCCATGGAATTGCACGCTCGGCCCCGGATAGGGGCGCGGCCCCCAATCGTTCCGCCAGGAGCGGTGATGGTGGTGGCGGGGCGGCGGCCCCCAATGGGGCGGCGGAGCGATCACCACGGGCGGCGGCGGGCGGTAGCCCGGCACGACGATCACCCGGCTTCCCGGCGGCGGCACGATCACCGAAGGCCCGCCGTACGGAGGTCCGCCATACGAAGGCCCGCCATACCAGGGGCCGCGGTCACGCGGACCATGCGCGTCCGCCGCCGTGGGAAAAACCCCAAGCGCGAGCGCTCCGGCGATGCCCAACACCGCCAGGCGGGCCGCCGGACGGGATACCGCGGCCATGCCGCGGGGAAGAATGCGGTGAAGGAACGTGGGAATCAGCGCGCTCATGCCGGCCTTCCTTCGCGGGTCCGGCGGCGCCCGAAACGCGCCGCCGCACCGTGATGAACAGGCGGCGGCGCCGGACTATTCCCGGAAGGACCGTTCACGAAAGGCCGGACGGCCCTCCGTCAAGCGGCCCTCCGTCAAGCGGATCTCATCAATGGCTCATCAGCACCGGAACCGTCATGTGCTCCAGCATGTAGCGGGTCATGCCGCCCAGCACCTGCTCGCGCAGGCGCGACCGGCCATAGGCGCCCATGACCAGCAGATCGCAGGATTCGTCGGCGACCGTGTTCAGCAGCGTATCGCCCGGATCGATCTGGTCGGTGACGATGTGGGTGGCCTCCACCCGGCAGCCGTGGCGCGACAGGTGCTTGGCGATGTCGGCCCCCGGCTCGTCGCCGATGCCGGCGGGGCCGGACTTGGGGTTGACCGCCATCACCACCACGCGCTTGGCGGCGGTCAGGATGGGCATGGCGTCGGCCACCGCGCGGGCCGCCTCGCGGCTGCCGTTCCAGGCGACCAGCACACGCTCCCCGATATGGGGAAAGTTGCCGGCGTAGGGCACGACCAGCAGCGGCCGCCCGCATTCGAACACCAGATCCTGCGGCAGCACGATGGGATGGTCACGGTCGCGGTGCGGATCGGCCTGCCCGACCACCACCACGTCGGCGTAGCGCCCGTGCAGCGCCGCGGTATCCATCGGGTGTCCGTAGAGGCCCCGCCACTCCGAACGGTCGGTCAGGCCGTTGCGGCGCACCGCGTCGGCGAAGAGGGCTTCCGCCTTGGCGGTCTGGCTCTCGGTGAAGCCGCGCTGCATGGCGCGCACCTCATCCGGCAGTTCGGCTTCGACATAGCCCGGCAGGGTCAGCGGGATGATGGGGTAGAGGCCGGTGATGTGACTGTCGGTGCGCGCAGCCAATTGGGCGGCGGCGTCGATTCGCGCCGATGCGGCGGCTGTGTCGTCCACAACCACCAGCAGATCCTTCAGTGCCATGGCGATTCTCCCTCGCTCGCGCGGGTGGGCGATCGTCATGCACCACCTCTTCTCGCGCATTGGTCGAAATATAGCCCGGCGGAGGCGGTTCTGGCGATGGTCAGAATGGGGAACGCTGGCATGCCGCTTCTGCGCGCCCGCGCCGCCCGCCGGGCCGAGTCAGCGGGCCGAGTCAGCGCCGCCGGTACAAATCGAAACATTTTCGGCGAAGCGGTCAACCTTGATTTGCATGAATACCCGAGTATGATGGTCGGCGCCGCCTCCCGGCAACTATAGTTCGGAGATGCTTTCCGCCGTCTTCGATGGCTTTGGTTTTGACGGGCGGGCATTCTTTCGCGTAAGTGTTGACCGTGGTACTCCCAACGGTGTCTCGACCATTCCCGCCCATGAAGCCGGACTCTCACCTCGCCTCCCTTGCCTCAGCCCTGTCCGGCACCGATTCCGGGGCTCCGGCGCTCGACACCCTGCGGCAACTTCTGGACGTCATGCCGGCGATGGTCGGCCTGTTCGACACGCAGCGGCGGCATCTCTACGCCAACCAGGCGTATCTGACCTACATGGACCGCACGCCGGACTCCATCGTCGGGACCACGGTGGGCGACATCCTGGGGCCGGAGACCCTGCGCAACAACAGCGCCGCGGTCGAGCGCGCCCTGGACGGCGAGACGGTGCAGGTGGAAGGCTGGCTTCCCCGCGCCGGCGGCGGCAACGACTATGTGACGCGGGTGCATGCGCCCTACCGCAAGCCGGACGGCTCCATCGCCGGCTATTTCGTCATCATGCAGAACATGACGGACCGGCGGCGCACGCAGGACGACCTGTTCCGGCTGGCCTACTATGATCCGGTGACGGGGCTGGCGAATCGGCTTCTGCTGGTCAAGCACATGGCCGATTTCCACGCGATGGGCGAACCCTTCACGCTGGTCATCGTCGATTTCGACCGATTCGTGGACGTGCGCACCAGCCTGGGCCAGGGCTTCGCCAACGAGATTCTGACCGACGTCGCCACGCGGCTGAGCGTGCAGGCCGGTTCGTTCGACCTGATCGCCCGAATCAGCGACCACGCCTTCGCGCTGCTGATCGGCGGCACGCAGGACGCGCTGGCGGTGGAGGAGCGGCTGACCGCCATCGCGTCGCTGGTCCGCTCCGCCAAGACCGCGTCGGGCGCCTCGGTGTTCCTGTCGGCCAGCATCGGCGTGGCCTCTTCCTGCGAAGCCCACACCCGGCCCGAGGACGTGCTGCGCGACGCAGAGATCGCCACGGGCCGCGCCCGCGAGCAGGGCGGCGGGCGCCACGCCTGGTTCGATCCGGCCATGCACGCCCGAGTCGTTGAGCAGGTGCGGCTGGAGCATGACCTGCGCCGCGCGCTGGAACGGGGCGAGGAGCTGTGGGTCGCCTACCAGCCGATCGTGGAGATGGTCACCGGCGGGCTGGCCGGGTTCGAGGCGCTGGTGCGCTGGAACCATCCGGAGCGCGGCAACATCCCGCCCGGCATTTTCATCCCCATCGCCGAAAGCACCGGCCTGATCGTCACGCTGGGCGCCTGGGTGCTGCGCGAGGCGTGCCGGCAGATCGCCGAATGGCAGGACAAGCGCCTGCCCGGCTCCGCCAACCTGTTCATGAGCATCAACCTGTCCACCCGCCAGTTGAACGATCCCGACATGGTTTCGCTGGTGCGCGACGTGCTGCGCGAGACGGGGGCCGAGCCGTCCTGGATCAAGCTGGAGATCACCGAAAGCGCGGTCATGGAAAAGGCCGAGCAGGCGATCCGCCTGCTGCAGAACCTGCGCGGGCTGGGCATCAAGATGTCCATCGACGATTTCGGCACCGGCTATTCGTCGCTGTCCTACCTGCACAAGCTGCCCATCGACAGCCTGAAGGTGGACCGCTCCTTCGTCATGGCCATGCACCAGTCGGAGGAAAACCGCGCCATCGTCCGCATCATCATGGATCTGGCGCGCCTTCTCGGCTTCGACGTCATCGCCGAGGGCATCGAGACGAGCGCCGACGCCAACCTGCTGCGCGCGCTCGCCTGCGACTATGGGCAGGGCTACCACTTCGCCCGCCCGATGCCCGCCGCCGACGCCGACCGGCTGGTCGGCGCCGAGCACCTGCCCTGGCAGATGCCGCCTCATTCGTAAAAGCCGAGCGGCGGAATCCCCTTCCCTCAGTAATACGGATCGCCGAGCCCTTCGGCCTCGAACGCCGCCTGCACCGCGGGGCGGGCCAGCACGCGGGCGAGGTAGGGGCGGAGGTTGGGCAGGCTGCGCGCCGGAGCGCCCATGAAGCGGGTCCAGCGCGCCAGCATGAACAGGTACGGGTCGACGGCGCTGTAGCGGTCGCCCAGGAACCATTCCCGATCCCCCAGCGCGTGATCCAGAAGCCTGAAGCGCTCCAGCAGCCGCGCCTCCGCCATGGCCTTCACGGAGGCTTGCGCCGCCTCCCCCTCCACATGGCGTTCGGGGTAGAAATAGACCAGCATGTCGGCCTGGACGGTGTTGGTCAGGAAGACCAGCCACTTGTAGAACTGCGCGCGCTCCGCCGTGCCCAGCGCGGGGGCCAGACCGGCGGCGGGGTAGGAATCGGCCAGATGCAGGCAGATCGCCGCCGATTCGAACAGCACCAGATCGCCGTCCACCAGGGTCGGCACCCGCCCGTTGGGATTAAGGCGCAGATAGTCCGGCGCCTTGTGCGCGCCGGTGCCGCGGTCCAGCAGAACCAGTTCGAACGGCAGCCCGATCTCGCGCAGCAGGATGTGCGGCGCCATCGACGCGGTGCTCGGCATTCCATACAAGGTGACCATGCTTCCCCCTTCGCTTCCAAAGCCCGGCCAACCGGATACGCCGCCGTGGGCTGCGCGTCCAGTGACGGGGTGCCATGCAAGGCGGGCATGCCCGCTCCACCATTCATTCTCCGGCTTTGTCGGAAGGGCGAAGCATGGCTATGATCGGCGGCGGCGTTTAACATTTTCAACACCGGCGAACCGGCACCGGCAACCACCAGCTCCGGCAGCGAACACAGGGAAAGCGAACATGACCGAACAGGGCATCGCGGCGATTGGAAATTCCGGGGCCGGAAATTCCGCGGCCAGCCGTGACAAGGCGTATTTCCTGCACCCCTACACGAACCTGCACGCGCACGAAACCCAGGGTCCCCTGATCGTGGAACGGGGCGAGGGCGTGCGCGTTTTCGACGACAGCGGCAAGGAGTACATCGAGGGGCTGGCCAGCCTCTGGTGCGTGTCGCTGGGCTGGGGTGAGGAGCGTCTGGTGGAGGCCGCCACCCGCCAGATGCGCAAGCTGCCGACCTATCATGTCTTCGGCCACAAGAGCCACGAGCCGGGCATCGACCTGGCGGAGCGGCTGATCAAGCTGGCGCCGGTGCCGATGTCCAAGGTGTTCTTCGCCAACTCGGGCTCCGAGGCGAACGACACGGCCGTCAAGCTGATCTGGTACTACAACAACGCGCTGGGCCGCCCGGAGAAGAAGAAGATCCTGTCGCGCGTGAAGGCCTATCACGGCGTCACCGTGGCGACGGCCAGCCTGACCGGCCTGCCGAACAACCACCGCGATTTCGACCTGCCCATCGCGCGCATCCACCACGCCGACTGCCCGCACCACTATCGATTCGCCGAGCCGGGCGAGAGCGAGGAGGATTTCGCGACCCGTCTGGCGGACAACCTGGAAAAGCTGATCCTGGCCGAAGGGCCGGAGACCGTCGCCGCCATGTTCATGGAGCCGGTGATGGGGGCCGGCGGCGTCATCGTCCCGCCCGCGACCTATTTCGCGAAGATCCAGGCGGTCCTGAAGAAGTACGACATCCTTCTGGTCGCCGACGAGGTGATCTGCGGCTTCGGGCGCACCGGCAATTTCTGGGGCAGCCAGACCATGGGCATGCAGCCGGACATCGTGACCTGCGCCAAGCAGCTTTCCTCCGGCTATCTGCCGATCTCCGCCGTCCTGGTGTCGGACGCGGTCTATCGGGCCTGCGTGGCGGAGAGCGAGAAGATCGGCACCTTCGGCCACGGCTACACCTACTCCGCCCATCCGGTGGCCGCCGCGGTCGCCATCGAGACGCTGAAGATCTACGAGGAGCGGGACCTGGTCGGCCACGTCCGCGCCGTGACCCCGCTGTTCCAGCGCCGGCTGAAGGCCCTGGCCGACCATCCGCTGGTCGGCGAGGCGCGCGGCATCGGCCTGATCGGCGCCATCGAGCTGGTCGCCGACAAGGAATCCAAGTCCCCGTTCGAGCCGGTGGGCCGGGCCGGCGCCGTCGTGAACGGGTTGGCCCAGGAGAACGGCCTGATCATCCGCGCCATGGGCGACAGCGTGGCGCTCTGCCCGCCGCTGGTCATCGGCGAGGAGGACATCAACGTGATGTTCGACCGTCTGACCACGGCGCTGGACGCCGCGATTCCCATCCTGCGCGGATAATCAAGAGCGGATAAACAGGAACTGCCGCACGACGAAGGGCCGCCCCGCCGAACGGCGCGGGCGGCCCTTTTCGTTGAAAGGCGGGGTCATCGAATGGCGGGGTCAGGGACGGGCGGTATTCATGACGTGCGTGGAAACCGGCACGCCCGCCGCCGCCGCGTCGTGGATCAGGGACTCGGCGGTCGGCCAGATCACCCGTCCGTCCAGTTCCACCAGCGAGCCGTTGTGCACGGCGATGTAGCCGCCGACGCTCGCCATCCGGATCAGCCGGGCCAAACGCACCGGCTGCGACGCGGGCTCTGCCATACGGGAAACCTCTTCTTCACAGGCCGGAGGCGTGGACGCCGCCAGGGTGGCCGGACGGGGCAGCGGACGGAAGGGGATGATCCGGCTTCCACCGGCAGCACCGCTGTTCAACGCCCGACCAGACATTCGCCGGCCCTGATCGCTGACGAACGTCAGAACGGCATTCATCGTGCAACACTCCTCATCGACGGGTTGAGGGAGTTTTTCTACTTTCCCGCTGGCGGCGTCCATACGACCTTGCGCGTAAAACAGTCAAGACAAAGGTAATCGGCCCAATTGGAACGGGCAGGAGCGGAAATTTGCTGCCAGTTATACTTTTACGCAGTCGCAAAAAAATCGTTCTATATTGGAACTCATAAGAGAAATAGAGTTTCACCCCCTCACGGCACAGCGGCTTTCCCCGGTAAGAAACCTGCCGACCGGAGAATGTTTCGTTACGAAAATGTCACAAAGCCTTTGGACGGACGGGATTAGGACTTTCGCTGGACGGAGCTTTTGACCTCGGTCAATGCCGGGTGGTAACGCGGCGACGAACATGCCATCTTCCTAACGTGATACGCCCGGCGGCTGGACCGCCCGGACGACACCCGCCCCTTCGGATGACCGCGAACGGAACGCGCGATGGATTACGAGAGCTTTTTCCGCACCCAGATCGCCACCCTGAAGCAGGATGGCCGCTACCGGGTTTTCGCCAACCTCGAACGGCACGCGGGGAACTTTCCGAAAGCCACCTTCCGCGACGACGCCGGGAAGGAGCGGGAGGTCACCGTCTGGTGCTCCAACGACTATCTGGGCATGGGCCAGAACCCGGTCGTTCTGAAGGCGATGCACGACGCCATCGACGGCGTGGGCGCCGGGGCCGGCGGAACGCGCAACATCTCCGGCACCAACATCTACCATGTGCTGCTGGAACGCGAACTGGCCGACCTGCACCGGAAGGAGGCGGCGCTTCTCTTCACCTCCGGCTATGTGTCGAACGACGCGACGCTGGGAACGCTGGGCAGGCTGCTGCCGAACTGCGTGATCCTGTCGGACGCCCTGAACCACAATTCGATGATCACCGGCATCCGCAACAGCGGCGCCGAAAAGCACATCTTCCGCCACAACGATCCCAAGCACCTGGACGAACTGCTGTCGCAGATCGACCCGGACCGCCCGAAGGTCGTGGCTTTCGAAAGCGTCTATTCCATGGACGGCGACATCGCCCCGATCCATGACCTCTGCGACGTCGCCGAGAAGCACGGCGCCATGACCTATCTGGACGAGGTGCATGCGGTCGGCATGTACGGTCCGCGCGGCGCCGGCGTGGCGGAGCGCGACGGCGCCATGGACCGCCTGACCATCATCGAAGGCACGCTGGGCAAGGCGTTCGGCGTGCAGGGCGGCTACATCACCGGCTCCACCGCGCTGGTGGACTGCATCCGCAGCTTCGCCGCCGGCTTCATCTTCTCCACCTCCCTGTCGCCGGTCCTGGCTGCGGGCGCCCTGGCCAGCATCCGCTACCTGAAGACCAGCCAGACGGAGCGCGACCGGCACCAGGAGCGCGCGGCGACGCTGAAGCGCCTGATGGCCGACGCCGGCCTGCCGGTGATGCCGTCGGTCAGCCACATCGTCCCGGTGATGGTCGGCGACGCCCACCGCTGCAAGCGCGCCTCGGACGAGTTGATGGAACGCCACGACATCTACGTGCAGCCGATCAACTACCCGACCGTGCCGCGCGGGGCCGAGCGTCTGCGCTTCACCCCCACCCCGCTGCACAGCGACGCCGATATGGCGCGGCTCGTGGACGCCCTGCTCGACGTGTGGAGCCGGCTGGACCTGCGTCTGGCGGCGTAAGGGACCCGCCCCTCTTTCTCTCGGCGGGAGAGGGGGGCTTGGCGATCTCCTGCGGTGACGGCATCGACGCTCTGGACTTGCGGGCCGGAGCGTCTTACCTTTAGACACTAGACTGCGAACGCTTCGCAACGTCCGGTCCGTTTCATCGTTACCGCCCCATCGCCACCGCCCAGGAGTTCGCCATGTACCGTGACAACTCGCTGATGCCGAAGGAGGCCGTGCGCCTCGCCGTCCTGGGCACGCTGATCCAGAACGGGCCGCAGCGTTACGCCGATCTGGCCGGCGCGCTCCGCCATTTCCTCGACCGCATCGTCGGCCCGTCGCTCGACCTCATGGGCACCTCGCTGGAGATGCTGCGCTATGAGGGGCTGATCGAGGCGCTGGACGGCACCGGCATGGAGGACAACGCCCTGCTCGGCGCGACCGCGGCCGGACGGGCGGAGTTCGACACGCTGATGCGCGCCAATGTGCGCGCGCCGTCGGCGGACGGGCTGAACAAGCTGGTGATCGCGCTGAAGCTGCGCTTCCTGCATCTGCTGGACGCCGAGTCGCAGCGCGACCAGATCGACCACCTCGCTTCCCTGTCCGAGACGGAACTGGCGCGGCTGGGCGACTTGAAGCGGGCGAGCGCCGGAACGGACGGCCACTTCGCCGAATGGCTGGAGCACGACATCGCACAGGCCGAAGAGCGGCTGAACTGGTTCAACAACCTCCTGTCGCGGTTGTGAGCGGCGCGGCGTTTTAGCCGCCTTTCATGCGGATGTTTGTTTCATATAGGGGTTCTGGTGTAACTTTCGGGGAACAAACCGCCTAACCCGAAAGCATAGTCAGGACCCTCGCCATGGCTTCCAACCTGTCGCCCGACGATCTTGAAGACCGCCTGCGCGTCGAATTCATCGACGACGCCCGCGACCGGCTGGAGGTGATGAACGCCACGCTGGACGGTGTGGCCAAAGGCACGCGGGAGCATGGCGAGGCGATCGGCCTCCTGCGCCTGGAAGCTCACAATTTCAAGGGCATGGGGACCAGCTTCGGCTATCCCACGGTCAGCCTCGTCGCGCACCGTCTGGAAGACTATCTGTCCGGCCTGAAGCGGCTGGAACTGCGCGAACTGAACGACGCGCAGACCTTCGTGGACCGGATCGCGCAGTTGGTGGACCGCGCCGAGCAGCCGCAGGTCGCCGAAACGAACCAGATCATCCGCGCCCTGCCGGTGCGCTACCAGTTCGAAATCACCGACATCCAGATCAGCAACGTCGAGATCATGCTGGTCACCCCGTCCAAGGTCGTCGCCAAAAAGGTGGGGACGGAGCTGGCGGCCTGCGGCTTCCGCACGGTGACGGTCAGCGATCCCATCGAATCGATCAGCCTCGCCGTGCGCGTCCCGCCGGACATGCTGATCGCGTCGATGGTGATGGACGGCCTGTCCGGTCTCGACCTGATCCGCGGCCTGCGCGCCATGAGCGTGACGCACAACGTGCCGATGGCCCTGCTCACCTCCATGAGCCTGGACAACCCGGCCCTGAAGGAAATCCCGCACGGCGTGTCGGTCATCCGCGTCGGCGAGCATTTCGGGGAAGACTTCGCGGCGGTGGTGGCGAAGCACAACCTCGGCTGAGGGATTGGAGTCTTGCGGGCAACCGGGTCTTCACGGATTGCACGGATTAATTAAAGAGAAATCCGTGCAATCCCTGTTGTCCCCAACGGGCGAACACCCGCATCAATACAGGTGCTGCCCCCCGGTGATGAACGTCTCCGTCCCCGTGACGTAGCCCGAATCGGGGCCGCAGAGGTAGAAGATCACCGCCGCCACATCCTCCGGCGTGCCCATGCGCTTCAGCGGAATGCGCGGAATCAGCACGTCGTATTCCGGGCCGGTCATCGCGGTTTCGATCTCGCCCGGCGCCACGGCGTTCACGCGCACGCCGATCTCCGCGAACTCCACGGCCATTTCGCGGGTCAGGCCGGACAGCGCCGCCTTGGACGTCGAATAGGCCGACCCCGCGAAGGGGTGCACCGAGTGGCCGGCGATGGAGGTCACGTTGACGATGGCCCCCTTCCCCCGCGACAGCGGCGCCGCGAAACCGCGGGCCAGCACCAGCGGGGCGAAGAAGTTCAGCTCGAACACCCGGTGCCAGCCTTCGATGGCCCCGTTCAGGCAACCGAGCCGCTCCTTGATCGGCGTCTTGGGCGAGATGCCCGCGTTGTTGATCAGCGCGTGCAGCGGCTCGCCGTCCAGCGCGCGGTTGGCCTCCTCCAGAAAGCGGGCGCGGCTGTCCGGATCGGACAGGTCCGTCGCGATGTGGTGGGTCCAGTTCGGATCGCGCCGGCAATGGTCCGGCACCTCCTCGCGGGAACAGGAAATGACCCGCCAGCCCTCGGCGCTGAATCGCTGCACGGTGGCGTGGCCGATGCCCCGGCTGGCGCCGGTGAGAATGACGGTTTTACGGTGCGGCATGATGTCCACGATAACCCGCTTCACGCCGTTGCGCCAGCGGGGCCGTTGACGGTCGGACCCGACACCGTTGACGGGCGCACTGCGCCGCCCAACCTTCAGCCTTGTCCCGACCGCCCCCCATCCCTTGGAGAACCGCCGACGTGCTCCCCCGTTTCATGGCTGTCCTTCTGCTTTCCGGCGGCATCCTGGCCGGCGTGGGAAGCGGTATCGAGGCGAAGGCCGCCGCCTGTGTGCCGCCCGGCGGCTGGTCCGACGCCTCGGCCCGCCCGCAGAACACCGCCGGCCTGCTGCGCCGCGCCGCCGCGGCCCCCGCCGTCCTGCTGGGGGAACGGCACGACAGCGCCGACCATCACCGCTGGCAGCTTCACACGCTGGCGGCGCTGCACGCGCTGAATCCCGATCTGGCGGTCGGCATGGAGATGTTCCCGCGCAGCGTCCAGCCGGTCCTGGACCGCTGGAGCGCCGGGCAGTTGACCGAAGCGGAGCTGCTGCGCGACACCAACTGGCAGAAGGTCTGGGGGTACGACGCGCGCTTCTACCTGCCGATCCTGCATTTCGCCCGCATGAACCGGCTGCCGGTGATCGCGCTGAACGTGGACCGTGGGCTGGTCAGCCGCACCGCGCGCGAGGGCTGGGACGCCATTCCCGCCACCGAGCGGGAGGGCGTGGGCGACCCGGCCCCTCCCCCGCCCTCCTACACCGAGCGGCTGCGCAAAGCGATGGCCGCCCACGGCCCGAACGAGCGCCGGTCCGGCAGCTTCGAGCGCTTCGTCGAGGCACAATCCGTCTGGGACCGCGCGATGGCGGAGCGAATCGCCGACACCCGGCGCCGGACCGGCCGCACCGTCGTCGCCATCCTGGGTCAGGGGCACATCGAAGGGCGCGACGGCGTGCCCCACCAGCTTGCCGATCTGGGGATCAAGGACAGCGTGGTCCTGCTTCCCTGGGACTCCGACCGCCCCTGTGACGAGTTGGACGGGCGAATCGCCGACGCGGTTTACGGGCTGGGCGACAGCGAGGCATCGGTCGAACCGCCCCGCCCACGGCTGGGCGTGATTCTGGAGCAGGAGCAGGAGGGAGTGCGGGTGCGCTCCGTCGCGGAAGGCAGCGTCGCCGCCGCCGCCGGGCTGGCGGCGGGCGACATCGTGGTCGCGGCGGCGGGCGCCCCGGTCCGTGACGTGTCCAACCTGACGGCCGTGGTGCAGCGGCAGGCCCCCGGCACATGGCTGCCCCTGACCGTGAAGAGGGATGAGGGCACGGCGGAACTGGTGGCGAAGTTCCCGGCCGCTCCTCCCATGGAATAATACGTCCGGCTAAAGCATCCGCTCCCACTGCGCCAGAACGTCCGGCGTCGGGTTCACCGCCGGGGCGAAGTCGGTGCGGCCCAGCCGCGACCGATGCTCCTTCAAGGCCCAATGAACGGTCGGAAAGGCCAGATCGTCCCAGGGGATGTCGTCCCAGCGGAACAGCCCGACCTCCTGGCTTTCCGGGCCGGCGGACACGTCGGGCGACAGCAGGCGGGCGCGGAAGATCAGTTGCACCTGGCTGATGCGCGGGATGTCGTAGACGGCCAGCAGCGAATCGATGTCGATCCGCGCCCGCGCCTCCTCCCACGCCTCGCGGGCCGCGCCCTCCATGGTGCTTTCGCGTTCCTCCATGAAGCCGGCGGGCAGGGTCCAGTAGCCCTTGCGCGGCTCGATGGCGCGGCGGCACAGCAGGATGCGGTCCTCCCACACCGCCACCGACCCGACGACGATCAGCGGATTCTGGTAAGCGATGTAGCCGCAATCCGGGCACGTCAGCCGTTCGCGGTCGTCGCCCGGCGGAATGGCGCGGACGCGGGGGCCTTTGGGAGAGTCCGATTGGGCGGGCGGATCGTCGGGCATCCGTCGGATATGGCGCAGACGGGTACGCGGAGCAAGCCCGCATCGCACCCTGTTCAGACGGCCATGTTCAGATGGCACTGTTCAGATGGACAGAAGCCCTTCGCCTTTGTTCATCGCCCGTTCTCTTTCCCGATTCGTTCCTGTAGTCTCGATGTCAGGAGTGATCTTTGGGGAATTTCATGCAGTTCGCGTTCGACGCACAGTCGGTGGCGCTCGGCGTCCTGACCGGCGCCCTTCTGGGGGCGGTGCTCGCGGGGATGATCGTGCGCCTGTTCGCCGCACGCGCCGAAGCGGAGGCCGCGGCCATCCGCGCCGAACTGGTTACCCGGCTGGACGTCGCCGAGCGATTCGAGGACGACCTGCGGGAGGAGGTGGAGGCCCGCGACCACCAGATCGCCCGGCTGAACGGCGAACTGTCCGCCGCCCGCGAACGGCAGGCGGAGCTGTCCACCACGCTGGCCCGCGAACGCGCGTCGGCCGCGGAAAAGCTGGCCCTTCTGGAACGCGCGCAGGCCACCCTGTCCGACAGTTTCAAGGCCCTGTCGGCGGAGGCCCTGCGCTCCAACAACCAGAGCTTCCTCGACCTCGCCAAGGAGACGCTGGCGACCTTCCAGGAGCAGGCGCGCGGCGACCTGGAAAAGCGTCAGACCGCCATCGCCGACATCGTCGCCCCGGTGCGCCAGTCGCTGGAGCGGATGGACGGCCAGATCCAGGAGATGGAGCGCAGCCGCGCCGGCGCCTATGAGGGGCTGAAGCAACAGGTGCTGTCGCTGGTGGAAACCCAGGCCCAGCTCCGCGCCGAGACCGGCAACCTCGTCCGCGCGTTGCGCAGCCCGGTGGCGCGCGGGCGCTGGGGCGAAATCCAGCTCCGCCGGGTCTGCGAGATGGCCGGGATGCTCGACCACTGCGACTTCGTGGAGCAGGTGAGCGTGGAGTCCGCCGGCGGGCGGCTGCGCCCCGACCTCGTGGTCAAGCTGCCCGGCGGCAAGACCATCGTGGTGGACGCCAAGACGCCGCTGGAGGGTTATCTCGACGGGGTGCAGGCCGGCGACGACGGCGCCCGCCGCGACGGACTGTCGCGCCACGCCCGCCATGTGCGGGACCATATGAAGCAGCTCGGCACCAAGGCCTATTGGGACCAGTTCGAGGATTCGCCGGAATTCGTGGTGCTGTTCCTGCCCGGCGAGAACTTCTTCTCCGCGGCATTGGAGCATGACCCGGCGCTGATCGAGGCGGGCATCGACCATCGGGTGATCCTCGCCACGCCGACGACGCTGATCGCCCTGCTGCGCGCCGTCGCCTATGGCTGGCGCCAGGAGCGGCTGACCGACAGCGCCCGCGAAATCAGCGCGCTGGGTGCCGAGCTTTACAAGCGCCTGCACGATCTGGGCGGCCATATGGAGCGGCTGGGGGGGCAGCTCGAAAAGGCCGTGGGCTGCTACAACGGGGCGGTCGGCAGCCTGGAATCCCGCGTGCTGGTCACCGCCCGCCGCTTCCGCGATCTGCACGCCACCCCCGACAGCGCGGAGGAGATCCCGCTGCTGGAACCGCTGGACCACGCCCCGCGCCCGCTCCAGGCGCCGGAACTTCGGGCGGCGGCCCGGGTATGAGAGTCCGGCGCAACCCTGATTTTCCCCGTTCTGATTCGCCTTGCAAAGAACGGGACCGGTCCCAATCTCCCTCCTGTCATTCTGCTTCGGACTGCCGGCCTGCTACGCCTTCGGGTGCCCAGATCGTCGCTATGCCTGGACACAGTCTGATGCGCCGCACCGGTCGATGCGGCGCCATTCATTCAATCGGAGGGCAATCATGCCTGTCGGTACCGTCAAGTGGTTCAACAGCACCAAGGGTTATGGCTTCATTCAGCCGGACAACGGCGGCGCGGACGTCTTCGTCCATATTTCCGCGGTTGAGCGCGCGGGCCTGCGCAGCCTGAACGAAGGCCAGAAGGTTTCCTACGAGGAGCAGCGCGACCCGAAGCGCGGCAAGACCTCGGCGGAGAACCTGAAAGCCGTCTGACCGGCACGCACGGCACGGATTCAGGGGGCACCGGGCAACCGGTGCCCTTTTCCGTTGCGCGCTTTTCTTCTACAAGCACACCCTGACTTTCGGAGTTTCCCCCCATGGCCAAGACCAAGAAGAAGCAGCCGGTGGACAGCGCCTTCGTGCTGTTCGACATTCTGTACGAAGACGGCGCCCGCACCTCCAACCGCAAGGTTCCCAGCGCACTGGTGGGTGGCCTGGACGGCGACGAACCGGCCCGCGCCTTCATCGAGGAGCAGGACCGCAAGATCGCCGAGATGTCCGGCAACCCGCGCGGCCCCATCAAGTCGATCACCCGCTCGCCCCTGTGAGGCGCGACAGGCAAAAAGACACCGGCAAAAAGACATCGGCGGGTTGCGCTTTCCGCCTTCCTTGACCTCGTGGCCCGCCCCCCATATTTTGACGGATTGTCGCACTTCCACGCACCGTTGCTGAGTTCCCATGGCCGTTCTGGATATCCTCGTCGCCCCGCATCCCGTCCTGAAGCAGAAGGCGAAGCCCGTCGAACAGGTGGACGCCCGCATCGCCAAGCTGATGGATGACATGGTCGAAACCATGTACGCCGCGAAGGGCATCGGCCTCGCCGCCCCGCAGATCGGCGTTCTGGAGCGTGTCATCGTCGTGGACGTGCATGAGAAGGACGAGAAGCCGAACCCCATCCGCCTCGCCAACCCGGAAATCGTCTGGAAGTCGGACGACACCGCGGTGTGCGAGGAGGGCTGCCTGTCGGTGCCCGACCAGTATGCGGAGGTCACCCGCCCGGCGTCGGTCCGCGTCCGCTACCTCGACGAGAACAACGAGACGCGCGAGATCGAGGCCGAAGGCATGCTGGCGACCTGCATCCAGCACGAGATCGACCATCTGAACGGCGTTCTGTTCGTCGATTACCTGTCGATGCTGAAGCGCAACATGATCCTGCGCAAGGTGCAGAAGATGCAGCGCGCCTAACCTTCCGACCTTGGACGACTCTTCATGACGCCGCTCCGCCTCGTTTTCATGGGCACGCCGGACTTCGCCGTGCCCAGCCTCCGCGCCCTGGTCGATGCCGGGCACGAGGTGGTCTGCGTCTACAGCCAGCCGCCCCGGCCCGCCGGACGCGGGCAGCAGGTGCAGAAGTCGCCGGTCCACCGCTTCGCCGAGGAACGGGGCATCCCCGTGCGCACGCCCAAATCGCTGCGCAACGCCGAGGCGCAGGCGGAGTTCGCCGATCTGAAGGCCGACGCCGCTGTGGTCGCCGCCTATGGGCTGATCCTGCCGCAGCCGGTCCTGGACGCGCCGCGGCTGGGCTGCCTGAACGTGCACGGCTCGCTTCTGCCGCGCTGGCGCGGGGCCGCTCCCATCCAGCGCTCGATCCTGGCGGGCGACGCCGAAACCGGCATCACCATCATGCAGATGGACATCGGGCTGGACACCGGGGCCATGCTGCTGAAGGACGCGGTGCCGATCACCGCGGAAACCACCGCCAGCAGCCTGCACGACGCGCTGGCCGATATGGGCGCGCGGCTGATCGTGCAGGCGCTCGACGGCATCGCCGCAGGCCGCCTGACCGCCGAGCCTCAGCCGGAGGAGGGCGTGACCTACGCCGCCAAGCTGACCCGCGAGGATGGCCGGCTCGACTGGACCCGCGACGCCGCCTTCGTCGAACGGCAGGTCCGCGCCCTCACCCCCTGGCCCGGCTGCTGGTTCGACATCAAGGGCGAACGCATCAAGGTTCTGAAGGCCGAACCCGCCCCCGACGCGCGCAAGGCGGCCCCCGGCACGCTGCTGGACGACCGTTTGACCATCGCCTGCACCGGCGGAGCCGTACGCCTCACTCTGGTCCAGCGGCCCGGCAAGGCCCCGGTGGACGGCGCCGCCTTCCTGCGCGGCTTCGCACTGCCGGTCGGCACCCTTCTCGACGACGACGCATGCAGCGCTGGAAACTGACCCTTGAGTATGATGGCCGGCCCTTCGTGGGCTGGCAGCGGCAGGACAACGGCCCCTCCGTCCAGCAGACGCTGGAGGAAGCCATCGAGCGCCTGTCCGGTGAGACCGTACGTGTCCACACCTCGGGACGTACGGACGCGGGCGTACACGCGCTGGGGCAGGTCTGCCATTTCGACCTTGAGAAGCCATTCACCGGGCTGAAGCTGCGCGACGCGCTGAACTACCACCTGAAGCCCGCCCCCGTGGCCGTCCTGCTGGCCGAAGCGGTGCCGGAGGAGTTCCATGCCCGCATGACCTGTCTGGGGCGCAGCTACGTCTACCGCATCGTCAACCGCCGCGCCCCGCTGGCTCTGGACACGGGCCGCGCCTGGCACGTCATGCGCCCGCTGGATGCGGAGGCGATGCACGAAGCCGCGCAGATCCTGGTCGGACAGCACGATTTCACCAGCTTCCGCGCCTCGCTCTGCCAAGCCAACTCCCCCGTCAAGACGCTGGAGCGGCTGGCCGTGGAGCGGGTGGGCGAGGAGTTGCGGGTGCACGCCGCCGCCCGCTCCTTCCTGCACCATCAGGTGCGCAACATGGTGGGCACGCTGGAACTGGTCGGGGCCGGCAAATGGAGCGCCGACGACCTGCGCCGGGCGCTGGAGGCACGCAACCGCTCCGCCGCCGGACCGACCGCGCCGCCGGACGGGTTGTATTTCGTCGGCGCCCGCTATTGACGCCCGGACGGCGGCTGGCCTTTCACCCCAAGAACCGATAGATTCCCAGGCGACCGAACAACCGGCCGGGTTTCCTCCGCCGTGCATTGCCGTCCGCCGCTCCGCCTGTTCCCGCACGCTTTTGTATTGGCCGCCCTGCTCCTGCTGACCGGCTGTGGCGTGGACGGCGATCAGGCGGCCCTGTGCCGGAAGCTGATCCCCGCCTTCGAACCCGGCCCCGTCACCGTGGTGGACACGGAGGAGATGGCCGGCGGGGAGATGGCGGGCGGGGAACCGGCGCTGCGCCTGACCTACCACGCGGGAGCCGAGACCCACTGGATCGCCTGCCGCTTCGGCGGACGCTTCTTCGATTCGCGCCGGCACGAGCTGGTGGCGGTGGCGACCGACCGCATCGGGTGGCTGACGCCCATGCAATTCACCATGCTTCGCGTCTGGGCCGGCTTGCCCGCGGCGCGCCTCGGGCTGCCGCCGGATTCGACCGGAACGGAACGGGGTGCCAAGACGGACTGGGCACCGTTTCTGTTTTTCCTGCAACAGGTCATCAACGCGGCCACGGTGGCCTGCGTCTATGGGCTTCTGGCTCTGGGCTACACGCTGGTCTACGGCATCCTGGGGCAGATCAATCTGGCGATGGGCGAGCTGACGATGATCGGCGCCATGCTGACCGCCATGGGAGCGGCGGCGCTGGGCATGGCCGGGCTGGGCAGCATGCCGCTGGCCGTGCTGGGCGTCTTCGCCACGGTGATGGCCTTCACCGCCGTGCAGGGCTGGACCATGGACCGGCTGGTGTTCCGCCGCCTGCGCCACACCCGCAACCACGCGCCGCTGATCGCCGCCGTGGGCCTGTCCATCGCCTATCAGGAGGGGATGCGGCTGCTGCACGGCGCCCGCGACTGGTGGCCCGCCCCCTTCCTGGCCGACCGGCACGAGCTGATCGGCGACGGCGCCTTCACCGTCACCGCCTTGACCTCGCAGGCGGTGATCCTGCTGATGACCGGGGGGCTGTACGTCCTGCTCTGGGCGGTCATGCAGCGCACCGCCTATGGCCGCGCCCTCCGCGCCTGCGCGGACGACGTGGAGGCGGCGGAACTGGTCGGGGTGGATGTGGACCGCACCATCGCCATCACCTTCGCGGTCGGCGGCGCGCTGGCCGCGGCGGCGGGGGCGGTGATCGCGCTCTATTACGGCGGGGTCAATTTCTACACGGGCTATCTGGTGGGCTTCAAGGCGCTGGCCGCCGCGGTGGTGGGCGGCATCGGCTCGGTCCCCGGCGCCATGCTGGGCGGCGCGCTGCTGGGATTGGTGGAGACTTTCTGGTCGGCCTATTTCGCCATCGCCTACAAGGACATCGTTGCCTTCGGCCTGCTCACCCTCTTCCTGATCTACCGCCCGGACGGGCTGATGGGCCGCCGCCGCGGGCGGGGGGATTGAGGGAGGCGGAAAAGCCGGAGCGGGGACGGATTCCTCCGCCCCCGCTCTGGTGGTCTTTCCGATCGCAAGCCGCGCAAGCCTTAGAGGCTGCGCACGTCCGTCAGGTGTCCGGTCACCGCCGCCGCAGCGGCCATGGCCGGGCTGACCAGGTGGGTGCGCCCGCCGCGGCCCTGGCGGCCCTCGAAGTTGCGGTTGGAGGTGGAGGCGCTGCGCTCGCCCGGCGACAGGCGGTCGGCGTTCATGGCGAGGCACATGGAACAGCCCGGCTCACGCCACTCGAAGCCGGCCTCGGTGAAGATCTTGTCCAGACCCTCTTCCTCCGCCTGCTCCTTGACGAGGCCCGAACCGGGGACGACCAGGGCGCGCACGCCCTCGGC
>JAEYPE010000079.1 GCA_023411035.1 Pseudomonadota bacterium
ATTCGAGCAGGAGGTCGGCGACCCCCGCCGCGTCGGTCTTGCCGATCGGGTGGCTGCGGTCGATGCGGATTTCCATGTGCAGGCCGTTGTCGGCCAGCAGGATGGCGGTCGGGGCGGACGGCGCGCCGTTGTAGCCGACCAGACGCTCCGGCTCGGCCAGCCCCGTGCTGCGGCCGTCCTTCAGCGCGACGACGAGGCGGCCGTTGTCCACCGTGTAGGCGGCGGCGGCGGCGTGCGACCCGTCGGACAGCGGGGCGGCGCGGTCCAGCACGTTACGGGCGAAGGCGATGACCTTCCCGCCGCGCACCGGGTTGTAGCCGGCGCCACGCTCCGCCCCATCCGCGTCGGGGATGGCGTCGGTGCCGTAGAGCGCGTCGTACAGGCTGCCCCAGCGGGCGTTGGCGGCGTTCAGCGCGTAGCGGGCGTTCATCACCGGCACGACGAGCTGCGGGCCGGCGGTGATGGAGATCTCCGGATCGACGTTCGCCGTCGTCACGGCGAAGTCCGGGCCTTCCGGCAGCAGGTAGCCGATTTCCTTCAGGAATTCGGTGTGGGCCGCGCGGTCCAGCGGCTGGCCGCGGCGGCTGCGGTACCACTCGTCGATCTTGGCCTGAAGCTCGTCCCGCTTGGCCAGCAGCGCGCGGTTGCGCGGGGCCAGATCGTGGAGGATCGCGTCAAGGCCCGACCAGAACTGCGCCGGCGACACGCCGGTGCCCGGCAGGGCTTCGTTCTCGATGAAGCGGTGAAGCTCCGCGGCAACCTGCAAGCCGCCAACCTGAATCCGTTCCGTCACCATTGTTGCTCTTTCCTTCCGAAGTCGTAGACACCGCGGTTTTTCGGTTTTCGTTCATTGGCTGACGTTTTTTCACCGCAAGCCCGCCGCGGCGCCATCTGTCCGGTCACCAGCGCGGGCTTCGGGCGACAAGGTACACATTCGCAGCGCTCCGGTCTTCCTCCGAATTGCCGGTCTTCCTCTGAATTGAAGAACCATGGCGGCTCTCCCCCAAAGGCCCGGCACTGACTATGTTGGGGAGCATGAGCATATCCGGTCATGCATCCTCCGCGGCGGGCGCGCCGGTGCGGGAGCCGCTGTCGGGGCTGGTGGAACGGGTGACCTTCCACAGCCCGGAGACGGGATTCTGCGTGCTGCGGCTGAAGGTGCGCGGGCAGCGCGACCTCGTCACGCTGGTCGGCCACGCCGCCTCGATCAGCGCGGGGGAGTTCGTGCAGGCCAGCGGGACCTGGGTGAACGACCGCAACCACGGGCTCCAGTTCAAGGCCGACTTCCTGCGCGCCACCCCGCCGACCACGGTGGAGGGAATCGAGAAGTATCTCGGCTCCGGCCTCATCCGCGGGATCGGGCCGGTCTACGCGAAGAAGCTGGTGAAGGCGTTCGGCGAGGCCGTGTTCGACGTGATCGAGCAGGAACCGGACAAGCTGCGGCAGGTCACCGGCATCGGGCCGAAGCGGGCGCAGCGCATCGTCGCCGGCTGGGCCGACCAGAAGGTGATCCGCGAGATCATGATCTTCCTGCACAGCCATGGGGTCGGCACCTCGCGGGCGGTGCGCATCTTCAAGACCTACGGGCCGGACGCCATCCGGCTGATCACCGAGAACCCCTACCGGCTGGCCCGCGACATCCGCGGCATCGGCTTCAGGACAGCGGACGCGGTGGCGGCGAAGCTGGGCATCGAGAAGACCGCCATGATCCGGGCGAGGGCCGGCATCGGCTACGCCCTGGCGGAGGCGACGGACCAGGGCCACTGCGGCCTGCCGGTGGCAGAACTGATCCCGCTGGCCGTGAAGCTGCTGGAGATCGACGCCTCGATCCTGGAGACAGCGGCGGAACTGGAGCGGCAGGACGGCGCGGTCGTCGCCGACACGCTGGGCGGGGAGCCCTGCCTGTTCCTGGCCGGGCTCCACCGGGCGGAGCAGGCCATCGCCGAGCGGCTGCGCCGGCTGGCCGGCGGCCCGGTCCCCTGGCCGGCGATCGACGCGGAGAAGGCCATCCCCTGGGTGGAGGCGAAGGCCGGCATCACCCTGGCCGAAGGGCAGCGGGAGGCGCTGCGCCAGGCGGTCGCGGCGAAGCTGCTGGTCATCACCGGCGGGCCGGGGGTGGGCAAGACGACGCTGGTGAACAGCATCCTGACCGTGCTGAAGGCCAAGGGCGTGTCCATCGCGCTGGCCGCGCCCACGGGCCGTGCCGCCAAGCGCCTGACCGAAAGCACGGGGCTGGAGGCGAGGACCATCCACCGGCTGCTGGAGACCGACCCGCAGGCCGGCGGCTTCAAGCGCGACGAGACCAACCCGCTGGACTGCGACCTGCTGGTGGTGGACGAGACCAGCATGGTGGACGTGTCGCTGATGAACGCCCTGCTGCGCGCCGTGCCGGGGCGGGCCGCGCTGCTGCTGGTCGGCGACGTGGACCAGTTGCCGTCGGTCGGGCCGGGGCAGGTTCTGGCCGACGTGATCGGCTCCGGCGCCGTGCCGGTGGTGCGGCTGACCGAGATCTTCCGGCAGGCGGCGACCAGCCGCATCATCGTCAACGCCCACCGCATCAACGCCGGCCGGATGCCGGAATGGCCGAAGGCGGGGGAGGACAGCGACTTCTATTTCGTCGAGGCGGCGACTCCGGAGGCCGGGGTGGCCAAGCTGATCGAGATGGTGCGGGACCGGATTCCCCGCCGATTCGGTGCCGATCCGGTGCGCGACGTGCAGATCCTCTGCCCGATGAACCGCGGCGGCCTGGGTGCCCGCTCGCTGAACATCGAATTGCAGAAGGTGCTGAACCCGCCGGGCGAATCCCGAGTCGAGCGATTCGGCTGGACCTTCGGCCCCGGCGACAAGGTCATGCAGGTGGAGAACAACTACGATAAGGAGGTCTACAACGGCGACCTCGGCATCGTATCCGCCGTCGATTCGGAAGAAGGAACGCTGACCGCCACCTTCGATGGGCGGCTTGTGACCTATGATTTCGGAGAATTGGACGAGATTGTCCTGGCATACGCCACGACGATCCACAAGAGTCAGGGCTCCGAATACCCGGTGGTCGTCATTCCCGTGGTGACGCAGCATTACACGATGCTCCACCGCAACCTGATCTATACGGGCGTGACTCGGGGAAAGCGGCTGGTGGTGATGCTCGGCCAGCGCCGCGCGCTCGCCATGGCGGTGCGCGGGACGCAGGGACGGCGGCGCTGGACGAAGCTGGGGGAATGGCTGTCGTCCGTATGACCCCTGGGGCCGGACAACCATGTCGGGATTTTGTCACAGGCGTATGCGCGCGGCGTTTGCGGGGCCTGTCCAGATGTGCGGCGAAGGCCCGGCGGGGGGCTGTGGAAATCTCATCAAGTCATTCAATTCAAAGGGGAAATCATACCCCTTCGGAGGTGGCGCCCATGGCGGCGGCCGGCGGTGGTTTCGGGAGGCTTCGGGACCGGCACCCCTTCCGAACGGAGGGTCCGGCCCTTGGCCGAATGTCGCAGGGACGGGCGTCTGGCCTTTGGCGTGCTTGACGGATCGCTCCCAGCCTGTGACAAAGATAATTCGGCATCCTCTATGAGCTTGAAGACACATGTTCGACCGCCCGCCCCGTCAGGGCTACCGCGCTCCCGAGATCACCAAGGCCAACGTCACCGCCACCGTTAAGTGGTTCAACCCCACCAAGGGGTTCGGCTTCGTGTCCCCCGAGGACGGTTCGCCCGACGCCTTCCTGCACGTCTCCGCGGTCCAGGCCGCCGGCTATGACGCGCTCGACGAAGGCGCCACCATCGTTTGCGACCTCGCCCGCGGCCCGAAGGGTCCGCAGGTTGCTTCCATCCAGTCCGTGGACACCTCCACGGCCACCCGCTCCGCTCCCCGTGCGCCCCGCGCTGGCGGTGGTGGCGGCTTCGGCGGCGGCGGCTATGACCGTGGCGGCTTCGGCGGCGGCGGCGGTTACGACCGCGGCGGCTGGGGCAACGACGCCGGCGGCGGCGAAGAGGTCGACGGCACCGTCAAGTGGTTCAACGCCGACAAGGGCTTCGGCTTCATCACGCCGAGCACCGGTGGCAAGGACGTGTTCGTCCATGTGAACGTGCTGCGCCGCTCCGGCATGCAGACGCTCCAGGAAGGCGATCAGGTGCGCGTGACCGTCCGCCAGGGCCAGAAGGGTCCCGAGGCCGGCAAGGTCGAGTACCGCTAAGCCTTCTTCGGCTTCTGAAGAACAGCCGGGGCGCTTCCGCAAGGAGGCGCCCCGGTTCGTTTTCGGGGGCGCCTTTTTTGGGGTCGCGGAACGGGAGGTGAGGGAAGGCATGAAGTACGACCCGCCGGGCTTCCGGCCCCAGGACGCCGCCACGCTGCGGTCCAACGCGCTGTTCGGGCGCCTGCCCGACCGGTCGCTGGAGCTTCTCGTCAGCAGCGCGCAGGTGCGCACGGTGCCGCGCGGCACCACCCTGTTCGTGCAGGACGAGGAGGCCGACCGCTTCTTCGCGCTGCTGGACGGCTGGGTGAAGCTCTACCGCCTGACCCGCGACGGGACGGAGGCGGTGGTGACCATCGTCGCCCCCGGTGAGACCTTCGCCGAGGCCGCCATGTTCGCCAGCGGCAAATTCCCGGTCTGCGCCGAGGCGGTGGCCGATTCCCGTGTCATGACCCTGACGGCGGAGGGTTTCGCCCACTGCCTGCGCGATGACGACCAGATCGCCTTCGCCATGCTGGGCTCCCTGTCGATGCGGCTGCGCCATCTCGTCCAGCAGATCGAGCAGTTGCAGGTCCAGCCGACGGCACAGCGGGTCGGCAGCTTCCTGCTGCGCTTCTGCCCGGAGGGGGTGGGTGCGGCCAATTTCGCTCTGCCCTTCGACAAGGCGCTGATCGCGCGGCGCCTCGGCATGCAGCCGGAAACCTTTTCCCGCGCGCTGGCGAAGCTGCGCGGGGTGGGGGTGGAGACGCAGGGCGGAACGGTGTCCGTCGCCGACCTGGACGCGCTGCGCCGCTTCTGCAACGCTGACTCTGGAGATGGGGGGCGAAGGGGCTGAAGGCGAACCGAAGGGAGAGACAGGCGGCGATGGGCGCGACCGGTACCCCCGACCCTGTGACGGAGCTTGCGGAGTTCGCCGGGAACCGCCGTTTCGCCACCGTCCTGGCCGACCCGCCCTGGCGCTTCGCCAACCGCACCGGAAAGATGGCGCCGGAGCACCGCCGCCTGTCGCGCTACGGCACCATGACGGTGGAGGAGATTTGCGCGCTGCCCGTCGCCGGCATCCTGGCGCCCACCGCGCATCTCTACCTTTGGGTGCCCAACGCCCTGCTGCCCAACGGCCTTCGGGTGATGGAAGCCTGGGGGTTCGCGTACAAGACCAACATCGTCTGGCACAAGCTGCGCAAGGACGGCGGGTCCGATGGGCGGGGCGTGGGTTTTTACTTCCGCAACGTGACGGAGCTGATCCTGTTCGGCGTGCGCGGGGGCAACGCACGGACGCTCGCCCCCGGACGGACCCAGGTGAACTGCATCGGCGCCCGCAAGCGCGAGCATTCGCGCAAACCGGACGAGCAATACACCCTGATCGAAGCCTGCAGTCCCGGCCCCTATCTGGAACTCTTCGCCCGCGGCGCCCGTCCCAACTGGGAGGTCTGGGGCAATCAGGCGGACGACGGCTATGAGCCGACCTGGAAGACCTACGCCTACAACTCCACCGCCGGGCGCGACCGGGTGACGGAGTAGGGCGCATTCCGAGGTTGTCCTCGTTTCCCGCCCCCTGCCGGGGGGAGGTTGTGTCGCGCCCCAGGGGCATGTTCACGCGCGGCGGCGCTGTGATATCGTTCCGCGACCGGAGGCTGCGGGCGGCGCGGAGGGGGCGATGAGCGACGAGTTTCTTTTCGCCGACGACGAGCCGGGTACGGAAGCCGAGCCGGCGAAGGAAGCGGCGCCGGAGCCCGCCGATCCTTGGATCATCCTGATCGTGGACGACGATCCGGCGATCCATGCCACCACCAAGATGGTCCTGCGCGGCTTCACCTTCGAAGGCCGCCCGGCGCAATTCCTGTCCGCCGGCACCGCGGCGGAGGCGCGCAGCCTGCTGGAGCGGAATCCGGCCATCGCCGTGGTGCTTCTGGACGTGGTGATGGAATCGGACGATGCCGGCCTGCGGCTGGTGCGCATGATCCGCAACGAGCTGAACAACCGGCGTGTGCGCATCATCCTGCGCACCGGGCAGCCGGGGCAGGCGCCCGAACGCGACGTCATCCTGAACTACGACATCAACGACTACAAATCGAAGACCGAGCTGACGGCGCAGAAGCTGTTCACCTCCGTCGTCGCCGCCCTGCGCGGCTATCAGGACATCACCGCCATCGAGGACCACCGCCAGGGGCTGGAGCGCATCCTGGACGCCTCCTCCGCCCTGCTGGACAAGCGGACCATGGCGGAGTTCGTCCGCGGCGCCGTGTCGAAGATCGCGGAGATCTGCCCGCCTTGCGAGGGCCTCGCCCTGTGCAGCCGATGGACGGAGGAGGAAACCAGCACCGCCGCCCGGGAACCGCTGGTGCTGGGCGCCGGCGGCATCCACGCGGCGGCGGAGGGCAAGCCGGTGCGCGCCGCCCTGCCGGCGGAAGCGGCGGAGGCGGTGGCCCAGGCGCTGGCCGACGGGCGGAACCGCTATGAGCGGGAGCGCAGCCTGCTCGTCTTCCGCTCCACCTCGCGGCACCACGACACGGTGTTCCACATCAGCCACCGGCGCCCCCTGACGGAGGACGAGCGGCGGCTGCTGGAGGTCTTCTGCTCCAAGGTCGCGGTCGGCTTCGACAACGTGCATCTGTACGAGGAACTGACCGCGCTGAACCGCAACCTGGAAAGCCAGGTGGCCGACCGGACCCGCGAACTGGTCGCCGCGACCGAGGCGGCGGAGGCCGCGCGGGCGGAGGCGGAAGCCGCCAACCAGGCCAAGTCGCTGTTCCTGGCGACCATGAGCCACGAAATCCGCACCCCCATGAACGGCGTCCAGGGCATGTTGGAGCTGCTGGAATACACGCCGCTGACCCCCGAACAGCGGGAACTGGTTTCCGTCGTGCGTGATTCGGCGGGGGCGCTGCTGACCATCATCAACGACGTCCTGGACTTCTCGAAGATCGAGGCCGGGCGGCTGGATCTGGAGCGCATCCCGGTGTCTCTGTCCGCGGTGGTGGAAGGGGTGGCCGAGACGCTGGCCCCGGCGGCGCGGCAGAAGGATCTGGCGCTGGTCACCTTCGTCGATCCCGACCTGCCGCCGCTGGTCATGGGCGATTCGGTGCGCATCCGGCAGGTGCTGTTCAACATGGCCGGCAACGCGGTGAAGTTCACCGCCTCCGGTTCGGTCCGCATCCGGGCGGAACTGGCGCGGTTCGAGGACGGGCGGGCGACCATCCGGATCGCCGTCACCGACACCGGCATCGGCATCGCCAAGGAGGCGCAGGCCCTGCTGTTCCGCCCCTTCACCCAGGCGGAGGTGTCGACCACCCGGCGTTTCGGCGGCACCGGGCTGGGGCTGTCCATCTGCCGCCGCCTGGCGGAGTTGATGGGCGGCGAGGTCGGCGTGACGAGCGAGCCGGGCCGGGGCTCCACCTTCTGGTTCACCTTCGCCGCCGATCTCGTCCCGGACGGCGACTCCGGGGCCGTCGCCGCCCCGCCGCTTGCCGGGCTGTCGGTGCTGCTTCTGGCCGCCGACGATGAGGAGCGGCGGTTCCTCGCGCGCTACCTGAACACCGACGGCGCACTTTTGCTGGATGCGCCGGACGCGGCGGCGGCGATGCGGGCCCTGCCGCCCGGCACGCCCTGCGATGTCGTGCTCACCACCGCGGAGGAGGACTTGCGGGCGCTGGACGCCGCGGCACCGGGGCTGGCGCGCGGGCTGGTGCTGCTGGGCGGGCGTGGCGATCCGGCGGGTCTTTCCGGAGCGGCCTGCATCGCGCGCCCGGTGCGGCGCGGCCATCTGGTGCGCGCCGTGCTGGCCGCCGCGGGGCGCGGACCGGCGGTGGAGGCCGAAACGGTCCGCACCCCGGCGACGCCAATTGCACCAGTGGGAGGAGCGGCGTCCACACCCCGCATTCTGGTGGCCGAGGACCATCCGACCAACCGGCAGGTCATCCAGCGGCAGCTCGCCCTGCTGGGCCAGACGGCGGACATGGCGGAGGACGGCGTGCAGGCGCTCGCCCTCTGGCGTGAGAGGGATTACGCGCTGCTGTTGAGCGATTGCCAGATGCCGGAGATGGACGGCTTCGAGCTGACCCGCCGCATCCGCGCGGAGGAGGAGGCGAGCGGACGCCCCCGCCTGCCCATCGTCGCGATCACCGCCAACGCCATGGCCGGCGAGGTCCAACGCTGTCTGGCCGCGGGGATGGACGACGGCATGTCGAAGCCGCTGGAGATCGACCAGTTGCGCCGCATGCTGGACCGCTATCTGCCGTCCGGCTCCGCTTCCGAGCCGGAGGAGGCTCCCTCACCGTCCGAGACGGCGGCGGACGCTGGCACCGACGGTCCGCCCATCGACATCGGCGTTCTGGCGACGCTGTTCGACGGGGACATGGAGTTCGTCGCGCAACTGCTGCGGGAGTTCGTCCTCTCCAACAGCGACAGCCGCGACCGTCTGGTCGCCGCTCACGAGGCGGAGGATTGGGACGCGGTGCGGCAGGCGGCGCACAAGCTGGCGGGCTCGTCCCGCACGGTGGGCGCGCGCGATCTGGCCGCGGTGAGCGATGCCATCGAACTGGCCTGCGTGGACCGGCGGCTGGACGGGATCGGCGCGCTGGTCGCCCGCGCCGACCGGGAGCTTGGCCGCGCCGCCGCCTTCATCCACGGCGTGGCGGCGGTTTAGCAAATCCCCTTGTCCGCGAAGATGCGCACGCCGGCAATGACGGCAATTGTCAGTGGACCTTCACCTCGTTGCCGTGGTCCCGCCGATATATGTGCACATAATACGCAGCCATGGGATTGCCCCGGACATAATCCAGCAGGCGCCGTTCCGTCTCCGGAGAGGCATCGCGGATCAGCATCTGCCAAGCGGGCTCCATAGTGGCGCGCCGGGTCTCGTTGTGGGGAAGCATGATGAAGCCCGCCCATTCGGGTCGGAAATCGGACAGATAGCTTTCGGCGTAATGCCGCATCATGGACGGGTCGTTGACGTTGACCGTTTCCATATTTTCGAAGCAGACACGAAGCTGCATTTCCCGTCTCCCTCGTTCCGCAGCCATCGATGCAACGGATATGTGAGGCTCACGGCGTTTTTGCACCTGTCCGAAAGGCAGGGGCGGAAGAGATAAGCCCGCAACGAAGAAACCCCTTTCCGCAGGGCGGAAAGGGGTTCTAGTCATGGCGGATAGGAGAGGGAGACGACCGGCGGTCCGGCGGCGAAGGCCGTAGGTCCGCCGGTGCGTTCCTCAACCGAACTTATAACTGATGCCGTAGCCGCCGCGCGGGTAGTCCCACTGAATATTTTCCTTGTCCTGGCAGACCACGCGGCAGGTACCGCATTCCAGGCAGCCGTCGGTGGCCAGCGTCACGCTTCCGGTCTCGTTCTTCGTGTAGCAGGCCGCCGGGCAGCAGATGGTGCAGGCTTGGGACTCGCAGGATTTGCAGACCGCCTCGTTGCGGATCTGGATGTGCGGACGGCTCTCATCCACGATGTAGCGGTTCTGGTACAGCTTCTCTTCGATCTTGATCACGATGCTCATCGCACGGCCCTCACCATCTTGATTGCGTCGCCGACCAGACCCAGGACCGAGCGCTTCTTGACGAAGGACTTCATGATCTCCTTCTCCTTCGTCTTCTTGTCCACGCTGTCCACGGTGAACCAGTTATGGGCGGCGGCGGTCAGCGTGTCGGGATAGGCGCCGAAGAACTGCTTGTTCTCGTGCATGATGCCCGGCAGGTTCCGGTACTTCTTCAAGTCCTTCATGATGAAGCTGTCGTCCAGCTTCTTCCTGTAGGCGGCGAGGTTGGCGGCGTTGAAGGGCTTGCCGGCCTTTTTCAGCTCGATCACCGTCTCCGCCGCCATGCGGCCCGAGGCCATGGCGAGGTTGGAGCCCTCGCGGTGGGCGGCGTTGTTGAAGTGGGCGGCGTCGCCGACCACCATCCAGCCGTCGCCATAGAGCTGCGGAACCGCCTTGTAGCCGCCCTCGGGGATCATGTGGGCGGCGTATTCCTTCATCTCCGCCCCTTCGATCAGCGGCTTGATGACGGGGTGGTTCTTCAGATCCTCCAGCATCTTGTAAGGCGGGATGGCGCCTTCCTTGAAGTCAGAGATCAGGCAGCCGATGCCAATCGTCAGCGATTCCTTGTTGGTGTAGAGGAAGGCCGTGCCGACCATGCCCTTGGTCACCTTGCCCATGATCTCGATGACCACGCCCTCTTCGTCCTTCAGGCCGAAGCGCTGCTGGATCAGATCGGGGTCGATGAACAGGATTTCCTTGACCGCCAGCGCGACGTTCTGCGGCGCCAGCTCCTGCTGGAAGCCGGCGCGGCGGGCCAGCAGGGCGTTCACGCCGTCGGCCATGATGACCACGTCGGCGTGGATCTCGCCGCCCTCGCGGTCGGTGCGCACGCCGATGACCTTGCCGGACGCATCGCGGATCAGCTCCGTCACCGTGGTTTCGCAGATCTGAAGGCCGCCGGCCTCGCGGATCTTTTCGGAGAACCATTTGTCGATGTTGGCGCGGATGATCGTGTAGCGGTTCGGTTTCTCGCTGTTGAAGGCGTCCGACCGGTAGTTGGTGCCGATGTAGCTGTCGTCGCCCAGCAGCCAGATGCGCTGTTCGATGATGTGGCGTTCGGTCGGGCAATCCTCGCGGAAGTCCGGGATGATCTTCTCCAGCTCGGCGGCGTACATGATACCGCCCTGGACGTTCTTGGCGCCGGGATACTCCCCGCGCTCAAGCTGAAGGACGCTGAGGCCCTGCTTGGCCAGCGTATAGGCCGCCGCGTTGCCGGACGGGCCGGCACCGATGACGATGGCGTCGAACTTTTCGACCATGGTCCTTGTGGCTCCTGTTCGTCCGGAGAGATCAGCCGGCCAGCCGGTTGACCGACAGGCGCTTGCCGAAGGCGTCGGTCAGGGCGGGCAGGATGGTCAGCGCGTCGCCGACCAGCCCGAGATGGGCGAAGTCGAAGATCGGCGCGTTGGGATCGGTGTTGATGGCCAGGATCAGGTCGGACTTCTCCATGCCGACCCGGTGCTGGATGGCGCCGGAGATGCCGGCGGCGATGTACAGCTTCGGGCGCACCGTCTTGCCGGTCTGTCCGACCTGACGGTCGAAGCCGGTCCAGCCGGCCTGCACCAGCGGGCGGGTCACCCCGACCTCGCCGCCGAGAACCTTGGCGAGGTCGAAGACCAGCTTCAGGTTCTCCGGCTTGCCCAGCCCCTTGCCCCCCGCCACGATGATGTCGGCGAAGGCGAGCTGCGCCTCGGTCTGCTCGCGGTCGGCGATGAAGCTCAGAACCTTGGTGATGACGTCGGTTTCGCGGAGCACCGGGAACACCTCGACCACGCGGCCGGTGCGGCTGCCGTCGCGCTCCGGCATGGACATCACGCGCGGGCGCACCGTGGCCATCTGCGGGCGGTAGGCCAGCGTCTGGATGGTGCACAGCAGGGTGCCGCCGAAGGTCGGGCGGGTGGCCGCCAGCGACCGGTTGTCCATGTAGATGTCCAGCTCGGTGCAGTCGGCGGTCAGGCCGGTGGCGAGCGTGGTGGCGATGGCGCCGGCCAGGTCGCGGCCCAGCGTGGTGGCGCCCAGCAGCACGATCTCCGGCTTGTAGGTGTTGACCACGTCGGTCATCACCCGCGTGTAAGGATCGGTGCGGTAGTCCGCCAGAACCGGGTCCGTCACCTTGTAGACGACGTCGGCGCCGTAGGTGAAGGCGTCGGCGCAGATGGCGCTCAGTTCCGGGCTGTCGGCGCCCAGCACCACGGCCCCCACCTCGACCCCCAGCTTGTCGGCGAGCTTGCGGGCCTCGCCCACCAGCTCCCACGACACGGAATGGACGGAGCCGCGCTCCTGCTCCACGATCACCCAGATGCCCTTGTATTCCTTCAGGTGCTCGGGCAGTTGGAACTTGCGTCCCTGCGGCTTGCTTGGTTCGCTCATCGGGATGTCTCTCCGGCGGAGGATTCGTCAGGAACGGCGCGTCAAGGCCGGCGCGTCACAGGCCGGCGGCGGCGCGGGCGAGCAGCTCGTCGGCGAGTTTCGGCTGGGCGCCGAAGATGGCTTCCACCGCGGCTGCGGCCTGCGCTTCGGCGGTGGCGGCGTCGGCCTCGACCATCCTGGCCTTCTGGGCGCGCGGCTTCGGCACGAAGACCTTCGACACGACGGTGGGCGAGCCCTTCAGGCCGACCTTCGTCTCTTCGGCGCCGGTGGTGTCCTTGCTCCAGGTCTTCAGGCCGTAGCGGGCGGCGCGGAACATGTCGTCCATCTTGCCGAAGCGGATGGTGTTCGTGCCTTCCAGCATCGTGATCATGCAGGGCAGGGCGGTCTTCAGCACCTGCACGCCGCCTTCGGAGCGGCGGTGCACGACGATCTCCCGCGCGCCCTCGTCGATCGACTCGATCTTGGAGATGTAGGTGAGCTGCTGGAAGCCCAGCCGGGTCGCGATGCCCGGACCGACCTGCGCGGTGTCGCCGTCCACCGTCTGCTTGCCGCAGAAGACCAGATCGACCGGCTCCTCCTCCGACAGTTTCCGGATCGCCGAGGTCAGGGCGTAGGAGGTCGCCAGCGTGTCCGAGCCTGCGAACTTGCGGTCGGTCAGCAGCACAGCGTCGTCGGCGCCCAGCGACAACGCCTTGCGAAGCGAGGTTTCGGCCATCGGCGGCCCCATGGTCAGGACGGTGACGCGGGCGCCGACCTTGTCCTTGATCCGCAGCGCCTCCTCCAGCGAGAAGAGGTCGAAGGGGTTGATGATGGCCGGGACGCCCTGACGCATGATCGTGTTGGTCACGGGGTGGATGCGGATCTGGGCGCTGTCGGGCACCTGTTTGATACAGACAACGATGTGCATCCCGGTCTCCTTGGCATTCCGCCGCCTGTCGCGCGGCGTGGCTGTAGTGCAGTCAGCAAGCGGCGTGCCAGATTTGCGCAGTGCGGTAAGTTATTGAAGATGAACGATATTATCCTTGTTGCGAGATTGTCGCAAAAACGACAAAGCGAACGGGTGTCGCCTTCTCAACAGGGCGTGGCCCCGGCGGCGCTGGCCGGAGGGGCGGGGCGGGGTGTAAGCTGCGGTCCACCATGCCGGCGCCCCCCTCCCTTCCCGAAACCCTTCCCGAAGCCGTCCGCCTGCACCAGTCCGGTCGCCTGGACGAGGCGGCGGCGCTCTATGCCCGCATCCTGGAGGCGGTGCCGCTGCATCCCGACGCGCTGCATCTGCTGGGGGTGGTGCGCGCCCAGACCGGGCGTCCGGGGGAGGCGGTCGCGCTGGTCGCGCAGGCGGTGGCTCTGAATCCGGCCTCTGTCGCCTACCGGACAAACCTGACAAAGGCGGCCCGCGGCGACGAGGGTGCCGTCGGTCCGGCCCTGCTGCGGGCGGGGGACGGCCTGTTCGACCGTGGACGGCCCGACGCGGCGGCGGTCTGCTACAGGGCCGCAGCGGCCCATCGCCCGGACGATCCCGTGGCTTGGGGGAACCTTGCCCAGGCGTTGCGCAACGCGGGCCGCGCGGCGGAGGCGCTGGTTCCCATGGGCCGGGCGAGCCGCCTGGACCCGGACGACCGGCAGGTCGCGGCCCTGCTCGGCGGGCTGCATTTCGCCCTCGGCGATCTGCCGGCGGCGGAGGCGGTCTACCGGGCGCTGGTGGCCAGCCGCCCCGACGATCCCGCCTCCCGGCTCGGGCAGGCCGACGTGGTGAAATGCGCGGGCCGCTTCGAGGAGGCGATGGCGCTGTACCGGCGGACGCTGGCGTTGGAGCCCGCGAGCGCGACGGCTTTCTTCAATCTTGGCGTCACCGCCAGCGACCTCGCCCTGGGAAGGGCGGCGATCGAGAATTTCGGGCGCGCCGCGATGCTGGCGCCCGATCATGTCGATGCGCGTTTCAACCTGGGCTGCCAGATGCTCGCCGCCGGAAACTGGGAACATGGCTGGCGATTGTTCGAATGGCGGCTCCGGCGCGGCGTTCCCGTTCCCGACCGCGGGGAGGCCCGTTGGACCGGGGAGCCGCTGGAAGGGCGGAGCATACGGCTCTACGCGGAGCAGGGGCATGGCGACGGCATCCAGTTCATCCGCTACGCGCCGCTGGTCGCCGCGCGCGGCGGGCGGGTGCTGGTGGAGTGCCCGGCGCCGCTGGTGACGCTGTTCGAAACGGTGGATGGGGTGCACAGCGTCCATCCGCTGGGCGAGGCGCCGGACGCCGACTTCCAGTGCCCGCTGATGAGCCTTCCGCACGTCTTCGGCACCCGGCTTGAGGCCCTTCCGGCGCGCGTGCCCTATGTGAAGGCCGATCCCGCGCGGGTGGCGCACTGGAGGGCGCGGATGGGCGGCGGGCCGGAGCTTCGGGTCGGGCTGGTCTGGGCGGGCAATGCCCAGTTCCGCGGGGATCACCTGCGCTCGCCCGGTCTGGCCGTTCTGCGCCCGCTGCTGGACGTGCCGGGGGTGCGCTTCTTCGGGCTTCAGGTGGGGGAGGGGCGGGCCGACCTCGACCGCGTTCCGGTCCCGGACGGGCTGTGCGATCTGGGCGGCGAGGTGACGGACTTCGCGGACACCGCCGCCGTCATGGCGAATCTCGATCTGGTGATCGCATCCTGCACCGGATCGGCCCATCTGGCCGGTGCGCTGGGTGTGCCGGTGTGGGTGCTGCTGGCCTACGCGCCGGATTGGCGCTGGATGCACGGGCGGGAGGACAGTCCCTGGTATCCCACCGCCCGGCTGTTCCGCCAGCGACGCTACGGCGATTGGGCGGAGGTGGCCGCGCGTGCCGCCGCCGCGCTGGCGGAAGAGGCGGCGGCGCGGTCCCGCTGACCCCCTTTCCGGTCGCTCAGCCCGGCAGCAGGGCGTCCAGCGGGACGAAGCGGTCGGCCATCCTGCGCGCCTCTTCCTTGTGGACTTTGAAGGTCTTCTCCGCGATGGCGTTGGACACCACGAAATCCTGGTAGGCGCGCTCCAGATGGACGTGGTAGCGGGCGGCCATGCCCTCGTCGTCGAGCGCGTCCAGCCCGGTGTCGGCGGACAGATAGTCGTGGAAGCGTTGCAGGATGTGCAGCCGGTTCACGTTCACCACGCGCTGCTCGTAGGTGACGCCGAGGAAGCGCAGGAAATCCTCCGCGGTTTCGAGATCCTCCAGATCGTCCTTGAAGCTCATGGCGGGGTCCTTTCCCTTGGGATGCGGTGTTCGGTCGGATCGGCGGGCGGGCATCCGGTTCAGGGGACGCAACACCAGCGCAGGGCGTCCTCGTGGAAGGCGACCAGTTCCTCCGCCGTCGGCGCCCGCTTGGCGCGGGTGGCGAGCGCGCGCACCCGCGGCAGCACCGCCTGGGCGGTGGCGTCGTCGCAGGCGATGCCGAGCCGCCCGTAGGCCATCTTCACCGCCGCCGTGCCGGAATGCTTGCCCAGCACGATGCGGTGTTCGCGCCCCACCTCGGCGGGGTCGAAATTCTGGTAGGTGGCGCGGTCGCGCAGCAGCCCGTCGACATGGATACCGGCCTCGTGCGTGAAGACCGCGTCGCCGACGATGGACTTGTTGACCGCCACGGGCCGGTTGGAGGCGCGCTCCACGAGGTCGGAAATCGCCCCCAGCGCGCGGGTGTCCACCCCGGTGTCCAGCCCGTACAGCACCTTCAGCGACACCACCACCTCCTCCAGCGGGGCGTTGCCGGCGCGCTCGCCCAGGCCGTTGACGGTGGTGTTGACGTGGGTCGCCCCGCCCAGCACCGCGGCCAGCGAGTTGGCGTTGGCGAGGCCGAGATCGTCGTGGGAATGGATCTCGATCTCCAGGTCGGTGGCCCGGCGCAGCCGTTCGATGCAGGCGCGCGTCTGGAAGGGATCGAGCACGCCCAGCGTGTCGGCGAAGCGGAAACGGCGGGCGCCGGCCTCCTGCGCCACCGTCGCGGCGGCGATCAGGAAATCCATGTCGGCGCGCGAGGAGTCCTCGCCGCCCAGGCTGACCTCCAGCCCGTGGTCGCGGGCCGTCTTGACCTTGCGTTCGATTTCCGACAAGGCCCAGGCGCGGCTGCGCTTCAGCTTCTTGGTGATGTGGATGTCGGAGACGGGCATCGACAGGTTGACGAAGCCGACGTTGCAGTCCAGTGCCGCCTTCAGGTCGGTGTCGTGCATGCGGCACCAGACCATCAGCCGGGCCTTCAGCCCCAGCGAGGCCACGGCGCGGATGCCCTCGCGCTCCTCCGGACCCATGGCGGGGATGCCGATCTCGAGTTCCGGCACGCCAGCCCCGTCGAGCGCGCGGGCGATGGCGATCTTCTCGTCGAGTGTGAAGGCCACGCCCGCCGTCTGCTCCCCGTCGCGCAGCGTCGTGTCGTTGATGATGGTGGAACCGGCCTTCGGCATTCGGTCACATCCTCAATTGAAGCTCAATCCGCGGTGGAGTCTTGCCCCCTCCCTGACCCTCCCCCGCTTCGCAGGGGAGGGAGGGGACCCACGAAGTGGGGAGGGTGGGGGCAACGGGAACAAGTGGTGTGTCGCAGACCGGACCGGGGAACCGCGTCCCGGCGGGTGTCGTCGGGCGGGTTGCCGGGGCGCGGGCCCGGCCCGGCCTGCGATCTCGGTGTTACGAGTAGACGGGTGCGAACTCCTTCGGGGCGCCCGCCTGCGACCAGTAGGGCGACAGCGAGCGCAGCTTCGCGATGATGCCGGGGACCACCGCGATCACCCGGTCGATCTCCTCCTCCGTCGTTTCGCGCGACAGGGAGAAGCGGGTGGCGCCGTGGGCGGCGGTGTAGGGCACGCCCATGGCCCGCATCACATGGCTCGGCTCCAGCGACCCGGAGGTGCAGGCCGACCCCGACGAAGCGGCGATGCCCGCCTCGTTCAGCAGAAGGAGGATCGCCTCGCCCTCGATGTATTCGAAGGCGACGTTGCAGGTGTTGGGCAGGCGGTTGGCCGGGTTGCCGGTGACGAAGCAGTTCGGGACGGCGGCCAGGATGGCCTGCTCCAGCTTGTCGCGCAGCGCCTTCACCCGCGTGTTCTCGTCGGTCATGTGCAGCAGGGCGAGCTGCGCCGCCGCTCCCAGCCCGACGATGCCCGGCGCGTTCTCCGTGCCGGCGCGGCGCGAGCGCTCCTGGTGGCCGCCGCGCAGCATCGGGCGGTAGCGCAGACCGCGCTTGACGTAGAGCGCGCCGATGCCCTTGGGCGCGTGCAGCTTGTGGCCGGACAGCGACAGCATGTCGATGGCGCTGTCGGCGAGCTTCATCGGGATCTTGCCGACCGCCTGAACCGCGTCGGTGTGGAACACCGCGCCCACGGCCTTGGCGAGCCGGGCCAGCTCCTCGATCGGGAAGATCGTCCCGGTCTCGTTGTTCGCCCACATGATCGACACGATGGCGATGTCCGGCGACAGGGCCGCCTTGTAGGCGTCCAAGTCCAGGTTGCCCTTGCCGTCCACGCCGATGCGGTGGACGGTGTAGCCGCGCTTCTTCTCCAGATACTCGCACAGGGCCAGGATCGCGGGATGCTCGACCACGCTGGTCACGATGCCGCGCTTCTTCGGATAGGCTTCCAGCGCCGACAGGATGGCGGTGTTGTCGCTTTCCGTGCCGCCGGAGGTGAAGACGATCTCGCTGTCATGGGCGGCGCCCAGAAGCGCCTGAACCTGCTTGCGCGCCCATTCGATCTTGCCGCCCACCGCGGCGCCGAAGCCGTGCATGGAGGAAGGGTTGCCGAACTGCTCGGTGAACAGGGGCAGCATCTCCGCCAGCACGTCCGGATCGACGCGGGTGGTGGCGTTGTTGTCGAGGTAAATGCCTTGCTGGGTCATGGGCTCAGGCTCCCACCGGCATGAGGGAGGCGGGCTTGACGCGGACGAACTCGCCCAGCGCCTCGACTAGCTTGGCCTGCACGCCCATCATGGTGCCGGCGGACTGCGAACAGCCGGAGCAGGCGCCGGACAGGCGGACGTAGATGTCCTTGCCGTCGATGTCCACCAGCTCCACGTCGCCGCCGTCGCGCTGGATCTGCGGGCGCAGCTCCTCGATGGCGAACATGATCTTCTGCATGCGCTGCACGTTGGTCAATTTAGGGGCGGTGAGTTTCGCCGGAGCGGCAGGCGCCTCGGCCTTCGGGGCCAGCGGCTTGATGGCGTCCAGCCCGACCGTGCCGGGGGCGTGCGCCTTGGGCGGGGCCAGCGCGCCGGTCTTGGCGAGCACGGCCTCCAGAACCTCCTCGATCTTCTCGTGGCAGGTCTGGCAGGAGCCGCCGGCCTTGGTGTAGTGGGTGACCTCCTCCAGCGTGGTCAGGCTGTTGACGGTCACCGCGCGCTCGATCATCGCCGCGTCGATGCCGAAGCACTTGCAGACCAGTTCGCCTTCCTCGTGGTCGTCCACCCACTCCTCGCCCTTGAAATCGGCGATGGCGGCGCGGAGCGCCTCGGCGCCCATGACCGAACAGTGCATCTTCTCCGGCGGCAGGCCGCCCAGATACTCGGCGATGTCGCGGTTGGTGACGGCCAGGGCCTCGTCCACCGTCTTGCCGATGATCATCTCCGTCAGCGCCGACGAGGACGCGATGGCCGAGCCGCAGCCGAAGGTCTGGAACTTCGCGTCCTCGATGACCTGGCTGTCGGGATTGACCTTCATCATCAGCTTCAGGGCGTCGCCGCAGGTGATCGACCCGACCTCGCCCACGGCGTTCGCCTCATCCAGCGCGCCGGCGTTCTTCGGGTTGAAGAAGTGTTCCTTGACCTTGTCGGTGTAGTTCCACATTACGCCTTGCCTTTCCCGCGTGACCGGCCCCAAGTGACCGGGTTGGGAGGGAGTGTTCGGAGTTAGTGAGCGGTGCCGCAGCCGCCAGCCGACGGCGCGGAGGAGCAGCTTCCCCCCGGCCCCGCCGAGAAGGACTTGCCGCAGCCGCAGGTGCTCGCCGCGTTGGGGTTGTCGAACTTGAAGCCCGCGCCCTCGACCCCTTCGACGAAATCGACGACTACGCCGGTCAGGAAGGGCTGGCTGGTCGGATCGACGAAGATCGTCACCGGGCCGAAGGTCAGCACGGCGTCCTCGTCGCCCGCCTCGGCCTCCAGCCCCATCTGGTACTTCATTCCGGCGCAGCCGCCGTCGGCCACCGCGATGCGCAGGCCGGCCGCAGCGCCGCCGGACTTCGCCAGCACGCGCTCCAGGGTGTTCACCGCCGCATCCGTCAGGGTCACCATGTCTGCCGCCTCCAAATGCTCCGTCGGGCATGCCGACCGATCCTGGTCATGAGAAAAGCAAACGGTGTGCCAAATTGTAAATTATTGATTTTGAACGATTGTCAGGTCTGTGGGGCTGGCGCGTTCCCGACAATTGTCGGATCGGACCCATGTCGGGTTTGCGACACCTGCGACGAAAAGACGCACAATTTAAGTAGGGACTTTCCCGAAATCCGCGGGCGGCCCATACAGAACTGGCCCACACAGGAACAGAGGGGGCGGGCGATGGACCGGCCGGTCGAACTGCGGATGTCCAACGGGCGCATGGCCTTCGGCGACGTGCCCGAACACATCGACGAAAAATTGCAGGCGGCGGTGAAGGCCCGCCCCGACCCCGCGGCCTGCGAGGCCCTGCTGTGGGAAGCGCACCGGATGGGGCCGCGCGTGCTGCCGGTCTTCTACGCGCTGTACAAATTCTACTTCAGCCGCAAGCGCTTCGCGGACGCGGAGCGGGTGGCGACGATCGGGCTGGACGCGGCGGCGCGCGAGGGCGGCTATGCCGGCGACTGGCGGAGCCTGCGCGCGGACAGCACGGACTGGACGGCGGAAGGGGCGCCGCGCTTCACCCTGTTCACCATGAAGGCGCTGGCCTTCATCGCCCTGCGCAGCGAGCGGGTGGAGGAGGCGACGGCGATCCTCGCCAAGCTGGCGGAGATCGATCCGCAGGACCGGGTTGGTTATGGAGTCATCGCCGCGCTGGCGAAGGGCATCGAGGAGGAGTGACCCGTCACTCGGTAGCCCCGAAGCAGACCGCCTCCGCGCCGCAGTCGCGGCAGACCGGGGCGCCGCAGGGGATCAGCCCGTCCCGCGCGCAGAGGAAACGGTACAGAAAGACCTTCCACCGGGTGCCGGTGGCGTTGAGCAGGGCCAACGCCTCGAAGTGGCGGTTCATCAGCGCCGCGAGGTGGCTCGGTCCGGCCAGCCCCAGGTCCCGCCACAGATCGCCGTCGTCCAGCATGGCCCGCGCGATGAGCGCGGCAAGCCATTCCTCCTCCTCGACACCCAGAGAGCGGTGAGCCAGCAGAAGGGCGGCGATGTCGTCCACCTCGCCCTGAAGAAGCGGGGGCAGAGGGGTGGGGGAGCAATCGGCGACCGGCATGCCCTCGGCCAGGGCGCCGGGAAAGTATTTTTCGAGAAGCTGGGACAGCGCCGGTTCGCCCAGACCCAGCGCCCCCGGCGCGGCCGGCCAGCGGCGGGCCAGGATGCAGGCGAACAGATGCGCGTTGAAGACGTTGCGGCGTCCCTGGCGGTCGGTCAGCCAGCGGTACAGCGGCAGGGAGTCGCCCGCCCCCGGCGGGGCGGTGTGCAGGATGCCCATGGCGTCCATCCTCCAGAGGCGGGCGGGCGTCAGGCCGCCTGCGGCAAGTGGGTGATGCAGTTCTTGGAGCAGACCTTGCCGCAGCTTTCGCAGCCGATGCAGTTGCCGGCGTTCTTGACGCTCATGACCTTCTTCTCGGCCTCGTCGTCGAAGGCGTCCACGAAGTCGCCGTCCTCGGTGATGCCGATCAGTTCCAGCACGTCGCGGCCGCAGACCTTGAAGCAACGGCCGCAGCCGATGCACATCTTCTGGTCGATCTTTTCCACGAACTTCGGCGTCCAGGCGGCACCGCCGCGGGTGGTGCCGGTCACGAACTCAGCCATCGTCTGCTCCTCAATCGGGCTTGCTGTTGTGTCGTTTGTCGATGCTCAGGCGGACGCCTTCTCCAGCGCCTTCAACTCGGCGCGCTTCTCGGTCAGGGTCTTGTAGGCATCGTAGGTTTCCTGGGCGACCTGGAGGATGGACTGCCAGTTCTGGGGCAATTCTTCCGACAGGTCGTGCAGGTCCATCTTCTTCTGGGTCGCGCGGGCGTTCAGCTTCTTGACCTCGTCCTTCAGGGCGTCGATGTCGGACATGCCGGGAACCTCACAGATCGGCGACTTCGGGGTACTTGCGGATCAGCGCCACGGCCTCTTCCACGATCTTCGCGCCATCGGCGGCCAGCTTTTCCAGCGACGGGAAGCCGAAGCGGTGGACGTCGCGCAGGTGCTTCGACACGACGACCAGCCGGCCCGTGGTCAGCACCATGCGGCCGAAGCCCTCGTGGCTCATCTTCATGATGGGGGAGGCGATGTGGCCGGTCTGCTTTTCGACCGTGATGCCCACGGCCTTGTAGAACAGTTCCAGCCGCCACAGCGTGTCGGGGTCCGGGTCGCCCATGATCGGGATGGCGGCGCGGGCTTCCTTGTCCAGGACGAAGGGGGCGAGGATCGTCTCGTCGCTCTTGCCCTCCCAGGCGCCGTAGCTGTCTTCGGCGCGGAACAGCATGACCAGAGTCTTCAGGAATTGCGCGGCGAGATCGCTCCCGGCGGCCACGGCGGTGTCGGTCATGCTCTCAATCCTCCTCGTCGAACGCGAATTCACCGAATCTCTCTTCGGCGGGCTGCCCGGCGTTCAGCGCCTTGCGCAGCCAGGGCGGCGGGTTGCCGTTGATGGTTTCGACCAGACGGTCGAGCAGGGTGGTGATGCTGTCGGTGGCCTCCACCTTCACGGGGTGAATCTTCTTCGCCACCACGCGGGCGGCGGCGGAGGCGCCGATGGCCGACAGGTAGACGATGGCGACGTCGGCCAGCGCGTCCAGCTTCGGGACCAGCTTGTCCTCGTTGCCGTCCTCGAACATCGAGCCGCCGAACTGGCAGGTCTCGACCATTTTGTAGCCGGCCTTGTCCACCTCATAGATCACGATGTTCTTGGCCCAGCCGAAATGCGCATCGACGTGCTGCATGTCCTGGGTGCAGAAAGCGACCTTCATGTACCCTCCTTTGCGGGGCCGGCCTTCCTCGGCCTGGCCCACCACGCTCAGCCGGCGCTGCATCCGCATGATCCGCTCCCGCAGTGCTGGCCATGTTCATGCTCCTGGCCGGTCCCGTGGCCGTCGTGGTCCATCTCGCGGGACAGGAACAGGTTGCCGATCTCGAACAGAAGCTCGCGGGTGCCGCGGTAGCCGACATGGACCTTCAGCCCGGCGCCCAGGCGGTCGAACATGGGCAGGCCCATGCGGTGAAGCGGCACGCCGATGCGCGCCGCACCCTGGCGCCCGTGCGAATTGGACACGATCAGGTCGGCGTCGCGGGCCAGCGTCTCCACGTCGGAATGATCGCCGACCATGACGGTCGCGGCCTTCAGCTTCTCCAGAACGGCGGTCTGGGTGGGGGA
>JAEYPE010000083.1 GCA_023411035.1 Pseudomonadota bacterium
GCGCCGAGCAGCCCGGCCCCGAGCAGCCCGGCCAAGTCCGGCGCCGCGCTGACGGCGCCATCGGCGTCCCAGGCGCACCAGGGATGGGGGGAGGCGGCCAGCAGCGCTTCCAGCCGCGCCACCTCCGCGGCCAGCCGGTCGGTGCGGCGGCGTTCCTTGCCGGTCCAGAACAGTCCGCCGAAGCCGGCGGCACCGAGGATGCCGGCAAAGCCCAGCATGACGGGCGAGCCGGAGGGTTCGGCCATCAGGCCGACTCCCACCGCCAGCCCAAGCGCGGCAAGGGCGTATGATCTGGTCAGGGCGCTCACGCGGGTGAGACTAGTCCACGCCTCCCGGCTGAGCAAGGCGGGCCGGCGGTGGTGCCACTTTCGGGGGTGGTGCCGCGCTTTCCATCGTTACGCCTCTTCCGCGACGCGCAGGGAGCGGATCGCCGTCTCCACCGCGGAGTAGGCGGCGCGCACCGCCGCCAGGGCCTGCTCCGCCGCGTCCGGGTCGCCGCGGTGGGCGGCGAGTTCCAGGGCGGAAGCGGCGTGGCCCAGCCGGTTGGCCCCCGCCGTGCGGGCCGCCCCGGCCAGCGTGTGGGCGGTGCCGCGGACGGCGTCCAGATCGCCCCGTTCCAGGGCTGCGGCGGCCTCGTCCGGCAGCGGGCGGGTGGTCTCCAGGAAGAAGTCCAGCATGTCCAGCGCCGCCCCGTCGAGCGCGCCGAAGGTCGTCCGGACATGGTCGAGGTCCAGCGTCCGGTCCGCCGCTCCGGCGGCCTCCGCCGCGGGGGGTTCGTCGGGGAGCGCGGCGCTGCCCTCGCCCAGCGCCCGGTTCAGGACGGCGGCAAGCTGCTTCAGCGTCACCGGCTTGGCGATGTAGTCGTCCATGCCCGCCGCGGTGCAGCGTTCCATCTCCCCGGCCAGGGCGTTGGCGGTCATGGCGATGATGACGGTGCGCGGGCGCGGCCCGCCGGCCGGATTCGGGGTAAGGTCCGTAACCGACTCGGCGCTGCGGATCTGGCGCGACAGCTCGTAGCCGTCCATGCGCGGCATGTGGCAATCGGTGATCAGCAGGCGGTAGGGCCGCTCCTTCCAGGCGGTCAGCGCCTCCAGCCCGTCGCCGGTCAGGTCGGCCTCGAAGCCAAGCTGGCGGAGTTGGCGCAGGATCACCTGCTGGTTCGTCGGGTGGTCCTCCGCCACCAGGATCGCTGGCGGGCTGGGCGGCGCGTCGGGTGGCGGCGGATCGCCCTCCGTGTCGGGCGGCGGCGGATCGGCGTGGCGTTCCGGCGGCACGGCGCGCCCGGCCAGGGCGGCCAGACGGCGGAACAGGGCATCGCGGCGGATCGGGCGGCCCAGATGGTCGTGGGCGGCCGGTGCGCCGTTCTCTCCATGGTCGGGAGGGCAGTCGATGGCCTGCTCCCGCCCGTCCACCAGATGGAGTGTGGGGGGCGGGCGGACCCCGGCGGCGACGACGCGGGCCAGCACCGCCGATGCGGACAGCCGCGGGTTGGGCGCGCCGGGCGCGTCCTCCGGATGATGCTCCAGCAGGCCGTCCGACAGGACCAGCAGGTCGGCGTCGGCCAGCGTGAGCAGCTCCACCGCCTCTTCCGCCGTGGTGGCGTCGGCGACGGCGGCGCGTTTTTCCTCCAGCGCGCGGATCAGGACGGCGCGCTGCACCGGGTCCGGCTCCGCCACGATGATGGACAGGCCGCTCAGGTCGGTGTCGTCGTCGTGTGCGGTGCGCGGGTCCCCCGGCGCCAGATCCACCATGAACCAGAAGGTGGCGCCGCAGCCCGGCGCCGAGTCCACTCCGATGCGCCCGCCCATCATCTCCACCAGACGGGCGCAGATGGCCAGCCCCAGCCCGGTGCCGCCGAAGCGCCGGGTGGTGGAGCTGTCGGCCTGGCTGAAGGGCTGGAACAGGCGGGCCTGACCGGCGGTGCTGATGCCGATGCCGGTGTCCTCCACCGAAAAACGCAGGCGCAGCCGATCCGAACCGGCGGGGGAGGGCTCCAGCCGGGTGCGCAGCACGACCCGGCCCGCGTCGGTGAACTTGATGGCGTTGCCCGCCAGATTGAACAGGATCTGGCGCAGCCGTCCGGGATCGCCGCGCACCGCCGCCGGCACCTTGCGGTCCAGGTCGCAGACCAGCAGCAGCGCCTTCTGGTGGGCCTGCGGGGCCAGCAGCTCGGCCACGCCCTCCACCAGCTCCCGCGGGTCGAGGTCCATCTCGTCGAGGTCGAGCTTGCCGGCCTCGATCTTCGACAGGTCCAGGATGTCGTCGATGATCCGCAGCAGGGCCGTCGCGCTGTCGCGCACGGTGGTGACGAGTTCGGTCTGCTCCGCGTTCAGCGGGGTCAGGGCGATCAGCTCCAGCATGCCCAGCACGCCGTTCATCGGGGTGCGGATCTCGTGGCTCATGGTCGCCAGGAATTCCGACTTGGACCGGGCGGCGACCTCCGCCTGATCCTTGGCGTGGCGCAGATCCTCCTCGGCCTGCTTGCGGCCGGTGATGTCGTAGCTCCAGGCGAGGACCGCCGGTTCTCCCTCGAACTCCGTGCGCTGAAGGGTCTGGAGCGCCCAGACGCGGCTGCCGTCCGGCCGTTCCACCGCCACCTCGATGTCGCGGGCGACCAGCCCGGCGTCCCGCCCCGCCGCGCCCTGGGGGGAGGAGCGTCCCTGTATCGTGGCGCCGGGCAGGGCCAGCGCGTGGCGGCGGCCGACGAAGGCGTCCAGGGACAGCCCGGCCAGTTCCGCCGCGCGGGCGTTGGCGAAGGCCACGGAACCGTCGGGCCGACCGATGGACACGCCGACCGGGCTCTGCTCCAGGATCGCGCGCAGGCGGCGTTCGCTGTCCGACAGGTCGTGCTCGCGCGAGCGGATGGTGGCCACGAAATAGTGCAGGGCGCGCGCCATGTCGGCGATCTCGTCGTGCCCGTGGGTGGGAATGGCGACGGATCGCCCGGCGGCGGAGGCGGTCATGGCCGTCTGAAGCACGCGCAGCCGCCGCACCACGTTGCGGTGGATGTACAGGAAGATGCCGATGGCCCCCAGGATGGAAACCACGGCCATGGCCAGGATGGCGTTCTTGCCGTCGCGGATCACCCCCTCGAACTCGTCGGAGCGGGCGGCGATGTCCTGCTCGATGGCCAGGAAATGATCGGACACGGCGCCGACCAGCCGGTCGGAAACGTTCTGGTTGCGGGCGATGGCGCCCTTGATGGCGCGGGTCAGCCCGATTTCCGTCAGGCGGCTGTTGAACAGGTTGTGTTCCCCCAGCCCCAGCGCCTCAAGCTCCCGGTAGAGCGGTTCCATGTCGAAGGCCGGGCCGGGAGGCAGGGCTGCCACGGCCTCCGCCGCCCGGTCCATCGCGGCGCGGTAGTCCTGCCGCAGCCGGTCCACCCGCGCCTCGTGGTCGGCGCGGGAGGCGGCCAGCATCAGGAGGATGGCGTGCCGGGCCTCCGCCGTCCACCGGCCGATCCGCCGCTCGGTGCCCTGGGCCTCCTTCCACTCCGCCACGGTGTTGGGGATGGGGGACTTCTCGCGCAGCGAATCCTCGGCGTCGCGGATGCGTTCGGCGAGCTGCATCAGGCGGCTGATCAGCCCGCCCGTCTCCGCGGCGGCGGCGAGCTGCCGTTCCACCTGGGTGTTCAGGATCATCAGGTTGGCGACCAGCTCGTTCTTGCGGCGCTGAAGCTCGGCCACGTCGGCCATGTCGGTGCCGCGGTCGCGCAGCCGGTTCATCAGGTCTTCCAGAAGGGCGATCTGATCGCTCAGCTGGGCCATCACCGATTCGCGCACCGGCTGGCTCTGCACCGCGACCAGGGCCGGAGCGTTGGCGGCCAGCGTGCCGCTCTGCTGCGCAAGCTGCGAGGCGTTGACGAGTCCCGGCACCTTGGCCGTGGCGATCTGCTCGAAGCCATCGTGGAAGCGGGCGAAGAGCGAGACGGCCACCACGCCCGTGGCGGCGGTCAGACCGGCGATCACGGTCAGTCCCGCCAGGATGCGGAACGCTACGCCAAGCCGGGGAAGCCGCATACCCGTGCTCCCTTTTTTCGTCCTCCGATTGAGATAGCACGGGCCATCCTCATGGCGCAATTCACACTCCCGGATCGGCGTCCGCCCGCGCGGGCCTGCGGCGGACTTGACCCGCCCCGGTTGCCGAACCAAAGCTTCCGGGGGACGTGGCAGGGGGGATAGGCGATGGGCTTTCTCCGGTCTCTTGTAAGAATGGTGGCACTGGCTGCGGTTTTGACCGCGGTTCTGGTGACGCTGGCCGTGCCGCCGGGCGGCCTGCGGGCCGAGACGCTGCAGGACGTGACGGAGCGCGGGCTGCTGCGCTGCGGCGTAGCGACCGGTGGCGCCGGTCTGTCGGCGGTGGACGACAGCGGGCATTGGCGCGGCTTTTTCGTGGACATGTGCCGCGCGCTGGCCGCCGCCGCCACAGGTCACGCCGACCGGGTGGAGTTCGTCGAAACCAACTCCGAGAATCGTTTCGCCATCCTGCGCAACGGCGAGGTGGATGTGGTGATGGAAGGGACCACCTGGACCCTGCAGCGCGACGCCACCTTCGGAATCGGCTTTCCCGCGGTCTATCTGTTCGATGGCCAGGGCTTCATCGCGCACCGCGCCCAGGGCTTCGCCCGCCTGTCCGACCTTCCCGTCGGGAGTTCCGTCTGCGTGATCGAGCAGACCACCAGTCTGCGCAATCTGGAGGATTGGATGGCCCGGACCGGCGTGCGCTTCCGGCTGAAGCGGGTGCGCTCGACCGAAGGGGCGCTGTCGGCCTTCTTCAACCACCACTGCGACCTGTACGCCGGCGACCGCATCGGCCTGCACGCCCAGCGCCTGCTGAAGGCGCCGGACCCCGACGACTACGTCATCCTGTCCGAGACGATCTCCAAGGAGCCGCTGGGGCCGATGGTCCGCTCGGACGAGCGCCGCTGGTTCGACATCGTGCGCTGGGTGTTCCTGTCCACCGTCCTGGCCGAGGAGAAGGGGATCACCGCCGCCAACGCCCTGCGCATGAAGGAGGAATCGCCCGATCCCGAGGTGCGGCGGCTGTTGGGCGCCTCCGCCGGTGTCGGCTGGGGGCTGGGGCTGGACGACGACTGGGCCTTCCGCGTGATCACGCAGGTCGGGAACTACGGCGAGATATTCGATCGCCATCTGGGCGCCTCCTCCCCGCTGGGCATCGAGCGCGGGTTGAACGGCCTGTGGATGAACGGCGGCCTGCATTACGCCCCGCCGCTGGGAGGGTGAAGGGGGAAAACCTGATTGGGGGAACGGCATCCTGTCATGCCGCATTGGCGGTTTGTCTGCGGCGCGGCTTTTCCCATGTTGTGGGTATGTTCGGCGAAAGGTTCGGCGAACGCTTCAAATCCGGGCGATCCGCCGCTATGGTGGCGCCTTCCGGGCGCCGCGCGGCCCGCTTCAGGCAGTTTCCCAGGCCATGACCAGACCCAACACCTACCGTTCCGGTCCCGACGAGCGCGGGCATTTCGGCATCTATGGCGGACGCTTCGTCGCCGAGACGCTGATGCCCCTGATCCTTGAGGTGGAGAAAGCCTACAAGGAGGCCAAGGCCGATCCCGCCTTCGAAGGCGCGATCCGCGAGCATCTCAAGCAGTATGTGGGCCGCCCGAACCCGCTCTACTTCGCCGAACGCCTGACGGAGAAGCTCGGCGGCGCAAAAATCTATTTCAAGCGCGAGGAGCTGAACCACACCGGCGCGCACAAGATCAACAACTGCATCGGCCAGATCCTGCTCGCCCGCCGCATGGGCAAGAAGCGCATCATCGCCGAGACGGGCGCCGGCCAGCACGGCGTGGCGACCGCCACGGTCTGCGCGCTGTTCGACATGCCCTGCGTCATCTACATGGGCGAGACCGACATCGCCCGCCAGCAGCCGAACGTCTTCCGCATGAAGCTGCTGGGAGCGGAGGTGGTTCCGGTGACCTCCGGCGCGCGGACGCTGAAGGACGCGATGAACGAGGCGCTGCGCGACTGGGTGACCAACGTCGCCGACACCTATTACCTGATCGGCACCGCCGCCGGCCCGCACCCGTACCCCGCCATGGTCCGCGATTTCCAGTCGGTCATCGGCGACGAGGTGCGCGTCCAGATGCAGGAACTGGAGGGCCGTCTCCCCGACAGCCTCGTCGCCTGCGTCGGCGGCGGCTCCAACGCCATCGGCCTGTTCCATCCCTTCCTGGACGATCCCTCGGTGAAGATGGTCGCGGTCGAGGCTGCCGGTCATGGCATCGACAAGGGTCCGCTGGCCCACGCCGCCTCGATCACCGGCGGGCGCCCCGGCGTCCTGCACGGCAACCGCACCTACCTGCTCCAGGACGAGGACGGGCAGATCCTGGAAGGCCACTCGATCTCCGCCGGCCTGGACTATCCGGGCGTCGGGCCGGAGCATAGCTGGCTGCACGACATCGGGCGCGTCGAATATGTCTCGGCCACCGACCAGGAGACGCTGGACGCCTTCCAGCTCTGCGCCCGGACCGAGGGCATCATCCCCGCGCTGGAATCGGCGCACGCGCTGGCCGAGATCGTCAAGCGCGCCCCGAAACTGCCCAAGGACCACCTGATGGTGCTGTGTCTGTCGGGCCGCGGCGACAAGGACATCTTCTCCGTCGCCCAGCATCTGGGAGTGAAGCTGTGAGCGCGCTCAAGGACAAGGCTTCTGATCAGGGCCGCATCGCCAGGCGTTTCGCCGCCCTGAAGGCGGAAGGGCGCGCCGGTCTCGTCACCTTCATCACCGCGGGCGACCCGGATCTGGAGACCTGCCGGGCCGTTCTGCACGGCCTGCCCGCCGCGGGCGCCGACCTGATCGAGCTGGGGCTGCCCTTCTCCGACCCGATGGCCGACGGCCCGGCGATCCAGGCCGCCAGCCTGCGCGCGCTCCACGCCGGGACGACGGCGCGCAAGACGCTGGACCTCGTGCGCGGCTTCCGCGAGACGGACGCCGACACGCCGGTGATCCTGATGGGCTATTACAACCCCATCCACGCCTATGGGGTGGACCGCTTCCTGGCCGACGCGCTGGCCGCGGGGGTGGACGGGCTGATCGTCGTGGACCTGCCTCCCGAAGAGGACGAGGAGCTGTGCATTCCGGCGCTGAAGGCCGGGGTGAACTTCATCCGTCTGGCGACGCCGACCACCGACGACAAGCGCCTGCCGGCGGTGCTCCAGAACACCTCGGGCTTCGTCTATTACGTGTCGATCGCCGGCATCACCGGCACGGCGAGCGCCGACAACGCCGCGGTGGGTGCCGCGGTGGACCGGCTGAAGCGCCACACCGACCTGCCGGTGGCGGTCGGTTTCGGCATCAAGACGCCGGAGCAGGCGGCCAACATCGCCCGCGTCGCCGACGCGGCGGTGGTCGGCTCCGCCATCGTCACGCGGCTGGCCGACGGGCTGGACGCGGAGGGCAAGGCCCGTCCGGGTCTGGCCGAGGATGTGCTTGGCTTCGTCCGGGAACTGGCCGGCGGCGTGCGCGGCGCGCGCGGCTGAGAGCGTCGGCTGCGCGGGATATCAGGAAGAATTCGATGAACTGGCTTACCAACTACGTCCGCCCCAAGATTCGCGCCCTCTACACCCGCAAGGAGGTGCCGGACAACCTCTGGCACAAGTGCCCGAGCTGCGAGGCGATGCTGTTCCACCGCGATCTGGAAGAGAATCTGAGCGTCTGCCAGCATTGCGGCTTCCACATGCGGCTGGACCCGGTGAAGCGGCTGGCCACGATGTTCGACGAGGGCGAGTACCAGTCGGTCGAGCTGCCGAAGTCGGTGGTCGATCCGCTGAAGTTCCGCGACCAGAAGCGCTACACCGACCGCCTGAAGGAAGCGCAGGCGAAGACGGGGCGGCATGACGCCATCATCGTCGGCTCCGGCCTGATCGGCGGCCAGCCGGCGGTCGTGGCGGCTTTCGACTTCGGCTTCATGGGCGGCTCCATGGGCATCGCGGTGGGCGAGGGCATCCTGGCCGCCGCCCGCACCGCCATCGCCCAGAAGGCGGCGCTGATCGTCGTCCCGGCCTCGGGCGGGGCGCGCATGCAGGAAGGCATCCTGTCGCTGATGCAGATGCCGCGCACCACCATCGCGGTGGAGATGGTCAAGGAAGCGGGCCTGCCCTACATCGTGGTACTGACCGACCCGACGACCGGCGGCGTCACGGCCTCCTTCGCCATGATCGGCGACATTCACATCGCCGAGAAGGGCGCGCAGATCGGCTTCGCCGGCGCCCGCGTGATCGAGAGCACGATCCGCGAGACCCTGCCGGAGGGCTTCCAGCGCTCCGAATATCTTCAGGAGCACGGCATGGTGGACATGGTGGTCCATCGCCGCGACCTGCGCCCGACCCTGTCGCGCGTCCTGACCCTGCTGATGCAGCCGGTCCTGGCCGAGGCGGCGGAGCCGCTGCCGGTCCCGCCGGCCGCCCAGCCGGAGGAGCCGCGCAGACAGGCCGAGGCCGCCGACGAGACGCCGCCCCAAGCCGGAGCCGAGAGGGCCGGCGCCGAGAGGGCCGGCTCCGAGCAGGCCGGCTCCGGGCAGCCGGCCTGACCCCGCGATGTCGCTCGCCGATCCGGTTCTCGACCGGCTGAAGGGTCTGCATCCCAAGGTCATCGACCTGTCGCTGGACCGCGTGCACCGGCTGCTCGCCGCGCTGGACCATCCGGAAAGGCGCCTGCCGCCGGTGGTCCATGTGGCGGGCACCAACGGCAAGGGCTCCACGATCGCCTTCCTGCGGGCGATGCTGGAGGCCGCGGGGCTGCGGGTGCATGTCTACACCTCTCCGCACCTCGTGCGCTTTCACGAGCGCATCCGGCTGGCCGGGACGCTGATCGACGACGACCGGCTGGCCGCGCTGCTGGAGGAATGCGAGGCCGCCAACGGCGGCGCGCCCATCACCTTCTTCGAGGTGACGACGGTCGCCGCCCTGCTGGCCTTCGCGCGCGAGCCGGCGGATGTGGTTCTGTTGGAAACCGGGCTGGGCGGACGGCTGGACGCCACCAACGTGGTGGAGCGCCCGGCGGTCACCGCGATCACGCGCATCTCCTACGACCACCGGCAGTTCCTGGGCGACACGCTGAAGGCCATCGCGGGCGAGAAGGCCGGCATCTTCAAGCCGGGCGTCCCCGCCGTGATCTTCCCGCAGCCCGCCGAGGAAGCCGCCCGCACCCTCGCCGCCCGCGCGGAAACGGTGGGTGCGCCGGTTTACGGCTGGTCGGTCATGCCGACGGACGGCGGTTTCCGCTTCGAAAGCGCCCGTCGCCGCATCGATCTGCCGCTGCCGGGGCTGGCCGGGGCACACCAGATCCTCAACGCCGGGCTGGCGCTGGCTTGCCTGGATCATCTGCCCGTTTCGGTGGCCGGGGCGGTAGACGACGAGGCGGTGCGCCGCGGCCTTGCCGCCGTGGAGTGGCCCGCCCGCCTGCAACGGCTGACCCGTGGCCCCCTGGCCGAGAGCCTGCCCGCGGGCTGGGAGTTGTGGCTGGACGGCGGCCACAACGATTCGGCGGGCGAGGTGCTGGCCGTCCAGGCCGCGCGCTGGGCAGAGGAGGAGCCGGAGCGGCCCCTGCTCCTGGTCTATGGCATGCTCGCCAGCAAGGAGCCGCGGGAGTTCCTGGGTCCGCTGGCGCCCTTCGTCACCGCCGCCCGCACCGTCGCCATCCCCGGCGAGGAAGCCTCCCTGCCGGCGGAGGACACCGCCGCGGCCACCCGCGCCTGCGGCATCGCCGACAGCGCCGCCGCCGCGGACGTGGGCAGCGCCCTTCAAGGTTTGAAAGGGCAGAGTTTGAAAGGTGAAACCGGCCCGGCCCGCGTGCTGATCTGCGGGTCGCTCTATCTGGCGGGCACGGTTCTGGCGGAGAACGGCTGAGATCGCCGGTTGGGCAGGCGGGGCTTCAGCAGCCCTGCTTGCCGTCCAGTTCCAGCATGTTGCGCAGCGCGGCGATGGTCTTTCCGAGCGCGCTCGACTCGTCCTTGGCGGCTTTTTTCGCGGATTCCCTGGTCTCGGTTCCCTTGTCCTCGCCGGGCTTGGGATTCTCCGGTTCGTCCACCGGAAGCATCTCCACGAGGTCCAGGGGCTCGTCGATGCCGTCCGGTTCCGGCGTGCGGCGGGGCAGCGGCTTGAAACCGGGCAGCGAGTCCGGTTCCGCCTCCGGGTCGGTGCGGGAGGCTGTCTCGCTTCTCCAGGCGGGAGGGGGCGGATCGTCCAGATCGCTTTCCGCCTCGACGAGCGCGCGCAGGGCGCGCAACGCCTCCTCCATGTCCTGCTCCTGGGCGGACTTGGGGATGACGGAGGTGCCTTCCTCCTCCGTCCCTTCCTCCTCCTCCGCTTCGTCGCGGTCCCGGAAGGCTTCGTCGGTGTCGGCATCCGTGTCGGCATCGGTGTCGATGACCGGCTTCTGCGACCGGCCGAACAGCGGAGTCACCACGCCGCCTGTCCGGTCGTCGTCCTCGTCGTCCGGAATGCCGCCGCCCAATCTCCCGTTCCCGTCGCCGTCCTCGTCGCCGTCCTCGTCGCGGTCGGCGGCGGCCTTCTGAACCATGCTGCGCAGGGCGGCGATGGTGCGGTCCAGCGGTTCGCTGTCGGTGGGAGCGGGGTCACGTTCCCAGGGCGGCGGGGCCTTGTCCGGGTCGCGGATGGCGAAGGCCAGGATGTCGTCGGTGGACGGTTCCGCATCGTCCACATCGTCCGGATCGTCGCTTTCCGGATCGTTGCCGGCATCTTCGATCGAGAAGGCCGGTGGCGGTGGGAAGGGGGACGGTGGCGGCTCCTCCGCGCGGGCACCGTCGCCGCGGCCATCCAATATGCTGCGCAGCGCCGCGATGGTGCGGTCGAAGGAGCGGGAGGGGTCCTCGTCCGGATCGTCCTCCACCGCCGGGCGGCTTACCTGGGTGACGGGAGTGGGCGGCGGGGCGATGTCCCCGACCCGGTCCGGTTCGTCGTCCGTGCCCTGTTCATCGTCCCAATCCTTGTCGTCGGTGTCCCAATCCCCGGCGCCTTCGCCGTCATGGCCGGCGAGGTCGGCGAGGGAAACCGGCTCCCACAGCGGACGGCGACCCGATTCGGGTGCGGAACCCGCATCCGCGATCAGGCGTTCAAGCTCCAACTCCAGTGCGGAGGATTCGGCCCGCGCGGCTGCCGGTGCAGGCTCCGGCACGGGCGGAGGTGCCTCCTCCGGTTCGCCGCGGGTCCGCACCGCGTCCAGAAGCCCTTGCAGGGCGGCCAGCGGTCCGGCGAAGGACGGCGCTTCCTCCTCGGCGGCCATCGCCGGCATGGGTGTGGCGTAGGGCGGGGGTGCCGGGCGGCTTTCCGTATCGCGGGAATTGCAGCGCGAGCAGCGGTAATGGGGGGCGATGGACAGGACGGGGTAGTTGGGTCCGAACCGCCGGTTCATATCCGCGCGCGGCAGCACGCCCTCGTGCCCGCAGGCCCGGCAGCGGACGAGCACATCGACCTCGATGTCGCGCAGGTAAAGCATGCGTGCCATGGGCGCAGTATACGCAGCGGCGTTCCCAAGCCCAGCGGATTCGCCCGCCGTTCCGCGCACCGCGCCGCAGCCGGCGGTGACCTTTTCGGTACGCCATCCTCTCACGCCGCCGGAGACGGATGGTTGGCAATTCGCGGCGGAGCGGCTATGTTCAGCGCCGTGGCCCCGTAGCTCATCTGGATAGAGCGACGGTTTCCTAAACCGTAGGCAGCTGGTTCGAGTCCAGCCGGGGTCACCATGACCTCCTTCCGCGACCGGTTCCGCAGTCCGCCGGTCCCGTATCCGATGGAGGGATTTTCCAATGACCACCCCCCTGTTGCAGGATGCCGTTCTCGTCACCGGTGCGGGCCGCCGCGTCGGGCTGCATCTGGCCGAGCGGATGATGGCGCTTGGGCATCCCGTCATCGCCCATTACCGCACGCCCACCGATGACGTGAAGCGGCTGCGCGCCGCCGGGGCGGTCTGTCTTCAGGCCGATCTGGCCGATCCGGACGGCGGACCCCGGCTGGCCGAGGCCGTGCGGGCGGTGGCGGAAAGCCTGCGGGCGGTGATCCACAACGCCTCGGCCTTCGAGGTGACGGCGGCGGACACCGCGGACGCGCTGCGGCAGCTGGACGTCTTTCACGCCGTGCATGTGCGCGCGCCCTTCGCGCTGAACCGCGAACTGGCTCCGCTGCTGGGCGCCGGTTCGGCGCGGCGGGTGGACATCGTCCACATCACCGACATCTACGCCGACAACCCCAACCCGGCCTTCGACGCCTATTGCGCCACCAAGGCCGCGCTCCAGAACCTCGCCTTGTCCTTCGCCAAGCGGCTGGCGCCCAAGGTGAAGGTCAACGTCGTGCAACCGGGGCCGATCCTGTTCAAGGAATGGCATGGCCCCGAAGCGCGGGGGCGGGTGCTGTCAGAGACGCTGCTCGGCGAGGAGGGCGGGGCGGAGGCCATCGGCATGGCGGTGGAAGCCATCCTCCGGAACCACTATCAGACCGGCGCCGTCGTCGCGGTGGACGGTGGCCGGCGTCTCGCCTAACCGGAGGGGGGAGGTGCCGCGTCCACCCGGCATGGCGGCGGCGCACAGGTCACCCCGCGGCGACGGGGCGGGGCGTCCCGTCAGCAACGCGGCGATCTCCGCGAAGGGGGCGGCCAGATAGGCGTCCGGGCACAGGGCCGACAGATCATCCGCCGTGGCGGAGCGGCTCACCCGCCCGATCAGGTCGATGTCGGCGGGCCGGTCGCGCGTCTTGCGGGCGGGGTGCGCGCGGTCGCGGCCCAGAGCCAACTCGATCCTCACGCACAGGTCCTTGCAGCGGTCCGGCTCCAGCGCGCTCTGCACATAGGCGCAGTAATTGACGAAGGGGTGGGCGCTTGCCATCCCGACCGGCGCCGTGCGGTAGAAGCGGCTGAGCAGGACACAGCCGAAAACATCGGCCAGATGGACGGCGATCCGCGCCGCGTTCAGATCCGGTTCCACGTTCGTCCCGATCCCCAGGATGTAGCCGGCCGGAGGCGGAGGGGCGAAGGGGATCGAAATCAGAGTTTCCATGGGCGTTCCGTCGATCGGGATGTGCGTGGAGAAGATGTGAAAGGCCGAACACAAACGGTGGCGCCGAACCATTGCCGACTGGTTATGGTGAGAGTCAAATATGAACGAATTTCGATACATCTTCCCGTATATGAAAATTGAAGCGTTATTTTTTGCGGAATTTTCGTTGGATCGTCCGTAGAAAGCAATCATGATAATGGTTGTGTAGCCGAATTGCAGACGGTTAGCCGATATGGTGGATGGAGTTGTGCGTCGTCTTATCGTCCTGGCGTTGTTTGTACTTGCCGGAACGGCAAGCGCTGGGACGCTTCCGGTGCCGACGGAAAAGCCGATCCTGGTCATCTCCGGCCAGATCGGGGTGACGAACCGGGACGGTGCGGCGGTGTTCGACCGTCCCATGCTGGAATCGGCCGGAATGGTGTCCATCACCACCGCCACTCCCTGGCACAAGGAGACGGCGACCTTCGAGGGCGTCCCGCTCGCCCGGTTGATGGCCCTTGTGGAGGCGCGGGGCGAAACGCTGGTCGCGACGGCGCTGAACGACTACACCGGCGAAATTCCCATGGACGACGTGCGGAACCGCAAGGTGATCCTGGCGCTGAAGCGGGATGGGGCCTACATGCCGGTCAGCGACAAGGGGCCGCTGTTCATCGTCTATGATTTTGATCATGATCCGGAAGCGAACCGGCAGAAATATTACGGACGCTCGGTCTGGCAGGTCGCCCGGCTGACCGTGAAGTGAGGGTTTCCTCCGTGAGTCCGCCGACCATGACCGCGCCGGGAAGGAGCTTGCGGCTGGCCCATCTGCTGGGCTGGGCGTCGAAGGACCGCACCCGCCGCCTGGGGCTCCTGCTGGCGATTCTCACCGGCGGATTCGGGCTGGCCGCCGCCTATCTGTCGCTGATGGTGGTGAATTACGGCGAGGCGCTGCGGGTGGCCGCCCCCTACAACTTCGCCTGGGCCGCCGGCCAGACGGTGGGCGAGGTGACGCGGCTGGAACAGCGCATCCTGGCCGGCGCGCTTCAGGGCACCGGCGTCGATGCGGAGGAGGTGCAACTCCGCCTGGACATCGTGCGCAACCGCATCGGCGTGCTGGGGCAGGGGCAGGCGTCCCTCTTCATGGACCGCTACCCGCAGCACCGCCGGACGGTGGTCCGGCTGGAGGAGGCGCTGGACCGCGTCGGCGCCATCCTGGCCGGCCCGCTGCCGCCGGCGGACAAAGCCGTCGCCGCCCTGGCGGTGTTGGAGCCCATCGGCCGCGAGTTGAACGCCTTCGCCTCCGTCGCCGCCCAGTTCGGCGGAGAGCTGGTGGACGAGGGGCATGACCATCTGCTGTACCTGCACTGGCTGTTCTCCATGCTGGCCGCCGGTCTGGCGGTCTGCGGCGTGCTGTTCATCTCCGTGCTGCTGATTCAGAACCGGGCGATCCGGCGGGCGCATGACCGGATGGAGGCCATGGCCGGCGCCCTGCAAACGGCCACCGCCCAGGCGGAGGAGGCCAGCCAGGCCAAGACCCGTTTCCTGGCGACCATGAGCCACGAACTGCGCACGCCGCTGAACGCGATCATCGGCTTTTCGGAACTGATCCGCGATGACAGCGACATCGGCTCCGGCGCCGCCGGCGAGGCTCCCGGCAACACCAAGCCCGGAGACGCCAAGCTGGAAGACACCAAGCTGGAAGACACCAGGCAGGACACCCGCCGGGAACACGCCCAGTATGCGGACTACATCCTGAGCAGCGCCCGGCACATGCTGGGGCTGGTCGTCGACATCCTGACGGTCGCCCAGATGGAAGCGGGCCACGGCAGCCTGAATTTCGATTCGGTGGACCCGCGCAAGGTGGTGGGCACCGCCATCGCCACGGTGCTGGGCACCCAGGCCGGGCGCGGGCGGACGATCCGGACGGCGGCGGGGGCGGTCTGGCCGGTGCTTCAGGCCGACGAGCGGGCGGTGCGGCAGATGCTGCTGAACCTGCTGTCCAACGCCGTGAAGTTCAGCACCGACCCCTCGGCGATCGAGGTGCAGGCGTGGCTGGACCCGCAGGGCGGCTTCGTCATCGCCGTGCAGGACCGGGGCATCGGCATGACGCCGGAGCAGATTGAAAAGGCCACCCAGCCGTTCTATCAGGCGGAGGACGGCGCGACCCGCCGTTTCCAGGGGTCCGGGCTGGGGCTCAGCATCGTGAAAAGTCTGATGGAGGCGCATGGCGGCCACCTGCTGCTGGAAAGTGCGGCGGGGACCGGCCTCCGGGCGTCCCTCCATTTTCCGGCGGAGCGGGTCGGCGGGACGATGCCGCCAGCCGGGAATAAGTAAGCAAGCAAGGAAGGGATCGGGTTTTATGACGGTTCAGGCAAATGTTCTCGCCCTCGTCCAGGAGGCGATGGAGGCGCGCCGGTCGAACGAGGCGCTCGACACGCCGCTGGACGCCGCGGGCGAGGCGGCCATGATCGACGCCGCGGCGCGGAAGGTCGAAGAACTGCTCGACGTGCTGCGGATCGACCACCGAAACGACCACAACACCCGCGACACGCCGCGCCGCGTCGCCAAGATGCTGGTGCGGGAATTGCTGCGGGGCCGCTTCGCGCCGCCGCCGGAACTGACCGAGTTCAAGAACGCCGAGGAATTCGATCACCTGATCGTCACCGGCCCGATCGCCGTGCGCTCGACCTGCGCGCATCATCTGATGCCGATCTACGGTACGGCCTTCATCGGCATCCTGCCGGCCAAGGGCGGCAACATCCTGGGCCTGTCCAAATACGACCGGATCGTCGATCACTTCGCCGCCCGCTTCCAGATCCAGGAGGAGCTGGTGAAGCAGATCGGCAACTTCATCGTGGAGGCCACCCGGCCCCGCGGGCTGGCCGTGCGGATCAGCGCCGTGCACATGTGCAAGACCCACCGCGGCGTGCGCGCCGGCCATGACAGCCGCATGGTCAACAGCTCCTTCCACGGCGAGATGCTGGAATCGCGCGACCTGCGCGAGGAATTCCTGAGGGAGTGCACCGCGCTTGAGCGCTCCGCCCGCTGAGGGGGGCGCCGTTCTTCTGTCCGCCGGGCCGCGGTCCGGCGTGGCGGGGGCGGCGGCGCTGATGGCGGCGTCGCTCGCCATGGTGCTCGCCGCCGGGGCGCTGGCCCGCGAACTGGGCGCCCGTTACGGCGCGGCGGAGGTGCTGTTCCTGCGCTTCGTGCTGTCGCTGGCGGTGGTCGCGCCGGCGGCCTTCGTCCTGGCCGGGCGGCGCGCCCTGTCCGTCACCCGGCCCGGCGGCCATGCGGTGCGGGCGCTGAGCGGCGTCGGGGCGGCGCTGATCTTCTACGCGGCGACCCAGCATCTGCCCTTCGCCGATCTGGTGGCCCTGTCCTACGCCGCCCCGATGTTCGTGGTGCTGCTCTCCGGCCCGGTCATCGGGGAGCGGGTGGGGGCGGCCTCCGCCCTCTGCGTGGCGCTGGGGATGGCCGGGGTCTTCCTGATCGCCCCGCCGACGCGCCTGGAGCCGTGGAGCCTCGCGGCGCTGGCCATGGCCTTTCTGAACGCGGTCTGCATCCTGGCCACCCGGCGGACGGTCCAGGGCGACGGGCCGGCGGCCACCGGGCTGGTCTTCGTGCTGGCCGGGACGCTGCTGACCGCCCCGGCGGCTTTGCTGACGGGATTCCGGATTCCGGACCCTGCGGATCTGCCGGCCTTCCTGCTGCTGGGCTTCGCGGCGGGGGCGGCGATTCTGCTGAACGCCGCGGCTTTCCGCCGGGCGCCCGCGGCGGTGCTGGCGCCCATCGACTATCTGGGCATCGCGGCGTCGGCGGCCATCGGTTTCCTGTGGTGGGGCGAAAGCCCGTCGCTTGCCGTTCTGCTGGGCGGTGCGCTGATCGCCGCCGCCGGGCTCGGCACCGTGTGGCTTGGCGTTCGGCGCAGCCGGGGGGTCTGAGACGGCGCCCAGCCTGCGGCAGGCGCCTACTCCACGGCGATCCGCCGCACCACGGCCTTGGTGATGCGGGCCAGATCCGCCGGAGCCAGGGCGATTTGCAGGCCGCGGCGCCCGCCGTTGACGACCACCTCCGGCAGCGCTTCGGCGCTGGCGTCGATGAAGGTGGGCAGAGCCTTGCGCTGGCCCAGCGGGCTGATGCCGCCGACCATGTAGCCGGTGGTCCGCTCCGCCAGGGTGGGATCGGCCAGATCGGACTTCTTCGCCCCGGCGGCGGCGGCCAGCGCCTTCAGGTCCAGCTTCGCCGCGACGGGAATCACGGCGCAGGCCAGGGCTTTGGGCTCCAATTGAACGATCAGCGTCTTGTAGACCACCGCCGGGTCCAGCCCCATGGCCGCCGCGGCGTGCAGGCCGATGGCGTCCGCCGAGGGATCGTATTCGTACTCCATCAGCCGGAAGGCGATCCCCGCCGCCTTCACGGCCTTCACCGCCGGTGTGACCTTCGCCGCCATGATGACCTTGCTCCCCCCGTGCCGTGCGCTTTGCGGATTCGCCCTTCCACGCCGGGACCTTAGCAGACTGCTCCGCCGGGTGGGAGAGGGCGGCGGATCGGGGCGTGGCGAGGGCCGGGCCATGCCGCGGTGCACCCCTTTCGACGGCGCAATTTTGCCCGAATTGCGCCGGTGTTCATGCCAACGCGCCTTGGACAGACGGACCGCCTGCCGCGATTCTGACCGCCGGCCCGCTTCCCGGTCGGAGAGTTGGAGAATCATGGTTCCACGCACGCTGCTTGTCGTCGATGACGATCCCACCCTGGAAGGCCGGGTTCAGGACGCCCTGCCGGTGTGCCGGATCGTCGCCGCGGGCGGCGTGGCGGACGCGCTGGAGGCGGTGCGGGCGCACCGGCCTCCGGTGGTGGCCCTGTCCGTCGATCTGGTGCGGCTCGATGTGCCGCGGGATGGGGGCGGCGACGGCCTGGACGCGCTGTCGCTGATCCTGACGGAGGCGCCGTCGATCAAGGTCATCGCGCTTGCCCCGCGCGACCAGCGGGTGCTGGCGGTGCGCGCCGTGGCCCGCGGCGCCCACGAGGTGTGCGGCAAGCCGATCGACGCGCAGGAGTTGGCCGGGATGGTGCAGCGGGCCTTCCAGCGCGCCGACCTGGAGTTGGAAGGGCGCCGGCTGAACAGCGGGGACGCCCCGCCGACCCTGCGCGTCCTGCGCGACGAGACGGAGCGGCGTGCCCTGCTCGATTCGCTGGCCCGCTCCGGCGGCAACCTGTCGGCGACGGCGCGCCTGCTGGGGGTCAGCCGCCCGACGCTCTACAGCCTGCTGCGCCAGCACGGAATCCGCGCGGATTGACGCGGAGCGCCCCTATTCGGCACGGGAACCGGGATTGCCGATCATCGACAGGAACTCCCGCCGGGTGGACGGGTCGCTGCGGAAGGCGCCCAGCATCCGGCTGGTCACCATGGTGACACCGGTCTTGTGCACGCCGCGTGTGGTCATGCACTGGTGCTGCGCCTCGATCACCACGGCCACGCCTTCGGGCTGAAGCACCTGATCGATGGTGTTGGCGATCTGCGCCGTCATCTTCTCCTGGATTTGCAGGCGCTTGGCGTAAGCCTCCACGAGCCGCGCCAGCTTGGAGATGCCGACGACCCGGTGACGGGGCAGATAGGCGACGTGCGCCTTGCCGATGATCGGCACCATGTGGTGCTCGCAGTAGGATTCCAGGCGGATGTCGCGCAGCACGACCATCTCGTCGTAGCCGTCGGTCTCCTCGAAGGTGCGCTTGAGGATTTCCTCCGGATCGATGGTGTAGCCGGCGAAGAATTCCTCGTAGGAGCGGACAACCCGGTCCGGCGTGCCGACCAGCCCTTCGCGCGACGGGTCGTCGCCGGCCCAGCGGATCAGGGTGCGGACGGCCTCCTCCGCCTCGGCACGGGTCGGGCGGGCGCCGCGGGCCTGGGGCGTGTCGGCCTGGGCGGCGCCGGCGGGGTGGCCGGGGCCGCGGATGATGTTGTCGGCGTTCGGGGTCTTGGGAGCCGTCACGGGGCGAAGCCTTTCGATTCCTGATGCTGGTCCCGGTCTGGTCCGGACCGTTGGCGCTGCAGCAAACACCGGAGCCGGGATACCGGAGCCGGTTTGTCAGGTATACATACGACCCGCAACGCGCCCGGATCACCGGAAACACGGGACGGTTTGCGGGAAGCAGATGGGAATATGACGCAAGTGGCCCCTGACGCCCCATAGTCAAGGCGCCGGCAGCAGCCTTCCAACCCATCCTGCGGCGATTGGTTGCAGGACTGTTGCGGAAATTCAACGGTTCCCGCTGCGCCGGCGGCGTCAGTTCAGCCGGCGGGGCTGGTGCGGGCTGTCCAGCGAAAAGGCGGGGACCGCCACATCGAAGGACTCGCCGCCCCCCGTTTCGAATCGGTAGGAGCCGACCATGATGCCGGACGGCGTGGGCAGCGGCGTTCCGCTGGTGTATTCGAAGCTGCCGCCGGGCTCCAGCACCGGCTGCTCGCCCACCACGCCCGGCCCACGGACCTCCTGCACGCGCCCCAGCGCGTCGGTGATGTGCCAATAGCGTGTGCGCAGCCGGACGGTTTCCCTGCCTTCGTTCTCGATCCGGACGTGATAGGCCCAGACATACCGGCTTTCGGCGGGCACGGACTGCTCGTCGAGGTAAACGGGCTGGACGGTGACGCGGATCGCGCGAGTGACTTTCGTATACATGGCAACTCTCCCGGCCCAGAGAATAGGGGCGGGAGAAAGCGCCTGTCCAGTGGCGGTGCGGGGGATGCCCAGGGGTATCGCATCGGCACGGGGACGAATCCAAAGGTCAACGATGCGGGCAAGCCGCGCGCCGTCCCTCGTTTCAGCCGTCCCTCGTTCCAGAGGAAACGCACCTGACCGGACCGCCGGGCATCCGCGTCGCTCACCGGATGGGTGCGGCTTACCGGCGCTTGCCGTTGTCCGAGGTCAGGGCGCCCACAGCGGCACCCGCGGCCCCGCCGATCACGCCGCCCATCACGGCACTGCCGCCCGTCAGGGCGCCGACCGCCGCACCGCCCGCGGCGCCGATGGCGCCGCCGGAGAGCGTGCGCTGCTCGCGGTGGCTGAGGTTCGAGCAGCCCGCCAGAACAAGGCCGCCAACCAGGATCGTTGCCAGTTTCTTCATCATCGTCCTACCCGTTTTCTTCCCTGCGTTCTTGGGCGCCGCCAGCCGCAAAAGCCAACCGCAAAGGCCAACGGCCAAGCCTGCGCTTGTGATGCATGCTTACGGATCGAACACGATTTTGCGTGTGACTATTCTGGGGTGGAGCACCGCCATTTTCATCCCAAAGAGAGTAGGGCCACGCCGCCGTGATTCAAGACGGACAGGCGGCGTTGGTCGGCAGGACTCGTTGGTTGGCGGGACTCGTTGGTTGGCGGGACTGGGCGATGGGATGGGTGGGAATTATTTAAAATACACTGATGCGATATTGGTTATTGCTTCTTTACCTTTTACCGCGTCGCAACATTGAACGGATTCGAGGCGATTTTCCCCCTTTACAAAGCCCATGCCGTGTGGAAGGTTAAGTGTCGTAACGACCTGCGCGATAAAGGACGCAGGCTCACCGGAAACGTCCCAGGATGCCCACCATGCTGCACCTCTCCAGGCCGCAGGCCCTTGCCGTCACCTCGGTCGGCCGTCAAAATGACCGCCGCGAACGGCACCCGTTGCAGCCGGTCCACGGCCATCCCGGCGCCCTTGCCTTCGAACGTTCGGACGTCTCCGCCCATCCCACGACCCACTCCGCTCTCCGGACCCGGCCGGTTTTCGACCAAGAGCCGCTCGCCCAGATCATCCACATGGCGACCACCGGCGTGTGGGTGGCCAAGCACCATGGCCGGATGGTCGAGATCGACGGCCGTTGCCATTGGAGTTGCCAGCGCGAATTGGCCTCGGACGCCCAGCGCGCCGGCGTCGCCCTGTCCGATCTGGTCGTGAACACCGGCAGCGTCGCCTGATCCGACGGAAAAGACCCTGAACAGGAAAGAGCGGCGCTTGCAGGCGCCGCTCTTTCCTGTTCGGAAGCTGGAAAAAGGCCGCGTCAGCTCTCCATGTTCACGGCCTTGATGGTCTCCACACGGATTTCCTCGGTCAGCCGCTCCTTGTAGGCGGCGAATTCCGGGGTGGTCTTGACCTTGTAGGACCGCGGGTGCGGCAGCTCGATGGGGATGTCGCACTTGATGCGTCCCGGACGGGCCGACATCACCACCACGCGGCTGGCCATGAAGATGGCCTCGTCGATGTCGTGGGTGACGAACATCACGGTCTTGCGGTCGGCCTCCCAGATGCCCAGAAGCAGTTCCTGCATCAGCTCGCGCGTCTGGTGGTCCAGCGCGCCGAAGGGCTCGTCCAGCAGCAGCATCTTCGGGTCGTTGGCCAGCGCGCGGGCCAGCGCCGTGCGCTGCTGCATGCCGCCGGAGAGTTGGGCCGGGTGGTGGTTCTCGAAGCCCTTCAGCCCGACCTGGGCCAGGAAGCGGTCGGCGATGGCCAACTGCTCCGCCCGCGGCAGGCCGCGTTCGCGCAGGCCGAAGCAGACGTTGTCGCGCACGGTCAGCCAGGGGAACAGCGTGTAGGACTGGAAGACCATGCCGCGGTCCGGACCGGGGCCGGACACCGCCTTGCCCTCCAGCAGCACCTCGCCGGCGCTGGGCGTCTCCAGCCCGGCGACGATGCGCAGCAGCGTGGACTTGCCGCAGCCCGAAGGCCCCAGGATGGTGATGAAGTCGTTGTCGGCGACCTCCAGGCTGGTCGGCTCCAGCGCGCGGGTGGGCGCCGTGCTGTTGCGGCCGGGGAAGGTCTTCTCGACGTTGCGGATGGACAGCTTGCTCATGGCCGGCGCTTATCGTCCTTTGGCCCACGGGAAGAGACGGGCGTTGAGCGCCCGGAACAGCAGGTCGGTGATGAGCCCGATCACGCCGATCACGAAGATGCCGAAGATCATCTGGCCGGTGTCCAGGAAGCGCTGGGCGTCGATGATCATATGGCCGATGCCGCGCGAGGCGCCCACCAGCTCCGCCACGATCACGTAGGTCCAGGCCCAGCCCAGCACGAGGCGCAGCGCCTCGAAAATCTGCGGGGCGGCGGCGGGCAGCAGCACGCGCAGCACCACGCCGTCGCGCTTGGCGCCCAGCGTGTAGGCGGCTTCCACAAGATCGGTGCGGATGCCCGACACGATGACCGTGACCATGATGACCAACTGGAAGACCGAGCCGATGAAGATGACCAGGATCTTCTGAAGCTCGCCCACGCCCGCCCACAGGATCAGCAGCGGGATGAAGGCCGAGGCCGGCAGATAGCGGGCGAAGGACACGAAGGCTTCGAAGAAGCCCTCCACCGGCTTGAACGCCCCCATCAGGATGCCCAGCGGCACCGCGAGGGCGGCGGCCATGGCGAAGCCCGCGAAGACGCGCCAGACCGTGACCGCGATGTCCTCGGCGAAGCCGAACTCCCGGAACAGCGCGATGCCCGCCGCCAGCGTGTCGCCGGGCGAGGCCAGGAACAGCGGCTTCACGAAACCGCCGTAGGTGGCGATGCCCCAGCCCAGGAAGAACAGCACGAAACAGGAGATGCCCAGCACCGTGCGCAGCGCCGGTGCGACCGGCTTCAGCGGAGTGAAGAGGGGGGACATGGGATTGGCGGACCGTTGTCGGGTTTGGAAAGCGATGCCCCTCCCCAACCCTCCCCCGCTTTCGGCGAGGGAAGGGAACCAACTCCCTCTCCCGCGAAGCGGGGGAGGGCTGGGGAGGGGGGCAGAAACTTACTTCACGAAGGACGTGTCGGTCATGTTGTCCAGGCTCGGCGGGGCCTTGCGGATCAGCTTGGCCTCCAGCATCACGTCCTGCACCTCCTTGATGAAGGTGGGCATGGTCTTGGTCAGATACTCGACGTTGCCCTCCTTGTCGTACCAGCGCACGAACTTGGCGGAGGCGGCGAACTGCTCCGGCGTCTGGTTGACGTCGCGGCCCATGATCTCGAAGGCCTTCTTCTCGTCCTTCCTGATTTCGTCCAGCGCCTCGAACCAGCTGTCGACGAAAGCCTTCACGACCTTCGGGTTCTTCTGGATGTAGTCCGGCTGGAAGGCCAGCGTGTCGATGATGACGCCCGGCGTCTGGTCCGACGTGACGATGATCTTGCCCTTGGCCTCGCGCACCTTGGACAGGTACGGCTCATAGGTCACGGCGGCGTCGAACTGGCCGGCGACGAAGGCGTTGGCGGCGTCGGACGGCTGGAGGTTGACCGTCTGCACGTCGCCGATGGACAGGCCGTTCTTCTTCAGCACATAGGCCAGCCAGAACTGCGGCACGCCGCCGTACTGCACGGCCACCTGCTTGCCCTTGAGGTCGGCAAGGCCGTTGATCGCGTCGCGCACGACGATGCCGTCGCCGCCGTGCGAGCTGTCGAGCACCAGCACCTGGGTCACGTCCACGCCGGAGGAGGCGTAGAGCAGGTGCGTGTCCACCGTGGTGGTGATCGCCTGCACCTCGCCCGCCGCCATCGCCTGGTGGCGGTTGGAGGTCGGCATCTTCTTGATCTCGACCTCGATGCCGTTCTTTTTGAAGATGCCGGTTTCCTTGGCCAGCGTGATCGGCGCGAAGCCGGTCCAGCCGCTCATCGCCACGGTCACCTTGGTCTGTGCCGAGGCCGAAACCGCGCACAGCCCGGCGACCGCCGCCGCCAGGGCTCCGGCCATCCACGACGTCTTCCTCATGATCCCCCTCTCCCCGTTTCTGACCGCGTGGGAACGGACAGCCGCCGCCCACGCATCCGTGTGCTGCATTGTGCACGCCTGTGGCGTGGGTGGGAAGGGATGGACGGAGCCGGGGCGCAAGCCTGACCTTCGTCGGATGACCCGGATGGAAGCCCTTGCCGCCAATTGCTTATCGGGATGATCCGTTGCCCAATCCATATACCGGCTGTACAAATGGAAACGGGTGTATGCCTTTCTTTTGGGCATCGCAGCGGGAGGCCGGACAGAATGCGATCCATGGACCCGATGGACCGCCAGCGGACGCTGGATTATTTCGAACGACTCGGCCGGGACAAGGTGCGGCTGTACAGCGCGATCGACTGCGACCGCTATCTGGGCGGCTGGCAGGTGCGCGAACTGGCCGACCAGTGGCTGGACGAAAAGGCTGCGGAAGAGGGCCGTTTGCCGCTGTGGCGCAAGACCGTCCGGCGGCCCTGACGGCCCCGCTCACGTTGGCCCCGCTCGCGCCGCCCGCTCAGGCCGCACCGGCGCTCGCCATCATCCTGCGCAGGTCGTTGGGGAAAACCGGCTTGTGCAGGATGCGGAAGCCGTTGCGGCGGGCCTCGTCCAGCCGTTCCGGGGCGGTGTCGCCGGTCAGGATGATGCCCGGCACGTCCGCGCCGACCAGCCCCTGCACCGCGGCCAGAGCCTCCGGCCCGGTCCGGCCCTGCTGGAGCTGGTAGTCGGCCAGCACGATCTGCGGGCGGCGCCCGTCGGCGCGCAGCCGTTCCAGTGCCTGATCGCCCGAGCGCGCGGTCAGCACGCTGTAGCCCCAGCCCTCCAGCATCGCCTTCAGGCCGAGCAGGATGATGGCCTCGTCGTCGATGACCAGCACCATCCCCTTGGTCTCGCAGTCGTTGGCGGCCTGCCGGAAAAGGTCCATTCCCGCAGGATGGAACGAAGCGGCGGCGGCGCGGGGCTTTTCCGCCACGACGCGCGGCATGTCCACGGAGAAGACGGAGCCCAGCCCCTCCTGCGACCGCACGCGCACGGGGTGGTCCAGCAGCTTCGACAGCCGCTTGACGATGGCGAGGCCGAGGCCGAGCCCGCGGTCGCCGCTGCCCTGAAGCTGGGTGAACTCCTCGAAGATGTCCTCCAGCCGGTCGGCGGGGATGCCGACGCCGCTGTCCCACACCTCCACGCGCAGCCGGTCCGGTCCGTTGCGGCGGCAGCCGATCAGGATGCGGCCCCGGCGGGTGTAGCGCAGCGCGTTCTCGACCAGGTTGCGCAGGATGCGCTCCAGATGCGCCGGATCGGTGCGTACCCAGGCCCGCGTCGGGACGGCGCGCAGTTCCAGCCCCTTCTGCGCGGCGCGCGGCGCGTATTCGGCGACCAGACGGCCCAGGACCTGGCCGAGCCGGACCTCCGCCGGGTTGGCGGCGATCTTGCCCGATTCCAGACGCGACATGTCCAGCAGCCCGTCCAGAAGCCCCTTCAGCGTGTCCAGCACCTGACGCATGTTGTCCAGCAGTGGCAGGCCGGGGTGCCCCTGGAGCCGGTCCCCCAGCGCGGCGGCGAAGAGATAGAGCGACTGCACGGGCTGGCGCAGGTCGTGGCTGGCGACGGCCAGGAACTTCGATTTGGCGGCGGCGGCCTGCTCCGCCTGCTCCCGCGCGCGGCGCAGGTCGGCCTCGGCCTGCTTGCGGCCCGTCACGTTCACCGCCGCGCAGGTGATGCCGGCCAGCGCGCCGTCCGGACCGCGCAGCGGATCGATGGTCAGGTCGAAGAAATACTCCCGCCCGGACTGGCGGATGCGAACCTCTTCGCGCACGCCTTCGCCCGTCTCCAGCGCGCGGCGCTTGATGGCGGTCAGGGCCTCGGCGTCGGCGCTGTCCTCGAACAGTTCCAGATCGGTCTTGCCGACCACCCGCTCCGCCGTGTAGCCGAGCGCCGGGTTGTGCATCCAGGTGTAGCGCAGGGCGCAGTCCTGGTTGAACACCACGACGCCGGAGTTGCGCAGCGCCGTGCGGAAGCGCTCGTTGGCGACGCGCAACGCCTCCTCGGTGGTCTCGCGTTCGGTGATGTCGATGCCCGACACGATCAGGTGGGTGATCCGCCCGTCGCTTCCGCGCATCGGGGTGACCTGGACCTCCATGATCGCCTGATGGTCCCCGGGGGGCTGGACCGCCGCGTCGAAGCGCGAGGATTCGCCGTGCGCCGCGCGCTCCACCGCCGCGCGCAGGCGGTCGCCCGCGGCACCGGCGAAGGCGCGCCGGCAGGCCTCGTGGAAGGGACGCCCGACGATCCGCTCAACCGGCAGCCCGGTGGTCCGAACGGCGGCCTGGTTGACCTGAAGCACGTCGCCCGCCGGGCTCAGCACGCCGATGAAGGTGGGCAGCGCGTCCAGCACGGCGCGCAGATGCTCCTCCGACCCGCGCAGGGCGCGCTCGCGGGCCTCCAGCGTCCCGGCCATGGCGTCGAAGGCGCGGCCGAGCTGGCCGATCTCCGATTTGCGGTCCACCAGACCGGCGCGGGCGCTGGAGTTGCCGGCGCTCCAGCCCTGAGTGGCGCGGATCAGCGCCTCCACCGGGCGGCGGATGAACAGGGTGCCGCCGATCCAGGCGGCCAGGATGGCGACCACCAGCCCGGTCAGGGTCATCAGCAGGCCCTGGCGGGTGGCGCGGTCGATGGTTCCGGCGACGGCGGTGTGGTCCAGCCCGACGCTGACGAACAGGTCGCGCGCGCCCTGGCGGGAGGGTGAATAGGCCAGCACCCGCGCCGCCCCGTCCTTCCCCGGCAAGGTGACCACGCCGCCGCGCGGTTCGCCCAGCAGCTCCAGATAGGACCGCGGCACGCGCTCGCCGCGTTGGGTGATGCCGTTGGGCAGATTGACCAGAATGGTGCCGTTGCGGTCGGTGACCAGCAGGCTGGCGTTCTCGGGCAGGGGGCGCGCGGAGAAGTTGCTGGCCAGCCAGGGCAGATCGAGGCCGAGCGTCACGACCCCGGCGACCGCGCCGGACTCGCTGCGGAAGGGAACCGCGAAGGGCAACATGGCGGTGCCGGGCTCCGCCGCCGGGCCGGGTGCGGTCCATTCGCCGACGACGAAGCGGCCTTCCTCCATCGCGCGGCGGACATGCGGCAGGCCGGCGGCGGCGCCGCCGGGCGTGGCGCTGCACAGAACGGCGCCGTCGCGGTCCAGGACGGACAGGTTGCGGTATTCGGGAGCGCGGTGGGCCAGCCGAATCAGATGAGCCTGGCACTGGGCATAGTCGCCCGAGCGCAGGGCGGCGGATTCCGCGATGGAGGTGACCATCAGCCGCGCCCCGTCCACGATGCGCGCCTGTTCGCCTTCGACCAGATGCAGCAGCCGTTCGGCCTGGGCGGCGACTTCCTCGGCGCGCTCCGCACGGAACTGGAACACGCTGTAGGCCTGGATGCCCAGGGCCGGCAGGACGGCCAGAAGCACCAGCAGAAAAAGGCGGGCCAGCAGGGTCATCGTGTCACAGGCTCCCATCGGGCGGGAAAGCAGCCGGCATAAAGGGGCGGAAATCGCTTCGCCTGTGTTCTGGGTAACCTTATTATGGTTAAATCAAAGTTAATAGAGCAGATCTATTTTCTTTATGTTTTGTAATGTGCTGGAATTCTGAGAGCAACAAAGGGGTAGGTGATCTCAAGAAGCAACGGTGTTGCTTTTGCATTTCTCATAAAATTCCGTCATTCTGTGACCGGAAGAGGTAATCCTTGGCCGCTTTGAAGGGGTGGACTTCAGCCGACCTTCGCCTTGCGCCGTCCTCCGTTCTCCGGAGTGGGGCCATGGCGAAAGCCGGGAGGTGCGGGCTTCCGAACCGGAACCACCGTGCGGCGCGCCGTGTTGAACGGGCGCCATGGACACCGCATTCCGCACACCCCCCCATTCCACCACGACGGACGGCGCCACGCGCACGGTCGGCGTGGAGGTCGAGTTCGCCGATCTCGACGCCCCCTCCGCGGCGGCGGTGGTGCGCGGCCTTTACGGCGGCACGCTGGAACCGGAAAGCCCGCACCGCTGCCGGGTGACCGGCACGCGGCTGGGCGATTTCTCGGTGGAGCTGGACATGCGCTCCGCCCATCCGGGTAAGACTGGCGACGGCGAACCCGGTGCGCTCGGCAAGGCCGTGGGGAAGGCGGTCGATGGCGTGGTGGAAGCGCTGCGGCCCTGGTGGGGCAACATCGGCAGCCTCGTCATGCCCTTCGAGATCGCCGCCCCGCCCGTTCCCATAGCCCGGCTGGCGGAACTGGAACCCCTGTTCACCGCCCTCAGCGGCCAGGGTGCCGCCGGCACGGGCGCCAGCCCGCTGTTCGCCTTCGGCCTGCACCTGAACCCGCAGGTGGCGCGCACCGATGCGGATTACCTGCTGGACCATCTGAAGGCGTTCCTGCTGCTGGCCCCCTGGCTGCGCCGCGAGATCCGCGTGGACCCGACCCGCCGTTTGACCGGCTTCGTCGCCGCCTTCCCGGTGGATTACGCGGTGAAGGTCGCCGATCCGGCCTACCGTCCGGACCTCGGCGGGCTGATCGCCGATTATCTGGAGGCCAACCCGACCCGCAACCGCGAGTTGGACCTGTTCCCGCTGTTCGCCCATCTGGCCCCGGAGACGATGACGGCTATTCTGCGGGACCCGCATGTGCGCCCCCGCCCGACCTTCCACTACCGCCTGCCGAACGCCCGGCTGGGCGATCCCGACTGGACCCTGGCTCAGGATTGGAACCGCTGGGTGACGGTGGAGGAACTGGCGGCGGACCGCGCCCGGCTCGACGCGCTGGGGGCGGACTTCCGGGCCTTCGCCGCGCGCAAGGCGCTGGACGGCTGGGCCGCCGAGGCGGGCCGGCGGCTGGGCGGCTGAGAGGGGGCGCGATGGCCGCCTTCATCGCGAGGGGACGGCCCCTGATCGGGGTCACCGCGTCGGTGCACGGCAGCCGCATCGCCTGGTGGGCGAACCGTCTGGCCCTGCGCCGCGCCGGGGCGCGGGCGGTGCGCATCACGGCGCGCGACCCCTTTCCCATCGAGCGGCTGGACGGGCTGGTGGTCGGCGGCGGCGACGACATCGACGCCGCCCTTTACGGTGAAGCCGCCCGCCCGAAGATGCGCATCGATCCGGAGCGCGACCGGCTGGAGCTGAGCGCGCTGGACGGCGCCGCGGCCCGGCGGCTTCCCGTGCTGGGCATCTGCCGCGGGTCGCAGATGATCAACGTGCACCGCGGCGGCTCGCTGCTCACCGACATCCACGAGATGTACGAGGAGGCGCCGCGCCTGCGCACCGTGCTGCCCCGCAAGCGCATCCGCATCGACCCGCGCAGCCATCTGTACCGCATCCTTGGCATCTCCGAATGCCGGGTGAACGCGCTGCACCATCAGGCGGTGGACCGGCTGGGCGACGGACTGCGCGTGGTGGCGCGCGAGACGGCGGGAATCGTCCAGGGGATCGAAGCGGCCAGCCACCCCTTCCTGATCGGTGTGCAGTGGCATCCCGAATATCTGGTCGCCGATCCGCGCCAGCAGGCGCTGTTCCGTGCCCTGGCCGCCACCGCCGCGGGAACCGCCAGCCTGGAAGACGCCGCGGTCCTGTAGGGGCGTGAACCCTTGCCACCCTTAACTGTTAATTGTGCCAACCATTTCCCTGACGCGCGGAAGCGGCTATCCTGACGATCGGGGCGCCGCAACGCCGGAGGGGCAGCGCGTGACGGAAAAACAGGCGGGCCGGCGGCTTCGGCTGCACACGGTGACGATGCTGACCGCGCTGGCCATGGCGGTCCTGATGGCCGGGCTGACCTTCGGGGTGGGCGGGGCCTTCTTGCGGGTCCTCGACCTCGCGGAAGAGGCCGACCGCGCCATCGTCCCGCAGATCACCCGCCAGCACGAATACGCCGTCTTCGCCGCCCGCATGGGCCAGTTGGCCGAGGCCGTCCTGCGCTCCCGCTCACCGGAGGAGCGCGCCGACGCTTTGGCGGATGTGGAGGGGTTGTCGCGGCGCTTCGCGGCGGACGCGGCGGCTCCGGCCATCCTCCAACGGCTCGAACAGGCGATCCAGGCGGTGCGCCACACGGCGGAACGGGCCGAGGTCATCGACGCCCTGGCGGCCCAGGCCGTCGCCCTGCGGGAAAGGGGGGACGAGGCGTTCCTGCATCTGCTGCGCTCCGGCGCGCCGTTGCCGGTGCAGGAGCCGTTCCACCGCGCGCAGGAGGCGCTGGACGACGGCATGGCCGCGACCGACACGGACCAGCTCGCCGCCGCGGCCGAACGCTTCCACCGGCACGCCGAGGAGGTGCTGAACGCGCTGATCCCGCTGGAGCCGGGCGCGCGGGCGCCGCTGGTCCGCGCGGCGCAGGACCTGGACGGGCTGAGCGACCTGTTCACCCTGCGCCGGAGCATCCTGTCCGAAGCGGGGCTGATGGGGCTGGAGACGGAAATCGCCCACGGCGTGCTGAACGACCTCAGCGCCAGCCTGACCGACGCCGCCGCGACCAACACGCAACGCATCGCCCTCACCCTGACCGACCAGGCGCGCAGCGGCCTGTGGATCGTGCTGATCGGGCTGGGCGTCGCCTCGACGGTGCAGACCATCCTTTACGTGCTGCTGCGCGTCCATGTGGTCCGCCCGATCCGCCGCGCCTCGCAGGCGTTGGGTTTGGTGCAGCGGGAACGCCGGACCGTCCGGCTGCCGCCCGCCCTGTTCGCGGAGCTTCAGGCCATCTCCACCAGCGTGGAGCGGTTCGGCACGGCGCTGGTGGAAACCCATGCCTACGCCGAGGCGCTGAAGGCGGGGGAGGAGCGGATGCGCGCCATCCTGGCGGCCTCACCCTTTCCCATCGTGATCGCACGGCGGTCGGACGATTCCGTCCTGTTCGCCAACCCGCAGGCCGAGGCGCTGTTCGGGGCGGAGGGGCCGCGGCTGACCCTGACGCGCAACGCGCGCTTCTTCGTCCATCCGTCCGACGCCGCCCGGCTGTCCCGTCTGGTGGACGGGATGGGGGCGGCGAGCGACCTGGAAATGCAGATGCGCACCGCCGGGGGGCGTTCCTTCTGGGCGATGATTTCCGCCGTGGAGATCCGCGACGTGGACGAGCCGGCCATCCTCATCGCCGTCAACGACATCACGCTGCGCAAGCGGTCGGAGGAGGAGACGGAGGCCGCCAAGCAACGCGCCGAACGCGCCCTGGCCGACCTGCGCGAAACCCAGGCCCATCTGATCCAGGCGGAGAAGATGGCCTCGCTCGGCGGGATGGTGGCGGGGGTGGCGCATGAGGTGAACACCCCCGTGGGCATCGCCCTGACCGGCATCACCCATCTGGCCGACCAGACCCGCCGGGTGGTTCGCGGTGCGGAGGACAACACGCTGCGCCGGGCCGACTTCAACGGCTATCTCGCCACCGCGGGGGAGGCCTGCCGGCTGATCGAGGCCAATCTGAACCGCGCCGCCGAGCTGATCCAGAGCTTCAAGCAGACCGCCGTGGACCAGACCAGCGAGGAACGGCGCAGCGTCGATCTGTCCGCCTATCTGGACGACGTGCTGACCAGCCTGCGCCCGCGGCTGAAGCAGACCCCCCACCGGGTGGTGGTGGAATGCCCGCATGGCCTGTGGGTGGACAGCTATCCCGGCGCGCTGTTCCAGGTGCTGACCAACCTGACCATGAACGCGGTGGTGCACGCCTATCCGGACGGGCGGGCGGGCACGCTGGGCATCGCCGTGACCCGCCCCGGCCCGCAGGAGGTGGAACTGCGCTTCTCCGACGACGGCTGCGGCATTCCCGCCGCCCATATGGGGCGCGTCTTCGACCCCTTCTTCACGACGCGGCGCGGCGAGGGGGGAAGCGGGCTCGGCCTGCACATCGTCTACAACATCGTGACCACCCGCCTGCGCGGCAGCATCCGGGTGGAAAGCCGGGAGGGCGGCGGCACCTGCTTCGTGTTGCGCTTCCCCGCCGAGGCCCCGGCGGCGGAGCCCTGCAAGCCGGCGGACGTCACGCCGGAACCGGTGGCCTGAAAACGGAAACGGGCGCGCCGGGGGTTCCGGCGCGCCCGTCCCGTCGGACCGTGGCGGCCTTTACTGGCTGCCGTCCGGACCGCAGTCCGGGGTGCCCGGCGGACAGTGGGTGCCGGTGGCGGTCTGGTTGTCGCGGGCCGGGTTGCTGCTGGTGGCGTTGCCCATGCCCGAAGGCGTCGTGGTCTGGCCCTGCCAACTGCCGGACGAGGAGCCGCTGCCCATGGTGCCGCCGGTCATGCCCGACGATCCCGACAGGCCGCTGCCCGGCATGGTGTTCATGGTGCCCGGCGTGGTGACGTTGCCCCGCCTGGAGCCCGGTCCGGAGGTGATCAGGCCGCTGGACGGCGAGCTGGTGGTGTCGGGAACGGTCGGGTTCGCGGAGGTGCCGCCCGACATCGAACCGCCGGTTTGGGCAACGGCGGTGCCGGCCATCAGGGCGAGCGCCGAAGCGGCGCCGATCAACAGGGTACGCATCCTCATCTCTCCATCTGGCGGCGGCGCCCTTCGGCAGGGCGCCCGTGTTCGCGGGGGGGCTCGGTCCGGCGCCTTGCGGTGCGTCCGCTCCCCATTCGCCACCCCCAACAGGCCGTCCTGGACATCGTTGCGGCGGAACCATCTGGGCCTCTCCAATCTTTTGGCGAGCGGGACGGCCTTCCTCCCGTCCATTCGGATGCCGGAACCGGGCGATTCCGGAGCTGTTCCGCGTCTTGCGGAACGGGCCGCCGCCAAAAGGGTTAACGGAGGCACCGCTACGGCATGTCGAGGCAGGGATGAGCGATGATCGGGATGCGGCGGACCTTGCGGCGGCGCGGACCATCCTGCGCCCCGGCATCACCTGCTGGCGGACCGAGCGGGCGGACCGGGTGGCCGTTCTGGTGGACGGCGCCGCCTTCTTCGCGGCGGTGCGCGCCGCGCTGCTGCGGGCGCGCCATTCGGTGATCGTGCTGGGCTGGGACATCGACCCGCGGATGCGCCTCGACCCCGACGACCCGGAAACACTGGGCGCCTTTCTCACCCGGCTGATCCGCCGCCGCCCGTCGCTGCACATCCACGCGCTGAAATGGGACATGCCCTTTCCCATCTCGCTGGAGCATCCCCACGGGCCGCTGGCGCGGCTGAACCGGCGCACCGGCCCGCGGCTGACGCTGGAACTGGACGACGCCCTGCCGGTGGGGGCGGCGCAGCACCAGAAGCTGGTGGTGATCGACGACGCGCTGGCCTTCTGCGGCGGCATCGATCTGGCCGGCGACCGCTGGGACACGCCGGAGCATCTGGACAACGATCCGCGCCGCCGCTGGCCGAACGGGGAGCTTCATGCTCCGCGCCATGACGTGATGATGGCGGTGGACGGCCCCGTCGCCCGCGCGCTGGGGGGCATGGCCCGTGGGCGCTGGAGGCACGCGACGGGGCAGGCGCTGATGCCGCCGCCGGACCGCTTCCCGGATGGGAGAGCCGATCCCTGGCCCGAGGGGCTGGACCCGCTGATGACCGATGCGGCGGTGGGCATCGCCCGCACGCTTCCCGGCTATCTGGCCGGCTGTCCCGTCCGCGAGAACGAGGCGCTTACCTTCGCCGCCATCGCCGGGGCGCGGCGCAGCATCTATCTGGAAAACCAGTATTTCGCCTCCTTCCGGGTGGCCGGGGCGCTGGCCCGGCGGCTGGAGGAGCCGGACGGGCCGGAGGTGGTGGTGGTCGTTCCCGTGGAAAGCCCGAGCTGGTTCGACCGCATGGCCATGGACACGCCGCGCGGCGTGGTGCTTCAGGAACTGCGCGCCGCCGACCGCTACGGGCGCCTGCGCGCCATGACCCCGGTGACCGAGGGCGGCAACGGCATCATCGTGCATTCCAAGGTGATGGTGGTGGACGACCGGCTGTTGCGCATCGGGTCGAGCAACCTGAACAACCGGTCCATGGGCTACGACACGGAATGCGATCTGGCGGTGGAGGCGGCGCCCGGAGACCGGCGCACCGCCGACGCCATCGGCGCCATGCGCAACCGCCTGCTGGCGGAGCATTTGGGGGTGGACCCGGCGGACCTGACCGCCGCCGTCCGCGCCGTGGGCGGTCTGGTGGCCGCCATCGACCGGCTGAACAAACCGTCCGGGCGCCGCCTGATGCCGCTGCCCGACACCGATCCCGGCCTGACGGAGCAGGCTTTCGCCGCCCTGCGCATCGCCGACCCCGACCGTCCGGAGGAAGCCTGGGCCGTCTGGAAGCGCATGCCCCCGGCCCCGTCGCCCGCCCGGTCCCTGAGCCGCGCGGTGGGGGCCGCCCTGTTCACCGCCGGGGCGCTGGCCGGCGTCTACGCCGTCGCGCGGGCGATGACGGAGGCGGAGCGGCAGGACCGTTAAGCCACGCGCCCCCGTCCGGCGTCAGGCTTCAGGCGTCCGGCATCAGGCGGCGCGCCGCCGGGCGGCGGACAGCCCGCGCAAATCCTCTTCCAGCCCGCCCAGCCGGGCCAGCCCGCCGCTGATCGCCTCCAACTCCCGCCGCAGCCCCTCGGGCACGCGCAGGTCGCCGGCGAAACCGGACAGGGTGCGGGCGAGGGAACCGCCCAGCCGGTCCAGCTCGCCCATCAACTGCCGCTCATGCCCGGCGACGTCCTGCTGGCCGGCGCTGAGAGTCTGGAGCCGGTCGGCCAGGGCGGACAGCAGCTCATGCTCCGCGGCCACCTTCGCCTGGGCGTCCTGGCCGGCGATCTGCTGGGAAATCGCCTGCTGCATGCGGCCGATGCCCCTCTGGATCACCTGGATGGCCTCGTTCGACTGGCGGGCCAGATCGCGCACCTCGTTCGCCACCACGCGGAAGCCCTGACCGTATTCGCCGGCCCGCGTCGCCTCGATGGCGGCGTTCAGCGCCAGCATGTTGGTGGCCGACATGATGCGGGTGATGGAATTGACCGATTCCTCCAGCGCGCGGGATTCCGCCACGATCTGCTCGAACCGGGTCAGGTCGGACCCCGCTTCGGCCCGGCGGCGGTCCAGATGCTCCTGCAGGTTGGCCAGAAGCCCCCGGTTCTCCGATGCGAAGCGCTGGGCGTCGTCGTGACGGCCCGCGGTTTGCAGCCCGCTGTCGCGGATGAAGCCGACCAGCTCCGCCACCGCGTCCTCCGTTTCGGACAGGCGGGCGCGCACGGCCTGCACCTCCCGCTCCGCCTGGTCGAGCGCCGCGCCGACGCGGGCCTTGGCCTGCTCCACCGCCTGCGGCACCTCGGCGATGGCGCGTTCGGCCTCCGGCGGGATGCCCTGGGGCCGGCGCGCGAAGGCCAGCCGGGCGGCGCACAGGCTGCCGAATTCGTCCAGCGGCCCGTCGATCCGGTTGTCGCGCAGCAGGCGGCGCCATTCCTCCGAATCCCGGTGCAGGGTGGCGAACAGGCGGTTCGCCTCGTCCGTCGTCAGCGTCTCGCCGTCGAAGGTCAGACGCTCGTGCGGGATGAAGTTGAACAGGCTGGTGACCATGGTGCGCCGCGTTTCCAGCACCCAGTACTGGACGACCATCACCACCATGATGGTGACGATCATGCCGAGCGCCGCCGCCGGCCCCTCCGGCACGCCGAAGCGGTGCAGCGTGGCGTTCCACAGCGGGTTCAGCAGGACCACGGTCAGGATCACCGGCACACCGATGATGAGAAGAAGCAGGGCCTGCGCCTTGAGAAATTGCTTGCTGAGCATCGCCCCCTCTTCACCCTGTCCAGTGGTCATCCCAAATCCTCGCGAAATCAATCGGACGCACCGGCCCCTCATGTTCGCGCATGGTAAAACCTCACACCATAAAAGGTAAAGAAACATTGAGTTTGTCGTGCATTCTCGACAATTTTTCCGTGGGGTTGCGGTCCGCGCACAACGAATCGGCGAAACGGGCGGGCCATTCGCGGCCCGCCCGTCCTGCCGGCCCGTCCCGTCCCGCCGGGGATATGCGTCAATAGCGCGTCTCGGCCACCGATCCCGGATCGGAGATCACGATGTCCACGCGCCGGTTCTGCTGGCGCCCCGACGCCGTGGCGTTGGAGGCGACCGGCCGGGCGGAGCCCATTCCCTGCACGGTGATGCGGCTGGGGTTGACGCCGCGGGCGGTCAGCGCGTCGCGCACCGCCATGGCCCGCTCCTCCGACAGGCGCAGGTTGGTGGCGGACGAGCCGCTGGAGTCGGTGAAGCCCTCGATCCGCAGGGTGCGGTCCGGGTTCTGCTGGAGGAAATCGGCGAGCGGTCCCAGACGGGTTTCCGCGCCGGCGGTCAGCCGGGCGCTGCCGGTGGCGAACAGCACGTCGCCCAGCGACATGACCAGCCCGCGCTCCGTCCGCTCCGCCTGGAGGGCGCGGAGCTGGTCCTGAAGGCGGTAGGTTTCGGCGTTGGCGACGACCTGCTGCGCGCCCTTCATCGCCGCCACGTCCTGGGCGATCTGAAGATGCCGGTTGGCGAGATAGGCCTGATGGTCCATCTCCGCGACATCGCCGTCGCTGCGCGCCTGTTCGCCGCGCTGGAGCGCCTCTTCGGCGCGGCGCAGCTCCAGCGTGGCGTTGCTCGCCAACTGCGGGTTCGCGGCGGCGGAGGAGTAGGACTGCCGCGCCTGGGCCAGGGCCGGCGTGTCGTCCGGGGTGGAGCAGGCGCCCAGCGACAGGGCCGCCATGGCCAGCGACGCCAGACCCAGGCTGTTCCTCACCGTCCGGGTCTTCTTGTCGGGAACTTGGTTCATGGCGTTCCCTCCTGCATGCGCGGGCTGCTCCAGGTCGAGGTCCCGCTCGTGGCCGGCGGGGGCATGGGGGGCGCGGCGGAAGCGGCGGGCGCCCGGCCCGGTACCGAGGCTCCCGGCCCTGACAGCGTGCGGACCGCGTTGGCGGCCTGCTGCGCCGTCGCCCGCTCGGAGCGCACGGTGGCGAGTTCGGCGTCGGCCTGCGCCTGTTCGGCCAGACGGCGGGCGTCGGTCCGCTCGTCCTCGCGCATGGCGGCGTCGGCGGCGGCCATCTTCTCGCGGGCGGACTGGAACTCCGCCGGGGCGTGCTCAAGGGCGCCGGCCCTTTCGGCCTGCTGGATCGCCTGAGCCGACGCGCCGAGCTGGGCGGTCGGCGGCGGCACGCTGCCGGCGCAGGCGGCCAGCCCAAGCGACGCCGACAGGACGGTTGCTGCCCTCCAATCCTGCCTGGGCCATCCCAGGTTCATTTTGCTGTTGCGGTTCATGCTGCGGGTTCCTGAATGGCCGCGGCGCATGGCCGCGGGGGAGTGAACGCCGCTCCAACGCGCCGCGGGGTGGAAGGTTCCTCTCCGGCACATCCGCGCCGGGAAACCAGCCTGCCCGCGCGCAAAAAAGACGGCCGGGGGAATGCCCCGGCCGCAAGGTCCGCAGGGATGGGAGGGGGACAGCCTTTACTTCTGGATGCCGATGACCTGCTGCTGGGCCTTGTTGCCGATGCCGGCGGCGAGGTTGTTGACGGTACCGACGTTCTGGTTGAACAGGGCGCCGGAGGTGCCGAACTGCATGGCCTTGACCTGCTGCTGGGCGGTGTTGCCGATGCCGACCGCGCTGTTGCTGGCGGAGCCGAGGTTGCTGTTGAAGCCGCCCGGCGCGAAGGGCGTCTTCACCCCGCCCATACCGCCGCCCATACCGCCGCCGGTCTGCATGCCGAAGACCTGCTGCTTGGCCTTGTTGCCGACCCCGGCGGCGAGGTTCGAGACGGTGCCCAGGTTGGAGGCGGTGCCGAAGGGACCGGCCAGCCCGCCGCCGGCCTGGACGCCCGTCACCTGCTGCTGCGCCTTGTTCTGGATGCCCGCCGCGGTGTTGGAGATGACGCCGAGGTTGCTGACGTTGCCCATCGGGATGCCGCCGGTCATCAGGTCGCCGGCGAAGGCCGGGGCGAAGGCCGGGGCGGAGCACAGCAGGGCGGTGGTGGCGGCGATCAGAGTGGTGCGGCGCATGGTCTGGTTTCCTTCCGGTCTGGGATGGGGCTGCCGGGGGTTTGTTTGCTTCCGATCCCGGCCTGTTCGATGACTGGACGGTACGCCCCGCCGCCCATCCCCGCTGTGGCCTGCGCCACACTCCGATGCGGTTTGCTTCCGCGCAGGCCATGCGCGGTCGGGCCACGCTTGATGTTCATCAAGACTCCGGTGGGCAAAGGGGTGTTTTCTCAAGTCCCATGACCATCGATCTCTTCCTCGCCGCCCTGTTCCTGTTCGCCACCCACGCCGTGCCGTCCTGGCCGGGGGTGCGGCCACGGCTGATCGCCCGGCTGAAGCGGGGCGGGTTCGTCGCCCTGCATTCGCTGGGCTCGCTTCTGGCGCTCGGCCTGTTCGTGTGGGCCTACCGCGAGGCCGGGGGCGGGGAATTGCTGTTCGTTCCCGCGAGATGGGCGGCGCCGCTCGTCGTCGCGCTGATGCCGCTGTCCTTCCTGCTGATCGCCGCCCGCATCACCACCAAGGCCGGCGAGCCGGACGCCCCGAATCCGCCGCGGGGCATCTACCGGGTCACCCGCTTTCCCGGCAGCATGGGGCTGCTGCTCTGGGCGCTGCTGCATCTTCAGGCCACGGGCGACGGGCGGCGGGTCGTCCTGTTCGCCACGATGGCGGCGATCGCTCTGTTCGCCATGGTCAAGAACGATTGGGTCCTGCGGCGCAGCGAGGCCGGGCGGGCGTACAGGGCGGAGACCTCCGCGCTGCCCTTCGCCGCCATCCTGGGCGGGCGCCAGCGCTTCCGTCCGGGAGAGATCGGCTGGGGCCGCCTGCTGGGCGCGCTGGCCGCCTACGCCGCGATGATCGCGGTGCATCCCTGGCTGTTCGGCGTCAGCCCGCTCTATTGGCTGTAGCCGCGGCAGCGCCCGGCACGCGGGTGCGGTCCGCCTGTTGACGGTCGTGAAGGATCAGGCCGCCGAGAAGGACCCCCACCATGGAACATCACACCGGACCCGACGACCCCCGCGTCCGCGAGCGCGCCCACGCCATCTGGGAGCGGGAAGGCCGCCCCGAAGGCCGCCACATCGAGCAATGGCAACAGGCCGCCCGCGAGATCGCGGAGGAAGACGCCGCCCTCGGCCCGGAGGCCGGTCTGCAACTGCCCGACAGCGCCAGCGAACGCGCCCTGCACGAATCCGCGGAGCATCTGCGCGGCGTGGACGTGCACAGCCACCACAGCCGCGAGCCGTCGTCCGCGTGAGGGCCTGCGTCAGTCCTCGTCGTCCAGGGACAGGCGGCGGACCTCGAGCCGGGGATCGGGCTGGGGCAGGGGGCGCGCTTCCGGCGCCGCGC
>JAEYPE010000099.1 GCA_023411035.1 Pseudomonadota bacterium
CCCTCACGGCGCGCGCCGTGGCGGGCGAGGCCAACGTGCCCTTCTTCACCATCTCCGGTTCGGACTTCGTCGAGATGTTCGTCGGCGTCGGCGCCAGCCGCGTCCGCGACATGTTCGAGCAGGGCAAGAAGAACGCCCCCTGCATCATCTTCATCGACGAGATCGACGCGGTCGGCCGTCACCGTGGCGCCGGCCTCGGCGGCGGCAACGACGAGCGCGAGCAGACCCTGAACCAGCTGCTGGTCGAGATGGACGGCTTTGAGGCGAACGAGGGCGTCATCCTCATCGCCGCGACCAACCGCCCGGACGTGCTCGACCCGGCCCTGCTGCGCCCCGGCCGCTTCGACCGTCAGGTCGTGGTGCCGAACCCCGACGTGCTCGGCCGCGAGAAGATCCTCAAGGTGCACATGCGCAAGGTGCCGCTGGCCCCCGACGTGGACCCGCGCATCATCGCCCGCGGCACCCCCGGCTTCTCCGGCGCCGACCTCGCCAACCTGGTGAACGAGGCTGCGCTGCTCGCCGCCCGCATCGGCAAGCGCGTGGTGGGCATGGCCGAGTTCGAGGCCGCCAAGGACAAGGTCATGATGGGTGCGGAACGCCGCTCCATGGTCATGACCGAGGACGAGAAGAAGCTGACCGCCTACCACGAGGCCGGTCACGCCGTGGTCGCGCTGCACTGTGACGACAGCGATCCGATCCACAAGGCCACCATCATCCCGCGCGGCCGCGCGCTGGGTATGGTGATGCGCCTGCCGGAAGGCGACCGCATCTCGCTCTCCAAGGCCAAGCTGCTGGCCGACCTGCGCGTCGCCATGGGTGGCCGCATCGCCGAGGAGCTGATCTTCGGCCCGGCCCGCGTGACGACGGGCGCCTCGGGCGACATCAAGATGGCCACGGAGATGTCGCGCCGCATGGTCACCGAGTGGGGCATGAGCGAGAAGCTGGGGCCGCTGCTGTACGGCGAGCCGACGCAGGAGGTCTTCCTCGGCCACTCCGTCACCCAGCACAAGAACATGTCCGACGCGACGGCCCGTACGGTCGACGAGGAAATCCGCCGGATCGTGGACGAGGCCTACGGCGAGGCCCGCCGCATCCTGACGGAAAACATCGACCAGCTTCACACCCTGGCGAAGGGCCTGCTGGAGTATGAGACCTTGAGCGGTGAGGACATCGCCCGCCTGCTGCGTGGCGAACCGCTGATCCGCGACGACGAGCGGGAAGGCCTCTCCCCGGCCCCGCCGAAGCAGCCGACCCCGACCTCGGGCCGCCGCCCCTCGGTGCCGACCACCAAGGAGAGCGGTGGGATGGACCCGGAGCCGCAGGGCACCTGATCGGCCTGACGCAGCAAGAAAGCGAAACCGGCGCCCCGCAAGGGCGCCGGTTCTTCTTTGGCGTTTTGCCATCTGCGCTTTCGTCGCAAGTCTTGGCGGAACCGATGGGCGGGGCCATCGTACTGGAGAGGGCCGATTCAACCGAAGGCGCCGCCGATGTTCTTCTTCCCCATCTTCGACGACAACCCGACGCGGCGGACGCCGGTCATCACCATGGCGCTGATCGCGCTGTGCGTGATGGTGTTCCTCTGGGAGATTTCGTTGGGGGCGCGGGATAAGAATCTCGCCGCCTATTCCTTCGGGGTCATTCCCGCGGTGCTGTTCGGTTACGTCGACCTGCCGGAGCCGCTGCGGGTGATTCCGCCCTGGATGTCGGTCATCACCTCCATGTTCATGCATGGCGGTTTTCTGCACATCGCCGGGAACATGCTGTACCTCTGGATCTTCGGCAACAACGTCGAGGACAGCATGGGCCGGGGCCGCTTCGTGGTCTTCTACCTGCTGTGCGGGACGGCGGCGGCGCTGGCCCAGAGCATCGCCAATCCGACCTCCGAAGTGCCCATGCTGGGGGCGAGCGGGGCCATCGGCGGTGTGCTGGGCGCCTATCTGGTGCTGCATCCGCGGGCGAATGTCGGTGTCCTTATCTGGTTCATCATCATCGTGCGGATCGTCACCGTGCCGGCGGTGCTGGTGCTGGGCTTCTGGTTCGCCGGCCAGATCCTGAGCGGGGTCACCACTCCGACCTCGGACGACAGCGGCGGGGTGGCCTTCTGGGCGCATGTCGGAGGCTTCGTGGCGGGGGCGGCGCTCATCCCCTTCTTCAAGCGCCCCGAGGTGCGGTTGCTGGAACCGGCGCACAGCCGCCCCTTCACGGTCGTTCCGCCGGGCACCCGGCTGCGCCGCGGCAGCGTGCCCGAGGCCGGCGACCGCCACCGTCCCTATCGCTGAACGATAGGAAGTGACTATCGGTTTCTTCGGATTATTCGATTAGACCTGTCGCCGCCCAAAGGGCATACTGAAGCTGAACAAGAACAGCGGCCTTCGGGAGTTCCGCGATGTCCAAGACCTTCAGCTTCGCCTGCATCCACTTCACGGTGGCTTTCACGGTCGGTTATCTGATGACCGGAAGCATCGCGGTGGGCGGCGCCCTGGCGCTGGTCGAGCCGCTGTGCAACACGGTCGCCTATTACCTGCACGAGCGCGCCTGGGCGGCCTACAACCGCCGCCGGGCGGAGGCGGACGATCAGGACAGCCATGTGGGCGGGACCGCCGTCCCGGCCTGAAAGGACCGATAAGCGCCCCCTCCCGCAACGCGTCGGGAGAGGGACGCGGCAATGACTCAGCGCGAGCGCAGATAGGCCAGAACCGTTTCCGGCGCGGACTCGCCGTAGGGGTCGCCGCCCTCACCGGCGTCGTTGATGCCCGGCTCCTCGAACAGCTTCTCGATCACGCCGTCGGTCACGACCATGGCATAGCGCCAGCTCCGCATGCCGAAGCCGACATGGTCCTTGTTGATCAGCATGCCCATGCGGCGGGTGAAGTGACCCGAGCCGTCCGGGATCAGCTTCACGTTCTGCAGGCCGAGATGCTTGCCCCACTGGAACATGACGAAGGCGTCGTTGACGCTGATGCAATAGACCTCGTCGATGCCCAGGTCGCGGATTTCCGGATAGAGCTTGTCGTAGGTCGGCACCTGCTGGTTGGAGCAGGTCGGCGTGAAGGCGCCGGGCAGCGAGAAGACCACGACGCGCTTGCCGGCGAACAGGTCGTCACTGCTGACGTCCTGCCAGCGGAACGGGTTGGGGCCGCCGATGCTTTCGTCGCGAACGCGGGTCTTGAAAACGACCGAGGGGACTTTGCGCCCTTCCATGATGGTCTCCGGATTGAAGTGAAGCGGTTACGGTGGGCTTGCCGAACCTTAGCCCTTCAATCAATTGACGAAAACCGGCTGGGGCAGCCTGCGCGGTATTGTCTCAGCCCGCCCCGCCGATCAAGGCAGAAGACCCGCCGCGAAGGAGCGGAAGGCGCCCTCCGTCACCAGCCGCTTCGCCGCCGCGATGTCCGGTGCCATGGCGCGGTCCACCGTCCAGACCGGCACGCGGGCGCGCAGCAGGGCGCGGGCGCGTTCCAGCGCGGGGGAGGAGGCGAGCGGCGCGCGCAGGTCCACCCCCTGGGCCGCGGCCAGCAGTTCCACCGCCACGATGCCCGCCAGATTGTCCGCCATGTCCGACAGGCGGCGGGCGGCGTGGGTCGCCATGCTCACATGGTCCTCCTGGTTGGCGGAGGTGGGCAGGCTGTCCACGCTGGCCGGGTGGGCCATCTGCTTGTTCTCGCTGGCCAGCGCCGCCGCGGTGACCTGGGCGATCATGAAGCCGCTGTTCAGCCCGCCGTCGGCCACCAGGAAGGGCGGCAGGCCCGACAGGTGGGTGTCCATCAGCAGCGCGATCCGCCGTTCCGACAGCGCGCCCGTCTCGGCGATGGACAGCGCCAGCACGTCGGCGGCCATCGCCACCGGCTCCGCATGGAAATTGCCGCCGGACAGGATGTCGCCGCTCTCCGGGAAGACCAGCGGGTTGTCGGAGACGGCGTTCGCCTCCCGCTCCAGCACCCCGGCGGCGAAGCGCAGATGGTCCAGCACCGCCCCCATCACCTGCGGCTGGCAGCGCAGGCTGTAGGGGTCCTGCACCGTCTCGTGCCCCTCCCGGTGAGAATCGCGGATGCCGCTGCCCTGGAGCAGGGAGCGGTAGAGGGCCGCCACGTCGCGCTGGCCGGGTTGACCGCGCAAGTCATGGATGCGCGCGTCGAACGGCCCGTCGCTGCCCAGGGCGGCATCGACGCTGAGCGCCCCGGCGACCAGGGCCGCGGCGAAGCCGTCCTCCGCCGCGAACAGACCGGCCAGCCCCAGCGCCGTGGACACCTGCGTGCCGTTCAACAGGGCCAGACCCTCCTTGGCCTCCAGAGCCAGGGGCGACAGGCCGGCGCGGGCGAGCGCGGCGGCGGCGGGGAGCCGCTCGCCGTCCACGTCGGCTTCCCCCTCGCCGATCAGGACGCCGGTCAGATGGGCCAGCGGCGCCAGATCGCCCGACGCGCCGACCGATCCCTTGGCCGGGACCACCGGCAGGACGCCGCGGTTGTAGAGGGCCAGCAGAGCCTCGATCACCCCCATCCGCACGCCGGAATGGCCGCGGGCCAGCGCGTTGACCTTCAGCGCCAGGATCAGCCGCACCACGCCCGCCGGCAGGTCCGGCCCGGTGCCGGCGCTGTGCGACAGGACCAGCCGCCGCTGAAGCTCCCGCACCTGATCGGGGGGGATGCGCTTCTTCGCCAGCAGGCCGAAGCCGGTGTTCACGCCATAGACCGCGCGCTCCCCGCCCGCCGCCTCCGCCACCGTGCGGGCCGAGGCGTCGATGGCGGCGCGGCAGCCGGGCGCCAGCGCCAGGACGGGCGGGTCCCGCAGGATGCGGCGCAGGTCGGGCAGGGCCAGATGGCCGGGGGCGATGGTCAGGGTATCGGTCATTCGGCGTTCCTTCAGGATGGGAAAAAGGGGCTGTCCTTCACATGAGGTGCCGCCGTTTCCTGCGCAAAGGGGGTGGTTTGCAGTGGCATTCCTGTGATGTCCCTCGTTCTTCAGGTTTCATTTACCAAGAACGGGCCAACTGGTCCTTGCCTGCATCCAGTGGGCACTGATTCAAACGGTGACAATTGGAGGGCTGTAAATGCCTCGCCTGTTTTCTCACGGGTCTGAAAAGGCCCATAAAAAAATTGTTCACGGGGGACGCTATTTCACCAGGGTACTCGTTGGTGCATTTGTGTTCAGTGCCACCATCAATTTGTTGATGTTGGCAATGCCGCTTTATTCCCTTCAGGTTTTCAGCCGCGCCATTCCGTCCGGCAACATCGATACGCTCGTCATGCTGACGGTCATCGTCGTGATGGCCCTGACGCTCAGCGCCACCATGGAAACGTTCCGGGCGCGTATCCTGGCCCGCGCGGGCAACGCGCTGGAGGTCACTTGGCGCGGCCGGCTGACCGCCGACGTTCTGGACGCCTCGGGCCGGGGCCGTCCGGACACCGCGCCGGTCAGCGACCTCATGGAGGTCAAGGCGGCGATGAGCCGTCCGTCGCTGCCGGCCCTGATGGACCTGCCCTGGGTGCCCCTGTACGTCATCGGCATCTACCTGATCCACCCGCTGCTGGCCGTGATCCTGGCCGCCTCGATGCTCATCATGACGGCGCTGGGCTTCATCAGCAACCGGGCGGTCCGCAACTTCGCCGAGGACAGCAAGGCCCCGGCCAGCCGTTCGCAGCGCCTGTTCGACTCCTTGCTGTCGCGGTCCGAGACGGTGCGCGGCCTGCGCATGGGGCCGAGCGCTCTCGACGCGGTGGCCCGTGACGCTCTGACCACCTCCGCCCTTCAGGGCCGCTCGACGGAGCGTGCCGCCGCCATCGGCGCCGTTACCAAGTGGTTCCGCATGGTCATCCAGATCGCGGTGACCGGCGTCGGCGCCTTGCTGGTGATCGAGCAGCACCTGTCCTTCGGCGGCATGATCGCCACCTCCATGCTGGTCGGCCGCGCCCTCGCCCCGGTGGAGCAGAGCGCCGGCGCCTGGGGCCAGATCCAGAAGTCCTACCAAGCCTTCCGCCGCCTGTATCCGCTGCTGAAGCGCCTGTCCTTCGAGCCGGAGCGCCCGGTGATCCCGGTGGAGCGTGAGCGCCTGGCCGTCGAGAACCTGCTGTTCGTCTCCCCCCGCGACCAGAAGCCGATCCTGCGCAGCGTGACGCTGGCGGTCGAGCCGGGCCAGACGGTGTGCATCGCCGGCCCCAACCGGTCCGGCAAGTCGGTTCTGGCCCGTCTGCTGGCCGGTGTCACCATCCCGTCGGCGGGCACCGTGCGGCTGGGCGGTCTGGCGGTCGCCTCGCTGAACCCGGAAACACCGGAGCAGGGCATCGGCTACATGGCGCAGGGCGCCGACCTGCTGCCCGGCACCATCGCCGAGAACATCGCCCGCTTCACCGAGACGACGCGGGAGAAGGTCGAGGACGCCGCCAAGCGCGCCGGCATCCATTCCTGGATCGAGAGCCTGCCCGGCGGCTATGACACCGAGGTGACCGACCCGCTGTTCCCGATCACCGGCGCGTCGGCCCGCCTGATCGCCCTGGCCCGCGCCGGTTACGGCCGCCCGTCGCTGATGGTGCTGGACGAGCCGTCCGCCGGCATGGACGAGATCGGCCACAAGGCGGTGCGCGAGTTCATCGTCGAGGCCAAGAACCGCGGCGTCACCACCATCGTGCTGACCCATTCCCCGGCCTTCGTCGACCTGTCCGACAAGACCTTCGTTCTGAAGAACGGCATGGCGGTGGAACTGCCCCAACGCCAGGAGCAGCAGGGCCCGAACTGGAGCCGCCTGCGCAACATCGGCCCGGCGCCGGTGCAGAGCGCCGCCGGCTGACGCCGGAACCTCCAACCCAGAACCCGTGCGACTTCCGGCGAACAAGGACCTTCCGTGATGACCGAACCCACCATGAACACCTACAAGACGAAGACCATGACGTCGATCGGCGCGCTGCGCGCGCTGGTTCCCGACACCCGGGTCAGCGGGCTTCTTGCCGGCGGCTTCATGGTGCTGGCGGTGGGCTTCGGCGGCATGACCGCCTGGGCCGCCCTTGCCCCGCTGCACAGCGCCGTCATGGCGTCCGGCGCTCTGGCCCCGGAAACCGGGCGCAAGATCGTCAAGCACACCGAAACCGCCCAGATCGAGGAAATCCTCGTCCGCGAAGGCGACAAGGTGAAGGCCGGTCAGATCCTGATGCGGCTGGACAGCACGGAGGCGGCGACCCGGCTCCAGGTGCTGAATACCTCCTGGCTGGAAACCCTGGCTTTGGAAGCGCGCCTGACCGCCGAGCTGTTCGAGCAGCCCGCCATCGAGTGGCCGGAAGAACTGCTCCGCCGCCGCGGCACCGACCGCACGGTGGAAAAGCTGATGGGCAACCAGGAAACCCTGTTCCAGGTCCGCCGCAACCAGCTCGACACCGAAGCCAGCCTGACCAAGGAGCGCGTCGCCACCCTGCGCGAGGAGGGCAGGAGCCTTCAGGAACAGCGCAGGTTCCTGGCCCGCGAGATCGAGCTGATCGAGGACGATCTGCGCATCACCCAGGGCCTGCTGTCCCGCGGCAACGCCACCCGCACCAAGCTGGTCGAGCAGCAGAAGGAAGAGGCGCAGCTCAAGGGCCGCGACCACGAACTTGAGGCCCGCATCGCCCAGGCCAGCCAATCCGCCGTGGACGCCGAGGGCGATCTGCTGCGCCGCCGCAACGACTTCCGGGAAAAGGTTCTGGTCGATCTGGAAAAGGCCCGCGGCGACGTCATCCGCCTGGCCGAGCAGATCCGCGACGCGGCCAACCGGCTGGAAACCCGCGCCATCAAGGCTCCGGACGACGGCACGGTCGTGATGCACAGCCACTGGGCCGTCGGCGGCACCATCACCGCGAACGAGCCGATCCTCGACATCATCCCGGACGACCGCGCCCTGCTGGCCGAGGTGAAGGTCCAGCCGAAGGACATCAAGTCGCTGACCGTCGATCTGCCGGTGAAGGTGCAGTTGACCGCCTACGACAGCCGCGTCGTCGGCTCGCTGGACGGCACGGTCACCTATGTGTCCGCGGACCGCGTGATGGACCCGATCACCCGGCAGGAATCCTACATCGCGCGGATCAAGCTGAAGGACAGCGATTCCCATCAGGTCCACAACCTGACCATCAAGCCGGGCATGCCGGTGGAGGCGCGCATCCTGCTGTCCGCCCGCACCCCGCTCGACTATCTGGTGCAGCCGTTGTCCCACTCCTACGTGAAGGCGTTCATCCAGGAGTAAGGGGCCGCACGGCCTCCGATGTTCGGAGCAAGGAAAAGGGCGGCTTCCCATGGGAAAGCCGCCCTTCCTTTTGCGCAAGGCGCCGTGGCGTCAGCCGCGCGGTCCGTGCAGGCGCCGCGCGGCGAGGTCCAGCGCCAGCTTCAACTGGGCCAGGGAGTAGGGCTTGTTGACCACGCCCAGCGGATAGGTTTCGGTGATGCGGGCCATGATCGCGTGGTTCGCGTTGCCGGACAGGAAGATGGAGCGGATGCCGTAATTGGCGCGCAGGCGCCGCGCCGCCTCGATCCCGTCGCCGCCGGCCAGCCGGACGTCCATCAGCGCCACGTCCGGACGCTCGCGCCCGGCGATGGCCACCGCCTCCTCCTCCGTCCGGGCGGTGCCGCAGACGGCGTGGCCGAGATCCATGACGGCCATGCCCACCGCTTCCGCGGCGAGGGGCTCGTCTTCCACAATCAACAGTCGCAAGGAGCGGATTGCCGCCGGGGGCTGGCGCCGGGTGGAATCGCGCCGGTCGACCTGAACGGCGGGGCCGCAGCGGTGCCGCCATTCCAGGCTGGACGTCGGTCGGGCCAGCGTATCCATATCGTCCCGTGCCATGACCACCATCCCCATGCGTCGCCGCGGGTGTTATTGGTAAAGGATTTATTTACCAAATAAAGAGGTATCCCCACCCATTCGGGAGTTCAAGGAAAATCGGTGTAATGGCTGCGCGTTCGGACGAAACGCGATTTTCCCGCAACAATGCGGCGGAGGTGTGCGGCTCAGCGCTTGGGACGGCTCAGCCAATCCACACTGCCGCTGCGGGTGGGCGTGCCGGTGCCGTTGGTTCCGGAGCCGGCACCGCCCCTGCGCCCGGACAGGGGCGAGAGCCAGGAGGAGGACGGCGCCGCGTCCGGAGCGGGAAGCGGCGCAGCCGGACGTTGCGGTGCGGGAGCCGGCGCTCTCGGCACGAAGGGCGACAGGGGCGACGCCGATGGCGGCGGCGGGTCATCTCGCGGCGGCTCGGCGGCGAAGGGTGGGACAGGATCGTCGGACGGCGGCGCGTAAGTCTGAAGGGCGGTTTGGGGTGTCGCCGGAGCCGATGCGGACGGGGTGGGCCGCGGGGTATCGGAGACGGTCCGCGTGGGGCGGTCGTCGTCATCGACCGGGCCGGTCTGGGTGTTGATGCGCCGCGCCTCGTCGCGGATCGTCAGCAGGGTCGATACGGCGAACTGAAGGAGCGGGGCCATCGCCTCCGAGTCCGCCAGTTCCTCCGCCGTCATGGCGGCGAAGCGCCTGCGCACCTGTTCGACGCCGTCCTCGATGCTGTCGCGCAGAGCGCCGGTATCCTGGAGAATGCGCTCCAAGTCTTCCCGCAGGGCTGAAATCTCGCACGCCTGACGCAGCTCGTGGAAGCCGATCGGCGTCCCCGGCGTCCGCCCGGAGTCGGCGGTCCGTTGATCCTGCGCGCGAAATTCATAGGGCATCTTCGCCAAACCCCGAGCCCTATCTTGCAATTATCCGGGAGACGAAGGAAGGTTGCCGAGTCACAGGTTTAATGCGGTTGAACATGGTTGGAAACCGTTTGCGCACCCCAATCGCTTGTACTATTTTTTCCGCACCGTGGGGAACGGAATCCTGCGGTATCACAAATCCTACCCACCCTTCTCCAAAGCCACGCATGCCGGGTACTCACGGTGTCGATTGATCGCACGGAACTGGAACGGCTCCTTGCCGATCGTCCGACCGGAAACCGCTCGGCCATGCAGGCCGTCCGCGAAAGCTACGCCGACATCGGCCTGATGCGCGAACGCGGCCTGTCCTGGGCGGAAATTTCCGAAGTCCTCGCGAAGCTGGGCGTCACTGCCCGCGATAACCAGCCGATTTCGCCGGTCACCCTCCGTTCCGCCTTCTTCCTGGTGGGCAACGAAGGGCGCGACGGCGCGTCGGAAGGGGAGGACGGCGGTAACGCGACCCCGCGCGAAACGCTGGACGCGGTGCACCGCGCGGCCCTGGCGGCGGGCCAGCCCGCGACCGCCGAGGACGCGGTCGCCGAGCCGGACAGGCTGGCGGAATCGGAACTGACCGAATCGGGACTGACCGAATCGGAACAGGAGCCTGAACCCGTTCCGGTCCCAGACCCGGCCCCCGAACCGGACGCTCCGCCGGAACCCGCCGCTCACCACCCGTCGGCCCTTGTGGCGCCGGTTCTTCCATCAAAGGAACCGGCATCAAAGGAACCTGCTCCGGTTCCAGAACTCGTTCATCCCCAGGCACCGATTCCCCAGGCACCGATTCCCCTGGCGCCGGTCACTCACGCTCCGACATCTCAAGATTCGACAACGAACAGACTCTGGAAAGGCGATCGCATGCTGGGCACCATCTTCGTTCTCAACGACCGCGGTGGCGTCGGCAAGACGCTGCTGTCCCATCACCTGATGGCGACCGCCATGCTCGAAGGCCTTCAACTCAAGGTCGTCGAGTATGAGGTGAACGAGCGCCTGAACCGCCTGTTCGGTCCGGAGGTGGTGGAACACCGCCGCATCACCCAGGACTTCATGAACATGATGGGTTCGGGCGACGGCTTCTACGAATTCTGGGACCTGATCGGGCCGGAACTGCAGCGCGGTGGCCGCCTGTACGACTTCGGCGGCAACATCTCCCAGTGGTTCTTCAACTGGGCCGAGGTGTCGGGATTCGACTATTACGTCGGCGAGGGCGAGCGGCTGACCTTCATGGTGCCGGTCACCGTCGATCTGGCCTCGCTCTCCACCGGCATGAACACGCTGGAGCGCATCGCCACCATCGCCCCGAAGGCCAAGCGCGTCCTGGTCGAGAACGGCTTCTCCGGCCCCTTCTCGCAGCTTGAGGACAGCCAGTACGCCCGCCGCAAGGCGGAGATGGTGGAGCGTGAGGGCGTGGAGGTCATCTCCATGGCGCCCTGCACGGCCCCGGCCTGGGCGCGCCTGACCGGCCACCGCATCGACGAGGTGGCCCAGATGACGCGCGAGGATCTGGTGAAGCTGGGCATGACCCCGCCGGTCGCCTCCCGCTCGCTCATCATCATCCACGAGTGGCTGCGCACGATGCGGCAGGCCCTGTCGCCCTACCTGCGCGACGCCTTCAACCAGTCCGCCGGCCCGTCCGGCAGCAAGTCCGGCGCGCGCCAGGGCGCGCTCTGACCGGACATCACTTCGCCAGCATGTGGGAACGGGGGCCTTCGCGGCCCCCGTTTCTTTTCCGGGAAAGGCTTACGCGAAGGCTTCGACCAGCGCGGCGAACTCCTGCGGGCGTTCGGCGTGCAGCCAGTGGCCGGCGCCCTCGACCATCTCGATGACGGCCTTGGGGAAATGCCGGCGGATGGCGGCGTGATGCTCCGGCAGGATGTAGTCGGACCGGGTGCCCCCGATGAACAGCGTCGGGCCGTCATAGCGGGCGCCGTCCAGATCCGGGAAGCCGATCAGGTCCTCCATGCGGGCACCGATGGCGTCCAGATTGATCCGCCAGTGGAACGCGCCCTGCTCCAGAACGAGATTCTGCAACAGGAAGGAGCGCAGGGGCGCTTCCGGCACCGCCTCCACAAGCTGGGCTTCCACCTCCGACCGGCGGGTGCAGCCCTCCAGCTTCGCCCGCTTCATCGCCGCCACGAAGGGGGCGTGGGTGTGGGTGTAGGCCACCGGGGCGATGTCGGCCACGGCCAGCCGCTCCACCCGGTCCGGATGGTTGAGCGCCAGCGTCATCGCTACCTTGCCGCCCATGGAATGGCCGACCACCATGGCCCGCGCGAAGCCCCGGTCGTCGAGGAAGCGCAGCACGTCCGCGGCCATCGCCGGATAGGTCATCTCGTCCGACCAAGGGGCGCCGCCGTGGTTGCGCAGGTCCAGCGCATAGACCCGATGCCGCTCCGCGAAGCGCTTCGCCAGGGTCTGCCAGTTGCGCGCCGACCCGAACAGGCCGTGCAGAACCAGCAGTGGGGTGCCGCCGTTCGCTTCGCCGGCTTCCAGATAGGTGAGGGGAAGACCCTGGGCCATGGACATTCCGATTGCCTGAACGTGGGTTGAGGGACGATGGGTGGGCGGCGATCCTACCAGACCGTTTCAGCCGCCCGCCTTCAAATTCCACACGGGCCGGCATTCCGAAAGGCGTGACGCGGGCCGGGAAAACGGTAGGATGGCGCCGCCCATCAAAGGACCCGTACGCACCGTGCTCCGCAACATCCTGTCCGTCGGCGGGCTGACGCTGGTCAGCCGCGTCCTTGGCTTTCTGCGCGACGTGTTGACCGCCGCCCTGCTCGGCGCCGGGCCGGTGGCCGACGCCTTCTTCGTGGCGTTCCGGCTGCCCAACCATTTCCGCGCCCTGTTCGCGGAGGGGGCCTTCAACTCCGCCTTCGTGCCTCTGTTCTCGGCCAAGCTGGTGCAGGACGGGCAGGCCGCCGCAAAGCGCTTCGCCGAGGAGGTGATGAGCCTTCTTCTTGCGGTGCAACTGCTGTTCCTGGGCGGCATCCTGGCGATCATGCCCCAGTTCATGACGGTCTTCGCGCCGGGCTTTTCCGACGAGCCGGAGAAGTTCCGTCTGGCCGTGCTGTTCACCAGCATCACCTTCCCCTACCTGCTGTTCATCTCGCTGGAGTCGCTGCTGGCCGGTGTGCTGAACAGCATGGGGCGATTCGCGGCGGCGGCGGCGGCGCCGATCCTGCTGAACCTGTGCCTGATCGCCGCGATGGTGTTGGCCGTCCCACTGATGCCCACGGTCGGCCACGCCCTGTCCTGGGGTGTCTTCGCCGCGGGTCTGGCGCAGTTCCTCTATCTGTATTGGGAGGCCAACCGTGCCGGCATGGGGTTGCGGCTGCCCTGGCCGCGCTTCACGCCGGACGTGAAGCGCTTCCTGACGGTGCTCGGCCCGGCGGCGTTGGGTTCCGGGCTGACGCAGATCAACCTGTTCGTGGACACGCTGATCGCCTCGCTGCTGCCGACCGGGGCGGTGTCCTACCTCTACTACGCGGACCGGCTGAACCAGTTGCCGCTGGGCGTCATCGGGATCGCGGTCGGCACCGTTCTGCTTCCGGAGATGGCCCGGCGCATCAAGGGCGGGGACGAGCCCGGCGCGGTGGAGAGCCAGAACCGGGCGGTGGAACTGTCGCTGGTGCTGACACTGCCCGCCGCCGTGGCCTTCCTGATCGTCGGCCTGCCCATCGTGTCGGTGCTGTTCCAGCACGGCGCCTTCGGCCCGACCGACGCCGCGCAGTCCGCCGCGACCTTGCAAGCCTACGCGCTGGGCCTGCCGGCCTTCGTGGTGATCCGCAGCCTCGTGAACGGTTTCTACGCCCGGCAGGACACGGCGACGCCGGTGCGGGTCGCGCTGGCCGCGACCGCGGTCAACGTGGCGCTGAAGCTGGCGCTGATGGGGCCGCTGGCGCAGGTCGGGCTGGCGGTGGCGACCTCCGTCGCCGCCTGGGTCAACGCCGGGCTGCTGGCGTGGCTGCTGACCCGGCGGGGGCTGTTCCGCGCCGACGCCCGACTGCTGCGCAACCTGCCGCGCATGGCCGTGGCGGCGCTCGCCATGGGCGGCACGCTGTGGCTGGTGCAGGAGCGGCTGTCGCCCTGGCTGACCGCCCACGGTCTGTTCGAACGGCTGGGCGGGCTGGTGCTTCTGGGGTTTGCCGGGCTGCTGGTCTACGCGCTGCTGGCCGTCGCGCTGGGCCTGCTGCGCCGGTCGGACCTGGGGCGGTTCCGCCGGCGCCGCAAGGCGGCGTAAGTCTTACGCCGCCGGCCCGTTCTTGACCGGCCCGTTTTTCACAGGGCGGGCCGGATCGGCGGTCCATTCGGACATCGACCCATCATAGAGCCGAACCCCCTCGATCCCTGCGATCTCGCTGAGCGCGAACCAGGAGACGGTGGCGAGGTGGCCGGTGTTGCAGAAGGTGATCGGCGCGTCGCTCACCTTGGCCTGTTCCGCCAGCGCCTTCACCGCGTCGGCGGAGAGGAAGCGCTTCTCGGCGGCGGAGTAGAAGGCGCCGTTTTCGATCAGCACCGCCCCCGGCAGCGTGCCCGGCACGCGGGCCTGTGGGCTCTTGGCACGGCCTTCGAACTGATCGGTGGAACGGACGTCCAGCAGCGGGACGGAGCCGCCGGCCACCGCCGCCTCGACCTCCGGCAAGGTGGCGCGCAGGCCGCCGTGGGGCGCCGCGCGGTAGGCCGTGGCGGGGCGGCTGGAGGCCGCAGTGGCGACCGGGTTGGCCGGGTCCGCGGTCCAGGCCACGAATCCGCCGTCCAGCACCGAAACGCGATCATGCCCCAGCGTCTTGAAGGTCCAGTAGACCCGCGTGGCGTTCCCCATGTCGGGGGCGTTCAAGCCGCTGGCGACCAGCACGACGTGATCCCCGGTGCCGATTCCCAACCCGCCGATCAGCCCCTCCAGGACGGCGGTGTCGGGCAGCAGACCCGGAACGCCGTTCACCGTGGCCCGCCAACCGGCCTTCGCGTAGTCGGAATGCAGCGAGCCGGGAACGAAGCCGCCCGAGGGAGGCGTGCGCACGTCCAAAATCACGAGGTCCGGGCGGCCCAGCGCGCCCTGGAGCCAGGCGCTGTCCACCAGGGGGCGATGGGTATCGGAACCTGGGGAATCGGTCGTCATGGGGGCTGCCTTCGCTGTGGTTTCGCATCCGGCGGGTAGGGTAACAACACAATCCGCTTCGGTAAACCAGTTCCGCGCTGTGGTTTTCCTTTCCTTGTCGCAGGTCGGTGCGACGGTCGCCGTTGCTCCGGCGCGTCCGGTGGGGTAACTCTTGTCGGTTGACGGGGCCGGTGGCCTGGGGTGATGGAGTGCGGCATGGCCAACATCGACGATCTGCTGGGCTCCGGCTCGTCCGACGACATGAGCAGCGACGCCTTCGCCATCGGCGACGCGCCGGTCGAGATCAAGGTGGTGATCGGAACCGCCATGCTGCGCGTCCGCGACCTGCTGAAGCTCGGCCGTGGCGCCGTGGTGGAACTCGACCGACATCTGAAGGACCCGACCGACGTCTATGTGGAAGGCGTCCTCGTCGCCCGCGGCGAGGTGGTGATCGTGGACGACAAGATCGGTGTCACCCTGACCGACTTCGTGAAATCCAGCCGCGAGTGGAAGCGCTGAGGGTTTTCAGCGATCGGCATGCAACCGGAATGGCAGTGTTTCGAAAGCGGAACGACACATTCCGGAGGCGAAATGACACGTTGCGAAGCCGGAACATCCTGATGCGGCTCCGAAACGAACAGCATTGCGACTGAGCTTCGGCGAAAGCCCGCGACCCCGCCACCGGTTGGCGGAAGGGCCGCGGGCGTGGCGTCATTCCTCCTCCGCTTCGGGAACCACGATGTCCAGCGGCGTGCCGGTGGCGTGGGCGTAGAGCATCAGGTCGTTCAGCAGTTCGGCCTCCTGCTCGCCGGCATCCTTGCGGCGGATGGCGACCAGCTTGTCGAGCGCCTTGATGTTGAAGCCTGCGGATTTGACCTCGCTGCGCAGGTCCTTCAGGTCGGCCTTCAGGCCGTCGATCTCGTCCATCAACCGCTCCATGCGGTCGGCGAACTGCTTCAATTGGTCGGCGGCGGTGGTGTTGAAACCGGTCGTCACGACGGAACCATCTCCTTCAGGAACAGGGACCCCGCCGCCTTTGGGCCGCCCTGGCCGGGCCGCGGGGGGAGGCGCTGTTAGCACAGCTTGTGACGCTTTGTCCGGAGACAACGCGCGTGGCTTGACGCGGCGTGGCCGGCAATGCTTTCGTGATCGTGGCCGTGATTGCGGCGCTGGAGAGCGAACACGATGTCCGACCTGCCGCCGCTTGGCACCCCGCGTCTCTTTTCGAACCCGCGCGCCGATACGGACCACCCCTACGGGTCTTCGGAACGGGCGATCCTCAGCCGCGCCGCCTTCCAGGACGCGATGGCGGAGATCGGCGCCTGGCCGGGCTATGCCCCGACCCCGCTGCGTTCCCTGACCGGGCTGGCCCGCGCCGCCGGCATCGACCGCATCTGGTACAAGGACGAAAGCAGCCGCTTCAACCTGCACAGCTTCAAGGCGCTGGGCGGCGCCTACGCCGTGCTTCGCCTTCTGGTGCGCGAGGTGCAGGCCCGCGTTCCCGGCGTCCCGGTGACCGCGCTCGATCTGGTGGTGGGGCGCTACGCCAAGGTGACCCGCGGCATCACGGTGACCACGGCCACCGACGGCAACCATGGCCGGTCCGTGGCCTGGGGCGCGCAGGTGTTCGGCTGCGGTTGCGTCATCTACATTCCCGGCAATTGCTCGCAGGGGCGGCAGCAGGCGATCGAGTCCTTCGACGCGCGTGTCGTTCGCGTGGCGGGGCACTACGACGACGCGGTGCGGCAGGCCGCGGCGGACGCGCGCGAGCATGGCCGGCACGTCGTCTCCGACACCTCCTACACCGGCTACATGGACATCCCCCGCGACGTGATGCAGGGCTACACGGTGATGGTGGAGGAGGCGATCGGCCAGCTTCCCGCCAGCGAGCGCCCGACCCACGTCTTCGTGCAGGGCGGGGTGGGAGCGTTGCCCGCCGCCGTCTGCGGCCATCTGTGGGAAAGCTGGGGCCGCCAGCGCCCGCGCTTCGTGGTGGTGGAGCCGCACGCCGCCGACTGCCTGTACCAGAGCGCCGTCGCGGGGCGTCCGACGCGGAGCGAAGGCAATCTGGAGACTCTCATGGCGGGCCTTGCCTGTGGCGAGGTGTCCCTGCTGGCCTGGGCGATCCTGGAACGCGGCGGCGACGATTTCCTGACCATCCCCGACGACGCGGCGGTGGCGACGATGCGCCTTCTAGCCGAGGGGCGGCACGGAGGGCGTCCCATCGTGGCCGGCGAGTCCGGCGTCGGCGGTCTGGCCGGGCTGCTCTGCGCCGCCGCCGACCCGGCCACCCGCGCCGCGCTGGGCCTTGCCCCGGACGCCCGAGTGCTGGTTTTCGGATCGGAGGGGGCGACCGACCCCGAGGTCTATGAATCCCTGGTGGGCCGCAAGCCGGAAGAGGTGCTGGGCGGCGCCTGACCGCCATGCGCGGCCTCCCTGTTCAGGTCCCTTGCGCAAGTCCGGCGGGGCGGTCCACCATGGCGCCCTCAAATAAGGACCTCGCAGACTGGACATCAGGGAATGGACCGCAGAGACGTCAACCCGCTCGTCGCCGCCACGGAGGCCCCGCCGATCGCCGAGGCGTGGCGCTGGGTGGAAGGCCGCAGCTTTCCGGCGGACAAGCCGCTGATCGACCTCTGTCAGGCGGTGCCCGGCTATCCGCCCGCCGACGCGCTGACCGCCCATCTGGCCGAGCAGGTGCGGAAGCCGGACACGGCGCGCTACACGCCCATCGACGGCATCCCGCCGCTGACGGCGGCGCTGGCCCGGCGTACCGGTTCCCTCTACGGGGCCGATGTGGCGGCGGGCGAGGTGCTGATCACCGCCGGCTGCAACCAGGCTTTCGCCGTCGCGGTGATGGCGCTGGCACGGGCCGGGGACAATGTGATTCTGCCGGCGCCCTGGTACTTCAATCACAAGATGACGCTGGACATGCTGGGCATCGAGGCCCGGCCCCTGCCGCTGCGCGAGGAGAACGGCCTGATCCCCGACCCGGCGGAGGCCGAACGGCTGATCGACGCGGGCACGCGCGCGCTGGTGCTGATCTCCCCGAACAATCCCACCGGCGCCATCGCGTCGCCGGAGGCCATCGCGGCCCTGTACGAACTGTGCGAGCGGCGCGGCGTCCGCCTGCTGCTGGACGAAACCTACCGCGACTTCCCGGATTGGCAGGGGCGGGCGCCGCACGGGCTGTTCCAGCGGGCCGGCTGGCAGCGGACGCTGGTCCAGCTTTACAGCTTTTCCAAGGTCTACAGCCTCGCCGGTTACCGGGTTGGCGCGGTGGTCGCCGACGCGGCGCTGCTGTCCCAGGCGCGCAAGGTCATGGATTGTCTGGCCATCTGCGCCCCGCATGTCGGGCAGAAGGCGGCGCTGTTCGGGCTGGAGAACCTGGACGGCTGGGTGGCGGAGAAGCGCGCCGACATCCTAGCCCGCGTCCATGCCTTCCAATCGGCGATGGAGGCCAGCGGCACCGGCTACCGCATCGCCAGCATCGGGGCCTATTTCGCCTATGTCCGGCATCCCTTCACCGGGAGGCGCGCCCATGACGTGGCCGAAGGGCTGGCGCGCGATCACAACATCCTGTGCCTGCCCGGCTCCATGTTCGGTCCCGGCCAGGACGATTACCTGCGCTTCGCCTTCGCCAACGTGGACGCGGCGGTGATGCCGGAGATCGCGCGGCGCCTCGTCGAGAGCGAGGCTTAAGACGGTTGGTCAGCGGATCAGGTGGGTGACGATGTTGGCGCCCACCGCCGCCAGATGGTCGGCGCGGTCGCGGTAGTCGAGGCTGCCGGAGAAGCCGCCGGCGGCCCGCACCCGCTCGATCCAGGCGGGGGCGGCGCCCAGCGCGACCAGACGCTTCACCATCTGGTCGGTGGAACGCAGCGTCATGCGCCCGTTCTCGGCCAGACGCGGGGCGTGCACCATGAATTCCGCGGTCGGCTCGGCGTAGCGCGGATAGCCGGCCAGATAGAGGCCGACGCACATGCTCTCGCAGGATTGGCCGCCGACCACGCGGGTGGCGATCGGGCGGCCCGCCTCCCGTTCCGCCAGCACCAGGTCGATCATGCGATAGCCGGCGGTCGTGAAGCCGCCGGGGCTGGACAGTTCGACGACCACCGGCTGGCCCGCCGGCACGCTGCGCAGCGCGTCGTTGAAGCGCTGCTCCACGCCCGGCGTGATGATGCCGTCCAGACGCAGCGTGATGGAGCCCGCCTGATCGACCCGGACCAGCGTGGCGTCGGGAAATTCGGCGGCGGCGGGCGGCGGCGGCGGGTTCGGACGGTTCACGGACAGGCTGTCGGCGGTCGCGGCCCCCGAAGAGCCGATGGCCATCAGCATCCCCAGAACCATCATGCGTGCAGTCGCGCGAACCGGCATCGAAACCTCCTTGCTCTGCGGAGGAAGGTGCCGGGAAATGCTTGCGTCATAGTTAACGGCAAGCCTGTCCGAAAGTGCAACGTTCTCCGCCGCTGACTGCTTATGGAGGAAGGAGTGCGTGCAGGCAGTGAGTTGTGAAACAATTTTGCGCATTTTGCGCCATGATCGCGCTGTTTTTGTGTCCCTGTCCGGACATATCTGCGGATTTGGTTAACAATGTGGCGGCGCAGCGAAAATCTCGCGGTTGCGGGCGTCTGGACGCGCGGCAGGGTGAGTGAAATAGTTCGTATACACGATAATTAGTATCGCCTATTGTATAGATTACTCCATTCCGCCAAGATGATCGAAACGACACATCAGGGATGGAACGCATTGATGTCGGAAAGCGCCGCCGTGGCGGCTGCCCTGCGGGTGGAGGAGGCGGACAAGGCCGCGCTTCGCCTGGAGGGCGTGACCTGCACCTTTCCATCGCCCGACGGACGCGGACGCACCTACACGGCGGTGCAGGGGGTGTCCCTGACGGTTGCCGCGGGGGAGTTCGTGTCCATCGTCGGTCCGACCGGCAGCGGCAAATCAACGATCCTGAACGTCGCCGCCGGCCTTCTGGAGCCCAGCGCGGGCCGGGCCCTGGCCTTCGGCGAAGCGGTGAGCGGCATCAACCGGCATGCCGGCTACATGTTCCAGGCCGACGCGCTGATGCCCTGGAAGTCGGCGCTGGAGAATGTGGCCGCCGGGCTGGAATTCCGCGGCGTGCCGCGGCGCGAGGCGGAGGAGCGGGCGCGCCCCTGGCTGGCCCGCGTCGGGCTGGACCGCTTCGGCGACCGCTATCCGCACCAGCTTTCGGGCGGCATGCGCAAGCGCGTGGCGCTGGCCCAGACGCTGATCGTCGATCCGAAGATCGTGCTGA
>JAEYPE010000017.1 GCA_023411035.1 Pseudomonadota bacterium
AAGATCACCTACACCGACGCGCTGCAGGCCCAGATCGAGGACAGAACGGAACGGGTGCACACGGCCTTCGCCTTGGCGGTGACCAACACCGGCCGCCTGTCCTCGTCCGACCCGAACCTGCAGAACATCCCCGTCCGCACGGAGGAAGGGCGCAAGATCCGCCGTGCCTTCGTCGCAGCACCGGAGCACAAGCTGATCTCCGTCGACTATTCGCAGATCGAGCTGCGGCTGGTGGCGGAGATGGCGGACATCGCCGCGCTGAAGCAGGCGTTCCACGACGGCATCGACATTCACGCGGCCACCGCCAGCCAGGTCTTCGGCGTGCCGCTGGACCAGATGACCTCGGAAATCCGGCGCAAGGCGAAGGCGATCAATTTCGGCATCATCTACGGCATTTCCGGCTTCGGCCTGGGCCGGCAGCTCGGCATCGCGCCGGGCGAGGCGAACGCCTTCATCAAGGCGTATTTCGAACGCTTCCACGAACTGAAGGTGTGGATGGAGGCGACCAAGGCTTTCGCGCGGCAGCACGGCCATGTGGTGACGCTGTTCGGGCGGCGCTGCTACATCCCCGGCATCCACGACAAGAACGCCGCCCGCCGCGCCTTCGCGGAGCGGCAGGCGATCAACGCCCCGATCCAGGGCACCGCCGCCGACATCATGAAGCGCGCCATGGCCCGCGTGCCCGACGCCCTGAAGGCCGCCGGGTTCGACGATGTCCGCATGCTGCTCCAGGTCCACGACGAATTGCTGTTCGAAGCCCCGGAGGCGAAGGCCGAAGGCGCCGCCAAGCTGGTGCGCGAGGTCATGGAGGGTGCCGCCACGCTCGGCGTGCCGCTGGTGGCGGAGGCCGGCATCGGCGGCAATTGGGACGAGGCGCACTGAGGACAAGGCTCCGGTTACTCCCGGCTTGTGACGATCCGACACAGCCCTGAAGCGTAGAAACCAGCGCACACTCCCGCGCGCCGCGCATCGCTTCAGCCGGGGGTGTTCATGGCCGGTCCGTTCACGTTCGACGTCCTTCCCTTCGACCCGCACACCGCCCCGCCGGAGCTGTGGGCGGAGCGGCACCTTTTCCGCCGGGCGCGGCACGCGCAGTCCGGCGCGGACGAGCCCCCGCCCTCCGACGCCTGGTTCGAAGCGTTGGAGCGTCAGCCGAGCGCCTTCGGACACAATGTCCACTGGGTGGCCCGGACGGAGGGGCGCATCGTCGGCATCGTCGGCGCCTTTCTGCCCAACCCGGACCAGCCGGACATCCAGGCGGCTCTGCACCACCTGTACGCGGACGGATTCGTGCTGAAGGAATGGCGCCGTCGCGGGATCGGCCGGCGGCTGCTGACGGAAATCCACGGCCTGATGACCGCGCATGGCAAGAGCGTGCTGACCCTGAGCAGCGAAGACGCGGACGGGCACGCCTTCCTGCGCGCCATCGGGGCCGACGAACGGCTGCGGTCGGTGGATAGCCGGCTGGCGCTGGACACCGTCGACCGGGCGATGGTTGAGGATTGGCATGAGGCGATGCACCGCGCGGTTTCCGGCCTGACGGAGACCATCCACGCCGGCGAAGTTCCCGACACGGAGTTCGAGGCGATCCTGCCGCTGCACAACGCCCTGCTTCCCGACCTGCCGCGCGACCGGCTGGACCAGCCGCTGGTCCCGGTGACCATGGCGATGGCCTTGGAATGGAAAAGCCAGCTCCATTTCCAGAAGATTGCGCATCACATGGTCGTGCTGCGCGACGCCGACGGATCGGTCATCGGCTTCAGCGACATCGTCAGGCACCCGGACGTGCCCGACCGCGTTTATCAGGTCATCACCGGCCTGCGCCGCGACCGGCGCGGGCTGGGGGGTGGGCAAGGGGCTGAAGGCGGCGCTGCTGCGGCACATCCGCTCCGCCCTGCCCTCCGTCCGGCTGATGGTCACCCGCAACGCGGCGACGAACGGGCCGATGCTGGCGATCAACCGCCGCCTCGGCTACACGGAGCACAAGGTGCTCGGAACCTACCAGATCGGCGTCGAGGCGCTGGGACTCAGCCGCGGGTCCGCAGCCGGTTCCGCACCCGCTTGAGCGGCTGTTTCAACTCCATCGCGTCGAGCAGCCCCCCGGCGGCCCGCCGCAGCGAGGCGGAGGCGGCCCTCATCGCCCGGACAGGACCCGGTTCCGGACGGATGGTGCGCACGCGCTCCGTCAGCCGCTCCAGCCATTCCTCCTCCATCCCGTGCTGCCGGGCGTAGTCCAGGATGGAGCGGAGTTCCGCCGCCTGCGGCTCGTTGCGCACGGGGATGCCGGCGATGCGGGCGGGGTCCAGCGGCCCGTCGAAGCAGGCGGGCGCGGCCATCCCGACCGCCGCGAAGTTCATCCGCGTGCGCACGCATTTCTCGCACACCCCGCAGTTCCGGAACTGCTCCGGCCCTTCCCAGCAGACGCGCAGGGAGCGGACGGCCTCCGGGTAAGCGGCGACCGCCGCGGCCTTTTCCGTCCGGGAATAGGCCGCCCCGTCATGCACGATGGAAAAGCCGTCGCCGGACAGCAGATGGTCGGCGATGGGGGTGGTGCCGTAGGGGATGACCAGCGCGTCATAGGGCTTGGTGCTGCCGATCAGCCCGAATTCGAACTCCGCGCCGTAGAGATGCAGGCAAGCGGCCAGTTCCGCCGCGTGGGAGTCCTGCCAGTTCTGGAGGTGCAGTTCCTTGCTGTTGGTCCGCACCACGCGCAGATCCAGCCCGGCCAACTCACGGAAGGGCCGGGTGCGCTCCACCAGCCGTTCGAAGTCGCCGGGCCGGTCGAGCGCCACGTCGAAACCGTGCACCATCAGAAGCGCGGTGACGGTGTGGCGCCGCTCCGGCGGCAGAAGCAGCCGGTGGCGCAGGATGGTGAAGGTGCTGTCCAGCCCGCCGGAATAGGCGGCGATGGCCCGGCGTCCGGGCTTGGGCGCGGTGCGGTCGATGACCGTTTCCGGGACGATCTCCACCGCCCGGTAGCGATCCGGGTGCCAGCGCCGCCACACCCCCTGGAGCGTGTCGATGTTGTGCAGCGCCGTCCGTGTCACCGGCCCGTGCACACGGACGGGAAGGCCCCGCTGCATGGCGTGGAACAGGAAGGCCATGACCGCCCCGTCCATGGGCCGGTCCTCCGCGGTTCCGGTCTGGTCCTCGAACTCGTAGACCACGCGGTGCCGGCGGCGGGCGCCGTCCTCGGACAGCAGGACGGTGCGGCGCACCATGCCGCCGCTTTCCGCCTCCTCGATGCCGATGTGCAGCGCCTTGCCCGCCATGCTTCCTTCAGTCCATGCTTTGGGATGACAGACGGACGCGGGGCGTTATCGTTCCCATCCCATGGGCCAACTGTCGATGTAGTTGGTCAGCTTTCCGTAGGAGTTGTCGCGCACCTGCACCGGCAGCCCCATCATCAGCGCCAGCAGCATGCCGTGCAGCCGGTTGGTCACCACGGCGTTGGCCGCCCCGAAATGGGCCACGGCCTTGCGGATCAGCCGGTCGCGGATGGGGTACCAGCTTCGCACCGGATCGGCGGGCAGCGGCACCGCGTCGTCCAGCCGGATCAGCCGGGCGGCCAGCGCGTAGCCGGCGAAGTCCTCCCGCCCGCACAAATCCTCCCAGTCGAAGACCGGCGAGCCCTGCCGCAACCAGTGGCGCCCAGCGCATTCCTGGTCGCGACGGGCCATGACGAGCAGCGTCGTGTCATGGGCGGAACGGATGGGCGTCAGCCGCGCCGGATAGCGGGTCAGGTAATGGGCGAGGTCCGGCACCTGGATCGCCCGCTCCCCCAGAAAGGGCCGCACGAGGTCGAGGGACGGGGCGTCCCGCGCCATGAAGACCAGATCGCGGTGCGCCGCCCAGCGCTTCATGTCGTGACGCAGCCGTTCGTGATCGCGGTAATAGACGGTCTGCGGCAACAGGACGATGCGGCTGGCCGGGAAGCTCTCCAGAACCCTCTGCCGGAACAGCTCATGATGGGGGTAGAGGTCGCCGAAGTTGCCGCCGCCGTGCAGCAGGATCGCCGCCTGCCCGTCGCGCTGGCGGCGCAGCAGACGGCGGGCGTTGCCCAGCGTCACCCGCTCCCGGATCTCCACCCCGCCGTCGGTGAACAGGGTCTCCGCGGCCTGGTTGATCAGCAGGTCCCCGATGTTCAGATGGACCGGGATGTCCGCATAGACGGCGGGACCGCTGCCGAGACGCGGCAGAACCGAGTCCCGCACCCGCAGCGACAGGGCTTCCAGGGCCGCAAGGTCCGGGTCCAGCCAGAGGTCGGCCGATCCCGCATCCGGCCCACCAGCGGACCCGGTGGCGGACCCGGCGGCTGCGCATCCCCCGGCACCGCCGTCATAACACCACCTATCCATGGCCAATGGCCCGCCCCCACAAGTTTTGTTCCGGAAAATTGGTCACATCCGCCCCCGGAGATGGAAGAGAAGTGACACGCCCCGGTCCAATGTGAACGGGAGTGACGGGTGAAAGTTCGATCCCAAAGGAATGCCCCTGGATTCGCCGGCTTCACCCGTCCGAACGGATGCTGAGCTTTTGCGGTAGTCGTTCCGGCGCGGTCGGGCCGCACCGGAATCTTTGCGTTCATATGATTTGGTTCATATGATTTGGTCGTACACCAATTCGGTCATCATCCCCGCCGCCATGTGCAGCAGGTTGTGGCAGTGCAGCGGCCAACGCCCCGGATTGTCGGCGTCGAAGGCGATGGTGACGGAGCCGTTCAGCGGCACCAGCACCGTGTCGCGCACCGCCCCGGCCAGCGCCGTCCCGTTGAGCGCCGTCACCTGGAAATGCTGGCCGTGCAGATGCATGGGGTGGGCCATGGGGCTTTCGTTGACCATGGTGACGGTCACGCGCTGCCCCCTCCGCACCGTCAGCGGCCTGTGCTCGCCGAAGGGGCGGTCGTCGATGGTCCAGACATAGGGGGCCATGCCGCCGGTCAGGCGGATGGTGAAGGCCGCGTCCGTGGGGCGCGGCGCCAAGGGCTCCAGCGCCGTCAGCCGCCGCTCCAGCGACAAGTCCACCGGCCCGGCGGCGCTTCCGGCAAGGCCGGCGGTCCTGCCCACCGCCGCACCGGGGGTGGCGAGAACGATGCCGGTCCGCCGGCGGTCCCCCTCCCGCTGCGCCAGGATGGGGAAGGCGCCGCCCCCGGCGGGGAGCTGGACCAGGATGTCCAGCCGCTGGCCCATCACCATGCCGAAGCGGCGCCCGGCCACCGGCTTCACCGGGTTGCCGTCCGCCGCGATCACCGTCCCGTCAAGCGTGCCGAGGTCGATGTGGAAGGCCGTGGAGGTCGCCCCGTTGATCAGCCGCAGCCGGACCCGCCCGCCGCGCTCCACCCGCACCACCTCCGGATCGTCGAGCGTGCGGTCGTTCGCAAGATAGGCGTCGTATTCCACGTCGTTGAGGTCCATGGCGGCACCATGTCCACTGCCGTGACCCCCACCATGCCCGCCATGCCCGCCATGCGCCATCCCGCCGCCGGTCAGAGTCGCGAGGATGTCGGCGGGGTCCCTGAAGGTGAAATCGTGCAACAGCACGGTCACCTCCTGCGCGTCCTCGCGCCGGTCCTCGGCGGTCCGGACGATCAGGGGGGCCGCCATCAGCCGCTGCTCCTGAAGGCCATGGTGCGAATGCATCCAGTGCGTGCCCGGCCGGGGCTCGAAGTCGTAGGTCTGGCCGGCGCCGTCCCTGACCGGCGGGCGGTTCGCGTCGGCAACGCCGTCCTGGGCGTAGGGCGGGGTCATGCCATGCCAGTGGATGACGGTATCCTCCCCCGCCCGGTTCGCCAGATCGACCAGGAAGCGCTGCCCCGGATCGAGGAACAGGCCGGAGGTCCCGTCCGGCTGGCGGATGCCGAAAACGGAGGCGGGCTTGCCCATCACCTCCAGCACGCGCCGCTCGACGGCGAGGCGGGTGGGCGCCGCGGCCCGCGCGGGGCGGACGGTGGCGGGAATCAGGGTGGAAACGCCGCCCAAAGCGGCGGCTGCCGCCGCGGACGCCAGAAAACGGCGGCGGGTCTGAAGAGTTGTCATGATGCGATGGTCCGTTCTGGGAATGCCGGCCCGCGGCGCGCGGCGAACGCGCACCCCAGGCATGGAAGTCCGGTCAAACGGGTACGCGCGGCGGTTTCAGGGCCGGCAGCGTGCGGATTCCCTCCGGCAACAGGCCGGATGGCCGGAAGGCCACCGAAACGCGGAGCGGCGGTGCCGGAAAAGGGGCGGCGGTGGCGATCCCCGACAGCGTCATCGGGCAGGTCCCACCGCAGGACAACCGGTGCTTGCCGCCACAGGCACCGTCCACCGGGGGCGCATGGTCCGCATCGCCCATCCAGACTCCGTCGACCGGGGTTTGGACATCCGAATGGACATGCGCCTGCGCGGAGGATGGCGCGAACAACGCCAGCGCGGCCAGCACCAGCAGCCCCGCCACCATCATCCGGACAAGGGTGCACCCACCCCGCGCCATCGCCGTTTCCCGATCCTGCCCAACGCCGCTCAGTCTCCACCTTCCAGCGGCGGTAAGGTCAAGCGCAAATTCGGGCGTGCGAGCTTGGCCGCGCTTCCGACGGCAAGCGGCCCATGCCGCCGCCCGCGTCGTGGCCGGCTTCAGATCGGCTCCGCCGCGTCTTCCGAGGGGGCGGTGAAATAGAGGGGGTTGGCCTTCTGCGCGTCGGCGATGGTGACCTGGAGATAGTCCAGATGCAGGTCGATGGCCTTCGCCGCCGCCTCCGGGTCGTTCTTGGAGATGGCCTCGATGATGGCCGAATGCTCGGCGATCACGTCCGGCACGCGGCCCAGAACCGGCAGGGTCAGCAGGCGGTAACGGTCCACCTGCACCTTGACCTGCTGCGTCAGGCTCCAGAAGCCGGGATAGCCGGCGGTTTCCGCCAGCAGCGCGTGGAACGCCTCGTCGGCCTGGTGGAAGCCTTCGAAATTCCGGGCGGCCTCCATCTCGCGCTGGAGTTCCAGGTTGGCGCGCAGCTTGGCGATCTGGCTGCGGGTGGCGCGCTTGGCGGCGTAGCGGACGGTCGCCTCCTCCAGCGCCTTGCGGATGGCGATGGCTTCCGGCAACGCGCCGAGCGGAATGCGGGACACGAAGGTGCCCGACTGCGGGAAGATTTCGATCAGCCCCTCGTCCGCCAGACGCAGCACGGCCTCGCGCACCGGTGTGCGGCTGACGCCGTAATCCTGGGCGATCAGCTTCTCCGCGACCGGTTCGCCGGGCTTGCGGCGGAGCGAGACGATCTCGTTGCGCAGGTCGCGGTAGATCGTCGCAGCCACGGTGGTGCCGCGCTGGGCCGGGCGGGCGATCGCCGCCGCCGTCCGCCGCCGGGTCCGCGTCTTGACGCCCGCCGCCTGTTCCGAATCCGCCATCGAGGTCTGCGCCGCCTTCTTCAACACCCGCTCCCGCCAGGAAAATCCAGGGCGCCGAACGTCCGGATCGCCAAGCCGAACCATTTGTTCCAGGCCACGGACGGTCCGCCCTTCATCGCAATATACTAATAGCTCCCGGCGTGGGTCAAACGCCTTGGAAACCCGCGCCACGCGCTGTTTCCGCACCGAATCGCCGCCTTGGGATGCGCGTTGCGCGCCATATTGGTATACTAGTATACTGTTTTTAACGCCAATTCGGAGCGCCTACCGCAAGGACCGTCACCGTGGACCGCAAACGCATCGCCCTCGTCGCCCACGACGCCCGCAAACCGGACCTGATCGGCTGGGTCGGCGCCAACATCGGCGCGCTGGAGGGCAACGCCTTCTGGGCCACCGGCACCACCGGCCGGCTGGTCCGGGACGCCCACCCGCATCTGGACCTCACCTCGCTGAAGAGCGGCCCTTTGGGCGGCGACCAACAGATCGGCGCGATGATCGCGGAAGGCCGCATCGACCTTCTGATCTTCTTCGTGGACCCGATGACCGCCCAGCCCCACGACGTGGACGTGAAGGCGCTGACCCGGCTCGCCACGCTCTACAACGTCCCGATGGCCTGCAACGAGGCCACCGCCGACATGGTGATCTCCTCCCCCCTCTTCACCAGCGGTTACCGCCCGCGGGCCGTGGACTTCGCCGCCCACGATTCCCGCAGTCTTTGACCGTCCCGCGGCGGCGCCCTCCTTGAAAAGGCGCCGCGAAAAGGCGCCGCCCGCACGGAATTGTGGACCAGACGCACAAAGTTCTTGCTCCCGAACTGATATATTAATATATTCTCTTATGCGGGGCTTGGCCGGCGCCGCAGACGCGCCTTGCCCGAACCGACACCGGCCTCCGTCCGGCTCCCCTTTTTCCCCCGGAGATGAACGATGCTGCACCCCGACCGCCTCTTCCCCAGCGACCCCACGCAGCGCGACATCGCGCGCCGGCTGTACGCGGAGGTGGGCAGCCTGCCGATCATCAGCCCGCACGGCCACACCGACCCCTCCTGGTTCGCCGGGAACGAGGCGTTCCCCAACCCCGCGGCGCTGTTCGTGGTGCCCGACCACTACGCCTTCCGCATGCTCTACAGCCAGGGCGTGCCGCTGGAGAGCCTGGGCGTGCCGCGCAAGGACGGCGGGGCGGTGGAGAGCGACCCGCGCAAGATCTGGCGCCTGCTGGCCCAGAACTGGCATCTGTTCCGCGGCACCCCGACGCGCATGTGGCTGGACCACGCCTTCGAGACGGTCTTCGGCGTGACGGAGCCGTTGAGCGGGGCCAGCGCCGACCGCATCTTCGACCAGATCGACGCCTGCCTGCAAAAGCCGGAGTTCCTCCCGCGCGCCCTGTTCGAACGCTTCAACATCGAGGCGCTGGCGACCACCGAGTCCCCGCTCGACACGCTGGAGCATCACCGCGCCATCCGCGAGAGCGGCTGGACGGGCCGCGTCATCACCGCCTTCCGCCCGGACCCGGTCGTCGATCCGGAGTTCGAGGGCTTCCAGGCCAATGTGGAGCAGCTCGGCGCGCTCGCCGGTGAGAACAGCTCGACCTGGACCGGCTACCTCGCCGCGCTGCGCAACCGCCGCCAGTATTTCAAGGACGTCGGCGGCGCCACCTCCACCGACCACGGCCACGCCACGGCGACCACCGCCGACCTGTCCGACGCCGACGCGGAGCGGCTGTTCGAGAAGGCGCTGCGCGGCACCGTCACGGCGGAGGAGGCGGAGATCTTCCGCGGCCAGATGCTGACCGAGATGGCGAAGATGAGCCTGGACGACGGTCTGGTCATGCAGATCCACCCCGGCAGCTTCCGCAACCACAACCCGGTGCTGTTCGAGCGCTTCGGGCGCGACAAGGGCGCCGACATCCCGACCCGCACCGACTATGTGCGGGCGCTGAAGCCGCTGCTGGACCGCGTCGGCAACGAGCGCGACCTGACCATCATCCTCTTCACGCTGGACGAGACCAGCTACGCCCGCGAGCTGGCGCCGCTGGCCGGTCACTATCCGGCGCTGCGCGTCGGTCCGGCCTGGTGGTTCCACGACAGCCCCGAGGGGATGCGCCGCTACCGCGAGATGATCACGGAGACGGCGGGCTTCTACAACACGGTCGGCTTCAACGACGACACGCGCGCCTTCTGCTCCATCCCGGCCCGCCACGACGTGGCCCGCCGCGTGGATTGCGCCTTCCTGGCCCGCCTCGTCGCCGAGCACCGGCTGGAGGAGGACGAAGCCGCGGAACTGGCCGTGGACCTCGCCTACACCCTCGCCAAGAAGGCGTACAAGCTCTGAAGTCGCAAAAGCCCTTCTCCCCTCCGGGGAGAAGGGTTGGGATGAGGGGGCGGCCACAAGGCCGGACATGAGCTGCAATGAGGCTGCGTTGTCGGTCTACGGCCGCCCCCTCACCCTAACCCTCTCCCCAGAGGGGAAAGGGAATTCACGAAAAGGACCGACACGATGGCATCGCTGACCATCCGCCTGCATCCCGCGGACAACGTCATCGTCGTCGGCGCCGATCTGCCGGAGGGCACCGCCCTGCCCGACACCGGCGTCGCGGCCCGGTCCACGATCCCCTCCGGCCACAAGGTCGCGGTGCAGGCCATCGCGGTCGGCGAGCCGGTGCGCAAGTACAATCAGGTCATCGGCTTCGCCACCGCGCCGATCGAGCCGGGCGAGCATGTCCATGTCCACAACATCGGCATGGGCGACGGCTTCGAGCGCGACCACGCCTTCGGCGCCGACGCCCACCCCACGGACCTCGTTCCGGAAGCCGAACGCGCCACCTTCCAGGGCATCGTCCGTCCGGACGGGCGCGTGGCGACCCGCAATTACATCGGCGTGCTGACCACGGTGAACTGCTCGGCCACCGCGGCGCGGATGATCGCCGACCAGTTCCGCGGCGACGCGCTGGCCGCCTACCCCAACATCGACGGGGTGGTCGCGCTGACCCACGCCTACGGCTGCGGCATGGGCGCCCAGGGCGACGCCATCGACGCGCTGCGCCGGACCATCGCCGGCTACGCCCGCCACCCGAACTTCGCCGCCGTGATCGTGCTCGGCCTCGGCTGCGAGGTGAACCAGATCGACAGGCTGGTGGAGGTGGAAGGGCTGAGCGTCGGCGATACCCTGCACACGCTGGCGATCCAGGAGAGCGGCGGCACCGCCGCCACCGTGCGCGAGGCCGTGGCCCGCATCCGCGACCTGCTGCCCCGCGTCAACGATGTGCAGCGCCGGACCGTGCCGGCCAGCCACCTGATCCTGGCGCTCCAGTGCGGCGGGTCGGACGGCTATTCGGGCATCACCGCCAACCCGGCGCTGGGCTACGCCGTGGACCTGCTGGTCCGCAACGGCGGCACCGCCGTGCTGAGCGAAACGCCGGAGGTCTACGGGGCGGAGCATCTGCTGACCCGCCGCGCCGTCCGCCCGGAGGTCGGCGAGAAGCTGGTCGAGCGCATCCGCTGGTGGGAGGACTACACCAGCCGCACCGGCGGCGAGATGAACAACAACCCCTCGCCCGGCAACAAGAAGGGCGGCCTGACCACCATCCTGGAAAAGTCGCTGGGCGCCGTCGCCAAGGCCGGCACGACCAACCTCGTGGACGTGGTCCGCTACGCCGAGCCGATCACCGGGCCGGGCCTCGTCTTCATGGACACGCCGGGCTACGACCCGGTGTCGGCCACCGGGCAGGTGGCGGGCGGCGCCAACGTGCTGTGCTTCACCACGGGCCGCGGCTCCGTCTTCGGCTGCAAGCCGACGCCTTCGCTGAAGCTCGCCACCAACACGCCGCTGTACCGCAAGATGACCGACGACATGGACATCGACTGCGGCACCATCGCCACCGGCGACGCCACAATCGAGGAGGTCGGGCGGGCGATCTTCCAGCTCGTGCTCGACACCGCGTCGGGCAGGAAGACCAGGAGCGAGGAGCTGGGCTTCGGCTCCGACGAGTTCACGCCCTGGCAGATAGGCGCCGTCATGTGACGGAAAGGGCTTGCGTCAACGGTGATATATTAGTATAACCAAACCTGTTCGGTTATCCTTATGAAACCCAGTCGGTAGGCCGCTCCTTGTGCGTGGTCCCACCGGCCGACGTTTCTCCAAAGTGCGACTTCAGGCCGCCGGGGCACGCTCCGGCGGTCTTTTCTTTTCTGGGTCCTGCGGAGGGTTTCCGGCGGCGGTGCGCTGACCGACAGGCTTCGCCCCCTCCCTAACCCTCCCCCGCTGCGCAGGGGAGGGCATTGTCGCCGCTTCGCTAAAGGCATTCCTCTTCCGCGAAGTTCCCGCACAAACCAAAGGTTACATCCCGGCAAGAGGCCGGCAAGAGGCCGGCAAGAGGAAAGCCATCCGCACCGGTCTCCGCCTCTTTGGGGGGAGCGCCGAATTTTCGCGTGCGCGGATGGCCGCTGACAGGTTCATGACAGGATCGCCTGATAAACAGTTCGCGTAACGAACAAATGAAAAACCGGGAATCCATGGAGCGAAACGTCATGACCATCCGCATGCCGGGCGCCGTGAAGGGCGTCCTGACCGCCGCCGTGCTCGCCACGGCCTCCCTCGCCGCCACCCCGTCGCTGGCCGAGATCAAGGGCCTGGAGATCATCGCCCCGGCCAGCCCCGGCGGCGGCTGGGACCAGCACGCCCGCACCCTCCAGCAAGTCCTTCAGGACCAGAAGCTGGCCTCCAACATCCAGGTCGTGAACATCCCCGGCGCGGGCGGCACGGTGGGCCTCGCCCAGTTCGTCACCGCCAGGAAGCGGACGCCGGCGCTGCTGGTCGGCGGCCAGATCATGCTCGGCGCCATCGTCACCAACAAGTCGGCGGTGACGCTGGATCAGGTGTCCCCGCTGGCCCGGCTGACCGGCGAATACACCGCCATCGTCGTTCCCCCGGATTCGCCCATCAAGACCTTCGGCGACCTGATCCAGACGTTCAAGGCGGACCCCGGCTCGGTGTCCTGGGGCGGCGGGTCGGCGGGCGGCAGCGACCAGATCCTGGCGGGCCTGATCGCCAAGGCGGTCGGCGTCGATCCGGCCAAGGTCAATTACGTCGCCACCGCGGGCGGCGGCGAACTGCTGGCCTCCGCGCTGGGCGGCCACGTCACGCTCGGCATGGGCGGCTACAGCGAGTTCGCCCCGCAGTTCGAGGCGGGCAAGCTGCGCGCCATCGCCGTCTCCGCTCCGCAGCGCCTGCCGGGCTCCGACACGCCGACCCTGAAGGAACAGGGCGTCGATCTGGAGTTCGTGAACTGGCGCGGCGTCTTCGCCCAATCCTCCGCCAAGCCGGCGGAGATGAAGGAACTTCAGGAAGCCGTCGCCAAGGCCGTCGCCAGCGACGGGTGGAAGCAGGCCGTGCAGCAGCGCGGCTGGATCGACCTCTACCAGCCCCCCGCCGAATTCGCCGCCTTCCTGAAGCAGGAGCGCGTGCAGATCGAAGGCACGCTGAAGGATCTCGGCCTCGTGAAGTAAGGGCGACCGGCGGACGCGGTTTCCACGCCGCGTCCGCCGGCCCACAAAAAAGCAGTCTGGGAGGATGAACCGATGACCACCGGTCGGAGCATGCGCGCCGGAGAGGCGGCGCTGGGCGGCGGGCTGATCGCCCTTGGCGGCCTGATCGCGGTCGAAACCATGCTGACCCCCAGCGTTGGCCGGGCGGTGGTCGGCCCCGCCCTGTTCCCCTACCTAATCTCGGGCGGCCTCGTCCTGGTCGGGCTGTCCCTGCTGCGCGAAGCCTTCGCCGGGGCGGTCGCCCACGCCGAAGGGCTGGAACTGGATCTCCGGGCGGTGGCGCTGGTCGCGGCGGGGCTGGCCGCGCAGTTCCTGCTGCTGGAAACGCTGGGCTGGATACCCTCCACCACCATCCTGTTCGCCGCGGTCGCCCGTGCCTTCGGCGACCGGCGGCTCATGGTCAATCTGGCCATCGGTCTGGCACTCGCCGCCTTCACCTTCGTGACCTTCAATTACGGGCTCGGCCTGAATTTGCCGGAGGGCAGCATCGTCGAACGGCTCACGTCCCCCGACGCCGAGTCCCCCGACGCCGAGTAAGGACGCCGAACAAGCCCCGCTTCGGGAAGGAAACTGCACAATGGAAACCCTTGCCGCCCTGGGCCACGGCTTCCTCGTGGCGTTGACGCCCTACAACCTTCTGTGGTCGGCGATCGGCGTGACGGTGGGCACCGCCGTCGGCGTGCTGCCCGGCATCGGTCCGGCGCTGACCGTGGCGCTGCTGCTGCCGGTCACCTACGGGCTGGAGCCGACCTCCGCCTTCATCATGTTCGCCGGCATCTATTACGGCGCCATGTACGGCGGCTCCACGACCTCCATCCTTCTCAACGCACCGGGCGAGTCCGGCAGCATCGTCACCGCCATCGACGGCCACGCCATGGCCCGCCAGGGACGCGGCGCACAGGCGCTCGCCACCGCCGCCATCGGGTCCTTCATCGCCGGCACCATCGCCACGGCGGCGCTGACCTTCGTCGCCCCGCTGATGGTGAGGCTGGCCCTGCTGTTCGGCCCGGCGGAGTATTTCGCGCTGATGGTGCTGGCGCTGACCACGGTCACCGCCGTTCTCGGAAATTCGCTGGCGCGCGGGCTGGCGAGCCTGTTCCTCGGGCTGGCGCTGGGTCTGGTGGGCATCGACATGCAGACCGGGCAGGCGCGTCTGGCCTTCGGCGTGCCGGAGTTGCTGGACGGCATCGACACGGTGGTGGTCGCGGTCGGGCTGTTCGCGGTGGGCGAGACGCTCTACGTCGCCTCCCGCCACCGCTTCGAGACGGAGGAGGTCTACGCGCTCAAGGGCTCCAAATGGATGAGCCGCGAGGACTGGAGCCGCTCGTGGAAGCCGTGGCTGCGCGGCACCCTGCTGGGCTTCCCCATCGGCACCCTGCCGGCGGGCGGCAGCGAGATCCCGACCTTCCTGTCCTATCTGGTCGAAAAACGTCTAGCGAAGACGCCGGAAGAGTTCGGCAAGGGCGCCATCGAGGCCGTCGCCGGGCCGGAAGCCGCCAACAACGCCTCCGCCGCCGGTGTGCTGGCGCCGCTGCTGTCGCTCGGCCTGCCGACCTCGGCGACCGCCGCCATCATGCTGGCCGCCTTCCAGCAGTACGGCCTCCAGCCCGGCCCGACGCTGTTCGACAACAATCCCGAGCTGGTCTGGGGCATGATCGCCAGCCTCTACATCGGCAACGTACTGCTTCTGGTGCTGAACCTGCCGCTGGTCGGCTTCTGGGTGAAGCTGCTGCTGATCCCGCGGCCCTGGCTGTACGCCGGCATCCTGGTCTTCTCGTCGCTGGGCGCCTACACGCTGAACAACAACGTGGTTGATCTGGTCATCCTGTGGGTGATCGGGCTGGTCGGCTTCGGGATGCGGGTGCTGAACGTGCCGGTGGCGCCCTGCGTGGTCGGCCTGATCCTGGGACCGCTGGCCGAGCAGCAGTTCCGCCGGGCGCTGGCGATCAGCCAGGGCGACCCGTCGGTCTTCCTGACGCACCCGATCTCCGCGGCCCTGCTCATCATCGCAGCCCTGCTGGTGATCGGCCCCATGGTGCTGCGCTACCGGAAGAACGCCGGGGGCAATTCCGCCCGGTCCGGCACCCACCCCGTGACGTAAGAGAGCCATTCTTCGAAGGACACGCCCATGGAAAGCGTCGATCTCTGGTCCCAGCTCGCCGCCTTGGGGCAAGTGGTCGCCATCGACCTCGTTCTGGCCGGCGACAACGCCATCGTGGTCGGCATGGCCGCCGCCGCGGTGCCGCTGGCGCAGCGCCGCAAGGTGATCTTCTGGGGCATCGGCGCGGCCATCCTGCTGCGCATCTTCTTCGCCCTGATCACCACGCAGCTTCTCGCCATCATCGGGCTGACGCTGGCCGGCGGCGTGCTGCTGCTGTGGGTCTGCTGGAAAATGTTCCGCGAGTTGCGCTCCCACGGGGAGGACGAGGTGACGCCCGACGAGGCGCTGGCCGCAGCGGAATCCGGCTCCGGGAATGCCGCGGTCGGCGCGGCGGTGGCGACGACCACCTTTGGTGCAGCGGTCTGGCAGATCGTGGTGGCGGACGTGTCGATGTCGCTGGACAACGTGCTGGC
>JAEYPE010000166.1 GCA_023411035.1 Pseudomonadota bacterium
CTCCATCGCCTCGCGGAAGCGGCGGCAGTGGCGGAAGGCCGGCTCGCCCACGCCCGCGGCGACCGACAGCGGCACCGGGCGGTAGGGCAGGGCGTGTTCCGGCGGCTCGCCCAGCGTGCGCATCAGATCCGCCGCCGGAAGCTCGCCCGGTGCGCCGCGCCGGTTCAGGACGGTGATGAGCCGTCCGCCGCCGGCCCGCCGGCCCAGGACGGCGCGCAGCCGCACCAGATCGCGCAGACCCGCGACGCTGGCGTCGCCCACCAGAACGGCGATGGACGCCGCCTCCAGCGCGGCGCGGGAGGCCCCGCCCTGAGCGCGCCCGGCGTCCACGACCACGTAATTGTGGCGGGCCTGAAGCCGGTTCAGAACCGACAGTGCGGCGGGCGGGGCGATGTCGATGACGTCCTCCACCGGTTCCTCCGCCGCCAGGACGGACAGCCGGTCGGAGGCGGCGACCATCGCGCGCTCCATGAACACGTCGTCCACCCGGTCGGGCGCCTCCACCGCTTCGCGCAGCGCCGGTTCGGGCCGCAGGTTCAGGGCCAGCGCCACGGTGCCGCGTTGCAGATCGAGGTCCACCAGCGCCGTGCGCCCGCGCGCCCCGTCCGCCAGCCAGCAGCCCAGATGCACCGCGACCGTGGTCGTTCCCACCCCGCCGCGCGCGCCGACCACCGCCACCAGCTTGCCCAGGCGGCCCGTTCCGTCGTCCGCCGCGGTGCCGGAGCAGGCGGTGTGCAGGGCGCCTTCCAGCAGGTCGCGGGACAGCGGCTTGAACAGGTAATCGGTGACCCCGATCCGCCGCAGGTTGCGGTAGAGGCCGATGTCGTTGCTGTCGCCGACCGCGATGACCCGGACGGACGGGTCGCAGACCCCGGCCAGAGCCTCCATGGCGGCCAGCGGATCGGCGACGCCGGTGAGATCGACCAGCAGCAGATCGGGCGAGCGCTGGCGCTCCAGGTCGCGGGCGGCGCTGCGGATGTCGCCGGTCCGCACCTCGCAGGGAAGCATGGACGGGGCGGTCTGGTTCAGCAGGGTGGCGCTGGCCGCGTCGGCGACATAGGCGAGCAGGCGGGGACCGGCGCCGCGGGCGGCGTCGGCCTGAGCCGGCGCGTCGCCGAGGATGGTGGCGAGCAGGCTCATTGGTACTCCTGGTTTCCGTTCAGGGCGGGGGACAGCACGAAGCTGTTGGTGCCGTTGCCATTCACGAAGGGCTTCACCTTGTCGGCGCGGTAGCGCTGGACGGCGCCGGCCATGCGCTGCCCGTCGGCGGGCATGGTGTCGCGGCCCTGGATGAGATCGCGCGGGTCGGCCAGCATCAGGGCGAGGTTGCGCCGGTTGCTGCATCCCAGCGTCTCGGTCGGGCTGTTCTGGTACCAGCCGCTGTAGATGTCGCTCCACGCCTGGCAGTCCGGGGCCATGGCGACGTAGGTCGTTACCTGAAGGGCGGGGGCGCCGGTCTGGTCGGGGGCGAAGGTGACGTTCTCCTGCGGCACCCCGGCCTCGTCCAGAAGGGAGGCGACGGCGGCCCGCGCCGGTGCGCCCAGCATCGGACCGGTGACCGTCACATGGGGGGTGGTGTCGCGGCCCAGCCCGGCCACCGTGCGGATCACCCGGCGGCGCTCCTCCGCCGCGATGGCGCCGTTGCGCGGGTCGATGGCGAAGGGAACGGCGTTGCCGATGGCCTTGACGGTGGGCGCCTGGGCGACGGGGGCGGCCGGGGGCGTCTGTTGCACGGCGCAGCCGCCCAGCAGGACCGTGAGGAGCGGCAGAAGCAGCATCGGCGTTCGCATGGCTTTGTGCATGGCGCTGTGCTCCGCGAAAGGGGTCATTGGAGGCTGAAGCCGGCGTCGCCGTGCAGGCGGGTGGCGCCCGGACCGATGGCGGGGGTGGCGGTGCCCGCGGGCGGCTGGAGGCTCTGGGCGCGGTTCAGGAAGATGCGTTCCACGTCGGTCGCCGCGACGAAGCCGTCGGTGGGGGCCGACAGGGCGTTGGCGGCGGACACCGGGCGGACCAGATAGGGGGTCACGACGATGACCAGCTCCGTCTCGTTGCGGCGGAACTTGCTGGAGTGGAACAGCGCCCCCAGCACCGGCACGTCGCCCAGCCCCGGCACGGCGTCCAGCGTCGCCGCCGTGTTGTTCTGGAGCAGGCCGGCGATGGCGAAACTCTGCCCGCTGGCCAGCTCGATGGTCGTCTCCGCACGGCGCACGGCCAGGCCGGGGATGCGGATGGAGTCGACCACCACGGCGCCGTTGCTGGTCAGCTCGCTCACCTCCGGGCGGACGCGCATGCTGATCTGGCCGCCGGTCAGCACGGTCGGGGTGAAGTCCAGGCTGACGCCGTACTTCTTGAACTGGATGGTGGTGGTGCGGTCGTACTGGGCGACGGGGATCGGGAACTCGCCGCCGGCCAGGAAGCTGGCGGTCTCGCCGGACAGGGCGGTCAGGTTCGGCTCGGCCAGCACGGTGATCAGCCCGTCCTCGGCCAGCGCGTCCACCACCGTGTTGATGTCCACCCGCCCGTTGCTGGAGCGGTAGCTGCCGGCGATGGAGTTGGTCGGGGATGCTGCGCGGATCAGGTTGCCGGCGGCGTCCAGGATGGGGCGCCCGGTGGCGATCCCGAAGGCGAAGGAGCCGATGTTGAACATGGCCTCGAAATTGACGCCCAGTTCCTTGGTCACCTGGCGCGACACCTCGGCCACGCGGACCCGCAGGTTGACCTGGGCGGGGGCGGCGACGGTCAGGCGGTTGGTGACGGTCTGCCCCTGCCCGACGTAGCGTTCCGCCAGCTCCACCATCTGCCGCGCCGTGGCGGGGGAGGAGACGGTGCCGGTCAGCGTGATGCCGTTGCCGGTGCTCTGTACGTCGATGGCGGCGTTGGGCACCTGGGCGACCAGCTTGGACCGCAGGTCGCTCACCGGCATGGTGACCACGACGCTGAAGGAGGCGAGCGGCCTGTTGTCCGCCGACAGGGCGTAGACGCTGGCCCGGCCCGGCGCCTTGGCGACGATGAAGAAGGCCTGCGGGCCGGACGCCTGCACGTCGGCGATCTCCGGGGCGGAGGTGAAGACGCTGGCCGCCGGGGCCGGCAGGTTGACCGGCTGCCCGCCGCCGACCTCCAGCGTGATTTCGCGGGGGCGTTGCTGCGGCTGGGATTGCTGCGGCTGGGATTGCTGCGATTGGGCGGGAGCCGCGGCCAGCGCCGCGAGCAGTCCGGCCAGAAAGGCCGCCGCAATCCTGAAGGCCGCAATCCTGAAGGCCGCTGTCCGGCCCATGGTCGTGATGGTTGCCATCGTCATGGTTTTCGTCCCCCTGGGTCGGCGCGCCGGTTCAGCGTTCGAGTGTTTCCGTCTTGGACCCGCGGATGATGAGCAGCGCCGGACGGCGGGCGGCGGGCGCCTCCGCGCTGTGGGGCGCGGGAAGCTGGCGCAGGGCGGGCGACACGTCCTCCGCCCAGGTGGGGGCAGGGGTGGGGGCCGCATCGGTGGAGCCGGCGCCGGATTCGTCGGCGAGCAGGCTGCGCAGCGCCAGCGAGAGCTTGCCCATGGTGGCGGCGACGGTGACCGTCTCGCTCTGGCGGGCGGTGACCTCCAGCGTCACGGTGCGGGGAACGCGCCCTTCCGGCCCGCCCTTCACCATGCTTGCCTCGCCGAGTTGCTGGTCGATGGCGATGACACGCAGGTTCTGGAGGACGGTCTCGCCGACCGCCCGGCTGCGCAGGTCGCGCCCCGCCTGGGCGTCGAAACTCTGGGTGAGGATCAGGTCCACCCGGTCGCCGGGCCAGATCAGCCCGCCGGTCGCGCTGACCGCGTCCACCGCCACCGAGACGGCCCGGCTGCCCGGCGACAGGACGGCGGCGAGGAAGCCGCGCTCTCCCGGAGCGACGATGTGCCCGGCCATGATCGGCTCGCCCGCCGCGAAGGACCGGCGGGTGACGGCGCCGCTGTAGGCGCTTTCCGCCACGCGGCCCCGCACCATGTAGCCATCGCCCAGGCGGCCCGGCGGCCAGGGGTCCCAGCGCAGATCCTCGGCGCGCAGCAGCATCCCGGTGGAGATCGGGCGGGCGGCGACCAGCACGGAGTCCATCGGCGCCGGGGGCGCCGGGACCGCGACGGCGGCGGTCGGCGCCGGCAGCATCGAGAAGGACACGTAGCCCACCAGCGACAGCCCGACGAGCAGCAGGGACAGGAAAAGGACTCTCAGAACCATGCCGCTCCTCCGGTCGGATTGGAGAGGGTGAGCAGCCCGCCGGCGGCCAGGGCCACGCCGTAGGGCACGGAATGGCGGGTGGCGATGCGGTGCGCCTCGGCCGCAAGAAGACGGGCGGGAAAGCGGGCCGGTCCGGGGCGCCCGCCGAAGCGGCGCAGCAGCCGGCGCGCCGGGCGCGCGTTGCGCAGGGCCAGCCACCCGGCGAGGTAGAGAAGGGATAGAACCCCGCCGGCCAGCGCGGTGGCGGCCGCGAAGAACGCGGCCCGCTCCACCCCGACCAGCAGCAGGATGGCCGAGGCCAGCTTCACGTCCCCGCCGCCCAGCCAGCCCCGTCCGTGCAGCGCGCACAGGGTCAGGAACAGCGCGGCGGCGGCGGCAAGGCCGATCCACGGGAAAGGAGCGCCCCGCCAAAGCGGAACCGCGAGGCCGAGCGTGGCGAGCAGGACGGACACCGTGTCCGGGATGGTGCGCCGGCACAGGTCGTCCGCCGCCGCCCAGCCCAGCGCAAGCCCCGCCATGGGCAGTGCCAGGCGCAAAGGATCGAAGGGTGCGATCGTATCCATGGCGGGTGCTTCGCGTGGGAGGGAAGTGCCCGGCGGCGCTTACTGAATGCCCGACGTGATGCCGTTGACCGAACCGGCGATGCCGGTGAACAGGTTGCTGACGCTGGTGCCGAAGGTGCGGGCCCCGCCGATGATCACGAGCGCGACCAGAGCCGCCGCGAGGCCGTATTCGAGGGCCGTGATGCCCTTGCGGTCCTTGGCGGCGGTGCGGACCGGGGAAAGAAACGCGCGAATGTTGGCGAACATGGTCATCGACTGTCTCCGTTGATGATTGCAAAGCGAAGGGTTTGCGCTTCATCACTGTGAAGCGGCGGTGTTTCGATTACTGGCTTTTTCAGGGAATGCACGGCGTCTGTGATTGCAGGATGTCCAAGCGCGGCTTTTTAATAAACCTATCGATAGGGGTAGTCCGGCGGGTCGGTGCCGTTGTCTTTGCAATGGGTAATGCAACTTTTCGCGCGGCCTTTTGTGCAAAGCGCAGGGACGGGCATGTGCAAAGACAACGCCGGAAAGAAGCGGGAATAAGTGCCCCATGAG
>JAEYPE010000183.1 GCA_023411035.1 Pseudomonadota bacterium
CGGCGCCCCCGCGGGGCTTCGACCCGGCGGCGGCCAAGCCCTTCCTGGAGCAGCTCGACCGGGTGAAGGGCGGTCTGCCCGGCGGCGGCCTGTCCTGGCTGGACGGCCTGCGCGACCAGGGACGCGCCCGCTTCGCCGAACTCGGCCTGCCGACCGTCAAGAACGAGTCCTGGCGCTACACCAACCTGCGCGCGCTCGACAAGCTGGACTTCCAGCCGGCGGCCGCGACCGGCGAGGCGGTCCGCTTCGACGTGCTGCCGACCGTGCGGGCGGACGGCGCGACCGGCCCGCGGCTGGTCTTCGTGGACGGGCGCTTCCGGGCGGAGTTGTCCACCACCGCCGGGCTGCCGGCTGGGGTGGAACTCCTGAACCTCGCGGATGCCCTGGCGCGGAAGCCGGACCTGATGGCCGAGCATCTGGGCCGCATCGCCGCCCCCGACGATCTGGCGCTGGTCGCGCTGAACACCGCCTTCCTGGCGGACGGCCCGGTGCTGCATGTGCCGTGCGGCGTCACGGTGGATGAAACCATCGAACTGGTCTTCGTCTCCGTCGGCTCCGAGGCGCAGCCGACCGCCTTCCACCCGCGCAGCCTGATCGTCGCGGAGGCGGACTCGCGTGCCGTGATCGTCGAGCATCACGTCGGGCTGGGCTCCTGCACCACCCTGTCGAACGGCGTGACGGAAGTCTTCGTCGGCAAGGGCGCGTCGGTCCACCACTACAAGGTCCAGCGCGAGCACACCGGCTCCTTCCACCTGTCGCACACCGCGGCGAAGGTGGCCGGCAAGGGCGTGTACGACAACTTCATCCTGACCATCGGCGCCAAACTGTCGCGCAACGAGGTGCGCAGCGTCCTGGACGGCGAGGAAGGCGACACGCATGTCAGCGGCGCCTACATGGTGCGCGGCGGCCAGCATGTGGACACCACCACCTTCATCGACCACGCCAAGCCCTGCTGCACCAGCCGCGAGGTCTACAAGGGCGTCATCGACGACCATGCCCGCGCCGTCTTCCAGGGCAAGATCATCGTGCGCCCCGACGCGCAGAAGACCGACGGCTACCAGCAGAACCGCGCCCTGCTCCTCTCCGACACGGCGGAGATCGACGCGAAGCCGGAGCTGGAAATCTACGCCGACGACGTGAAGTGCAGCCACGGCGCCACGGTGGGCGAGTTGGACGACGATCAGCTTTTCTACCTGCGCGCCCGCGGCATCGACAAGGCCACCGCCCGCGGCCTGCTGATCGGCGCCTTCCTGGCCGAAGCGCTGGAGGAGATCGCCGAGGAAAGCGTCCGCGACGCCTTCCACAGCTACGTCGCCGACTGGCAGAACGCGCGCTGAGGAGGGACCGGACATGGACACCCAGATCACGGACATCCTCACCGGCTTCGACGTGGAGCGCGTGCGGGCCGACTTCCCCATCCTGTCGCGCACCGTGCACGACCGGAAGGGCAAGCCCGGCAAGCCGCTGGTCTATCTGGACAGCGCCGCCTCCGCCCAGAAGCCGCGTCAGGTCATCGACGCCATGACCCGTTTCCTGGAGGAGGATTATTCCAACATCCACCGGGGCGTCCATTTCCTGTCGCAGACCGCGACCGACCAGTTCGAGGAGGCCCGCCGCAAGGTCGCCCGCTTCCTGAACGCCCCGTCGGAGCGCAACATCGTCTTCACCCGCAGCGCGACCGAGGCCGTCAACCTCGTCGCCCACAGCTATGGCCGCACCTTCCTGTCGGAAGGCGACGAGATCATCGTCTCGGTCATGGAGCACCACGCCAACATCGTGCCGTGGCAGCTCCTCCAGATGGACAAGGGCATCCGCATCAAGGTCGTGCCGGTGGACGAGCACGGCGTGCTGGACCTGAACGCCTATGAGGACCTGCTGTCCGACCGCACGAAGCTGGTGGCGATGACCCACTGCTCCAACGTGCTGGGAACGGTGACTCCGGCCAGGATCATCGCCCGCATGGCCCACGAGCGCGGCGTGCCCGTGCTGTTCGACGGCAGCCAGGCCGCCGTGCACGGCGTGGTGGACGTGCAGGACATCGACGCCGACTTCTACATCATGACCGGCCACAAGCTGTACGGACCGACCGGCACCGGCGTTCTGTACGGCAAGTACGATCTGCTGAAGAAGATGCCCCCCTACCAGGGCGGCGGCGACATGATCGAGAGCGTCAGCTTCGAAGGCACCACCTTCAAGCCCCCGCCCTCCCGTTTCGAGGCCGGAACCCCGGCGATCACCGAGGTCATCGGGCTGGGCATCGCGCTGGATTACATGGAAACGCTGGGCCGCGAGGCCATCGCGGCGCACGAGCGCGATCTGCTCCAGTACGCCACGCAGCAGCTTTCCCAGATCGACGGCCTGCGCATCTACGGCACCGCGCCGGGCAAGGGGCCGATCATCTCCTTCACGCTGGAGGGCGTGCACCCGCACGATCTCGGCACCATCGTGGACCAGTACGGCGTCGCCGTCCGCGTCGGCCGCCACTGCGCGGAACCGCTGATGGACCGTTTCGGGGTCGGCGCCACGGCGCGGGCCAGCTTCGCCCTTTACAACACGCGGGCGGAAGCCGACGCTCTGGTCGATTCGGTGATCGCGGTGAAGGAGTTCTTCGGAGCATGATGGACGAACTGCGCGAGCTGTACCAGGAAGTGATCCTGGACCACGGCAAGAACCCCCGGAACTTCCGGCATCCCGACGATGCCAACCGGGAGGCCAAGGGCGAGAACCCCATGTGCGGCGACCGCTTCATGGTCTATCTGAAGCTGAAGGACGGGGTGGTGGAGGATGTGGCCTTCCAGGGCCGCGGCTGCGCCATCTCCACGGCCAGCGCGTCCATGATGACGGAGGTGGTCAAGGGCAAGACCGAGGCGGAAGCCAAGGCCCTGTTCGAAACCTTCCACGACCTGTGCACGAAGGACGATCATGAGCATGGCGACCACGGCCCGGTGGACGAGGACGCCATGGAAAGGCTGATGGTGCTGTCCGGCGTCCGTCAGTTCCCGGTGCGCGTGAAATGCGCCACCCTCGCCTGGCACGCGATGAACGCGGCCATCGAAGGCGAGGACAAGGCGAGCAGCGAATAGTTGTAGGAAACGGTGAACCGCGATGCCCGATGACGCGATCTCCCCCGATGAAGCGGTCTCCAAGGACGCCGAGGCCGGAGAGGCCCGCCCGATGAACCAGACCGAAGCGGCCATCGCCGCGGCGAAGGCGGCCTACGACCCGCGCGCCGCGCTCAGCGAGGCGGTCATTTCGGCGCTGAAGAGCTGCTACGACCCGGAAATCCCCGTGGATATCTGGGAACTGGGCCTGATCTACCGCGTCGACATCGGCCCGAACAACGAGGTCGAGATCGACATGACCCTGACCAGCCCCATGTGCCCGGTGGCCGGCGAACTGCCCATGCAGGTGCAGCAGGCGGTTGCGTCCGTCGATGATGTCACCACATGCAAGGTCGAACTGGTTTGGGACCCGCCCTGGCGTCAGGACATGATGTCCGAGGTCGCACGGGTCCAACTGGATATGTTCTAAGGAGGCGAAGATCCCCATGGCTACGGCTTCTACGGCTTCTCTCCCGAAAGCCCTTTCCATCACCGACGCCGCCGCGGAGCGCGTGAAGGCGCTGATGGCGAAGGCGACGGGCGACACCATCGGCCTGCGCATCGGCGTGAAGGCGAGGGGCTGCTCCGGCCTCAGCTACGACGTGCAGTACGCCAAGGAAAAGATGAAGTTCGACGAGGTGGTGGAGGACAAGGGCGTCACCATCCTGATCGACCCCGCCGCCGTGATGTTCCTGATCGGCAGCGAGATGGATTACGTGGACGACAAGTTCCAGACCGGCTTCGTCTTCAAAAATCCGAACGAGAAGGGCCGCTGCGGTTGCGGCGAGAGCTTCCACGTTTGATCGCCGACACGGCGCGCCAATCTACGATAGCCCCCTTCCTGCCGGACGGGGGCTTTTTCGTGGACCTTTTGAAGGTGCCGTTGCCCCCTGTCCAACGGCGTCCCACGTCACCACTCTCCATGCTAGAGTCCGTCCCCAGCGACGCCGACACGGCCAAAACAAGGTTAGAGAAACGCCACCATGGACAAAGGCACGCCCAAGGCCATCCGCCTCCAGGACTACCGCCCGCCCGCCCATCTGATCGATACGGCCGATCTGGCCTTCGACCTTGGCGAAGACGCGACCACGGTTCGCGCCCGGCTCGGGCTGCGGCGCAATCCGGCGCGCGGCGATACGGCGGCGGAGCCGCTGACGCTGGACGGGCAGCGGCTGGAACTGGTGTCCGTGGCGCTGGACGGCACACCCCTGAGCGAAGCCGACTACACCGTCACGCCGGACCATCTGACCGTCCACAGCGTGCCGGAGTCCTTCACGCTGGAAACCGTCGTCCGCATCAAGCCGCAGGAGAACACGGCGCTGGAGGGACTCTACAAATCCTCCGGAAACTTCTGCACCCAATGCGAGGCGGAGGGCTTCCGCAAGATCACTTATTTCGCGGACCGGCCCGATGTCATGGCTCGCTACACCACCACGATCACGGCGGACAAGGCGCGCTATCCGGTGCTGCTGTCCAACGGCAACCTCGTGGAGTCCGGCGACCTGCCCGACGGGCGCCACCGCGCGGTGTGGGAGGACCCCTTCCCCAAGCCCTGCTACCTGTTCGCCCTGGTCGCGGGCAACCTGACCCACCAGGAGGACCGGTTCCGCACCGCGTCGGGCCGTGACGTGACCCTGCGCATCTATGTGGAGCCGGGGAACGAGGACAAGGTCGATCACGCCATGCGCTCCCTCGTCAAGTCGATGCGCTGGGACGAGGAGGTGTTCGGGCTGGAATACGACCTGGACATCTTCAACATCGTCGCGGTCGGCGACTTCAACATGGGGGCGATGGAGAACAAGTCGCTCAACGTCTTCAACACAAAATACATCCTGGCCAAACCGGAAACCGCCACCGACCAGGACTTCCTGGGCATCGAGGCGGTGGTGGCGCACGAGTATTTCCACAACTGGACCGGCAACCGCGTCACCTGCCGCGACTGGTTCCAGCTTTCGCTGAAGGAGGGGCTGACCGTCTTCCGCGATCAGGAATTCTCCAGCGACATGAACTCGCGGGCGGTGAAGCGCATCGCCGACGTGCAGCGCCTGCGCACCGTGCAGTTCCCGGAGGATTCCGGCGCCATGGCCCACCCCGTGCGCCCGGACAGCTATGTGGAGATCAACAACTTCTACACCCCCACCGTCTACGACAAGGGGTCGGAAGTCATCCGCATGATCCACACGCTGCTGGGACCGCAGGGCTTCCGCAAGGGCATGGACCTGTATTTCGAGCGCCACGACGGGCAGGCGGTGACTTGTGACGACTTCGTGGCGGCGATGGCCGACGCCAGCGGGGTGGACCTGACACAGTTCAAGCGCTGGTACCGGCAGGCCGGCACGCCGGAACTGGACGTGACCGGCGCCTATGACGGCGCGTCGAAGACCTACCGGCTGACCGTCAGGCAGACCGTGCCGCCCACCCCCGGCCAGCCGGTGAAGGAGCCGATGCACATCCCGCTGGTGATGGGGCTGCTTGGCCCGGACGGGGCGGATTTGCCTCTGCGCCTGAAGGGCGAGGAATCCGCCGCCGGGACCAGCCGCACCCTGCACGTCACCGAGACCGAACAGACCTTCGAGTTCGTGGACGTGCCGGCCCGCCCGGTGCCCTCGCTGCTGCGAGGCTTCTCCGCCCCGGTGAAGCTGCGGGCGGACTTGACGGACGGCGACCTGACCTTCCTGATGGCCAACGACAGCGACGCCTTCAACCGCTGGGAGGCCGGGCAGACGCTCGCCACCCGGCTGCTGCTGTCCCTGGTCGCGGACCGGCAGGCCGGGCGGGAACTGGCGCTGCCCCAGAGCTTCATCGACGCGGTTGGCGCCGTCCTGAAGGACGCCGACCAGGACCCGGCCTTCGCCGCGCAGGCGCTGGTGCTGCCGACCGAGAGCTATCTCGGCACCCAGATGGAGGTGATCGACCCCGACGCCATCCACGCCGTGCGGGAGTTCGCCCGCCGCCGGCTGGCGGAGGCGCTGCGGCCGGGCTGGCTGGAAACCTACCGCCGCAACGCGGGCAACGAGCCCTTCTCGGTGGACGCCGCGGCCATCGGGCGGCGCGCACTGAAGAATCTCTGCCTCGCCTATCTCATGGCGCTGGAGGACGAGGAGGCGCTCGGCCTTTGCCTCGGCCAGTATCACGGCGCCCAGGCGATGACCGACGTGATGGCGTCCCTCCAATTCCTCAGCAACGCCGACGCGCCGGAGCGGGAGGAGGCCGTCGCCGGCTTCTACGAGCGCTGGAAGGGCGAGGCGCTGGTGGTGGACAAGTGGTTCGGCGTGCAGGCGACCTCTTACCGGCCCGACACGCTGGAGCGAGTGACGGCGCTGCTGTCCCACCCCGCCTTCGAGATCCGCAACCCGAACAAGGTCTACGCGCTGATCGGCGGCTTCGCGGGAGGCAACCCGGTGCGTTTCCATGACACCAGCGGGGCGGGCTATCGTTTCCTGGCGGATCAGGTGCTGCGGCTCGACCCGATGAACCCGCAGGTGGCGGCCCGGCTGATGGGTCCCTTCTCGCGCCTGCGCCGCTACGACGGGCAGCGCCGCGCGCTGATGAAGGCCGAACTGGAGCGCATCGCCGCAACGCCGGGCCTGTCGCCGGATGTCTTCGAGGTGGCGAGCAAGAGCCTGGAAGCCGCGGGTTGATTCAAAAGGAAAGGGCCGGAGGATTTCCCCTCCGGCCCTTCCCTACCCTCGCGCCGAAACGCGGGTGTCTTTACTTCTGCTCGGCGAGATAGGCGATCAGATCGTCCACCTTGGCGGGGTCCTTGATGCCGGCGAAGGCCATCGTGCCACCCGGAACGACTTCCTTCGGGGCGGTGATGTAGGCCTTCAGGTTTTCCGCGTTCCAGACCAGACCGCCGGCGGCCTTCTCCTGCATCGGCTTGGAATACTTGAAGCCGTCGATCTTGGCGGCCGGACGGTCGACGACGCCGAACAGCGACGGACCGACCTTGTTCTTGCCCTGCTCCGTGGTGTGGCAGGCCATGCACTGCTTGAAGACGTCCTTGCCGGCGGCGGCGTCGGCGGCCTGCGCGGCGCCCGCGCCCATGGCAATGCCGGCGATCAGGGCGGCGCCCAGGATATGCTTCTTCATTGGTCAGATTCCCCCTTCCGGATGAAGCCGGCGCTTGGAGCCGGCAGGTTCGGGCCGCAGCATACACATTCTGTGGTCAAGTCCAACCCCCCAACGTGTCGCGCCCACAGCACAAACACGAAATGCGGGTTACTTCATCCAGGCCAAAATGAGAAGAAGCACCACAACCGCGATCAACGCCGCCCATGGGACATAAAAACCACCCTGCCGCCGGACGCCGGGGAGCGGGAGCGGGATTTCCGGCGGAGGCGCGGCGGCGCTCTGCACCACAGGTTCCGGAACCGTTTCCGGTTCGGGCACCGGCCCGCCGACCACCGCGGTGAAGCGGGTGAAGAAATCGTCCGCCATCTTGCGCGCCGTGGCGTCCACCAGACGCGAGCCGATCTGCGCCAGCTTGCCGCCGACCGTGGCATGGGCGGTGTAGGAGAGGATCGTCGCCTCCCCATCGGGCTCCAGCGACACCTTGGCGCCGCCCTTTCCGAAGCCGGCGACCCCGCCGGAGCCCTCGCCGGTGATGGTGTAGCCGCTCGGCGGATCGAGGTCGGACAGCGCCACCTTGCCGGAGAACCTGGCGCTGACCGGGCCGACCTTGGCGACCACCTTCGCGGTGAATTCCGTGTCGGAGACCTTCTGCACCTCCTCGCAACCGGGGATGCACTGGCGCAGGATGTCCGGGTCGTTCAGCGCCGCCCACACCTTGTCCCGCGGGGCCGCGATGCGCTGGCTGCCGCTCATGTCCATAACGTCGTTCCTCCCCTGCCCTGGTTACAGCCAAGCCTGAGCCGGACGATACGGCAAGGCGGCAACCGGCGACAGTCCCCCTTTCAGCCAGAACCGGCCGTTTCAGGGCGGGGCGGGCGGAACGCAGTTCTGGACGATGGGCGTGCAGGCGGACAGCGAGGCGTTGCCCGGATAGGAAACCTGCTCCACCACCTCGCCCGGCCCCAGCACGAAGGTCGCCTCGCACCCGCCGGGGGAGGAGGAGCCGAGCGGAAACCCGAACCCCAACCCGACGCCGACGCCGCTGGAACCGCCACCGCCGAAACCGCCGACGCCGATGCTGCTGCCGCCCAGCGGGTTGATGGCCACGCCCGGGTCGGAAACGTAGGTGTAGTACTCCCGCCCGTTGGCCTGGGCCTGCCGCGCCGGCACGCCGGCGCAGGCGAGCAGCCGCTCCTTCGGCATGCCGACCAGTTCGGTCTGCGCGCGCCGGGCGATCTGCGGGTCCGGCCCCGTGGCGCAGGACGCCAGGAGCACCCCGGCGAGCCCCAGAGCCATCACCGTCCCGACATGCCGAGCCGTCATGACCACCATCCTCCGATGCATCGAACCGCAACCCGATCCCTTCTCCCGAGGCGTGGGAGGGATTGGCGGCGATCCACGAACGCTTTGCACAACCCCGCCCGCCGCTTGCGGTTCCCGGAGAAAGCCGGCTACCTAAACCGCATGAGTCCAGGTGAAGGCGCCATTTGGCATGGTCCGGCGCTTTGGCGGTTGATGGAAAAGAGGATCGCGGTATGACTGGCAAGGATTTGGTTTCGACTAGCGGCGGTTCGGTGATGGCCACGGTCTACCTCGCGCTCGGCAGCAATCTGGGCGACCGCGCCGCCAATCTGGCGGCGGCGCAGCACCGGCTCTCCCCGCAGGTCCGCGTCACGCTTGCCTCGCCCGTCTATGAAACCGCCCCGATGTATGTGACCGACCAGCCGGCCTTCCTGAACATGGTGCTGCGCGGGCAGACGACGCTCGGGCCGTGGGAGCTTCTGCGCGTCATCAAGGGGATCGAGGCGGAGATGGGCCGCGACCTGGAAGGCGGCCTTCGCTACGGGCCGCGCCCCATCGACATCGACATCCTGCTCTACGGCGAACTGGTGATGCAGGCTCCGGAGCTGGAAATCCCCCACCCCCGCATCGCGGAGCGCGCCTTCGTTCTGGCCCCGCTGGCCGACATCGCGGGCGACCTTCGACACCCGACCGTCGGGCGCAGCGTCAACGATCTTCTGGCCGCCGTACCGGGCCGCGACACAGTGGTCCGCACCGCCATCGACCTGTCCGTGGCGGTCTGAACTTGCCGAAAGGGCGGGCGCTTGCGCTATAGTGGGCGTGGCGCAGCGACGAGGCGGCCGCCCGTGACCGGGCATGGAACCGGACATGGAACCGGACATGGACCAGGGCCGCCGCCCGCCAGGAGATGTCTTTTTTGGCCAACGATCCCATTTCCCGACACACCGGCGCCGACGCCCCCGGCGCGGCGACGACCGCCTACACCATCCTGCTGCGCGACTTCACCGCCACCGTGTCGGTCGCCGGGCGGCCCGGACGCCCGACCGTCCGCATCAGCCTGGAACTGAAGGTCAGCCACCCCGGCCTGGGCTTCCCCGACGACATCACCGCGGTCATGTCCTACGAGGACATCGTGGAGGACCTACGCCGGCTCTGCGCGCAGGAAACGGTGCCCGGCCCGGACTATCTGGCCGACCGCACCGCGGATCTCTGCCTGGCCCACCCGAAGGTGCGCCGCGTGCGCGTGGATGTGGAGCTTGAATCCCTGCTTCCCAACACCGCCGGGGCCGGCGTCACGATCATGCGGGACCGCGGCGCGGAAGGCTGAGACGGCGCGCCCTTTCCACCATCGTGGTAATCCGTTTGCCCGTATAGGCAAGAAGGCGGTGTTCAGGCATGAACACTCAGCGGCTTCTTACCCTCGTGTCAGCCGCGACAGGATATTTCGCGACGCAGCATTGTTGCGAAATACCGTATCCCGCGTACAATAAAATCAAGCCGCCACAAGGCCGGCCGGAAAGCACAGGGAGTGAAACATGGACCATCTGAAGGCTCCGACCCTGTCGGAAATCCTGGACGAGCCCATCATCGTCGCCCTGATGAAACGGGATGGAATGACCGCCGAGACGCTGCGGCAGCTTCTCGAACAGGTCGGGCGCAATCTCCGCGACCGCGAGGAACGGCTGGCCGCCTGACGGGTGGCGTCAGGCGACCCGGCCCTTCCGGTTCCGTAATCAGGACCCCAGCACGTCGCGCACCGCGTCCATCACCTCGGCGGGAGTGAAGGGTTTGCGCAGGGTTTTCTGCGCGCCCAGCGCTTCCGCCACGGGAAGGACGTCCAGCGAGGCGCGCGCGCCGCCGCCGGAAATGGCGATGATCTTGATGTGCGGGAAACTGCGCCGCAGTTCCATGATCGTCGCCAGCCCTTCCTGGTTCGGCATGAAGATGTCGGTGATGACGAGGTCCGCGGGCTTCTCGCGGAAGGCGGCCACGCCCTCAGCCCCGTCGCGTGCGCCGGTTGCCGCGTGACCGCCGCGGGCGAGCGTGCGCAGCAGCATGTTGCGCACCATGTCGTCGTCGTCGATCACCAGAACCTCGGCCATCCCTCCGCTCCTTTCCCGTCCAGAATGTTCCTGCCCGCCCTCATGGCCCATGGCCACCGGCCTGGGCCTCCCGTGCTTGTGCTTGCCGTGCCCGTGCTTGCCGTTGCTGAACCAGCCGCCCGGCCAGGGTGACGAACTCGTCCGGCACCACCGGAGTCCGCAAGATCCGCGTGACGCCCGCCGCCTCCATCGCCGCCCCCTCCAGGTCGCTGCCGGGATCGGCGCAGACCAGGATGGGCACGCCCGGAGTCGCCGCGGCGAAGGCCCGCGCCAGGGTCAGCAGCCTCCAGGTCTGGGCGGCGTTTCCCTGCTCCAGCACGATCAGGTCGAAGCGCTCCGGCGCGATGGTGAAGAGGGCCAGCGCCCGCCGGCTGTTGGCGGTCGCGACCACCCGGAAGCCCTGCATGCGCAGCAACCGCCCCGCCATGCCGAGCATCGTCCGCTCCCCGCCCGCAAGAAGGACGCGGCCACGCCCGCTGCGGCGCCCGCGGTCCGCCGTCCGGCGGGCCCCGTCCGCGTCGTGGCGCGGCAGATAGACGGAAAAGGCAGCCCCCTCCCCCGGCGCGCTCACCACGTCGATCACGCCGCCATGGTCGGCCACGATGCCGTGGACGGCGGCGAGGCCCAGCCCGGTTCCCTTGTCCACCGCCTTGGTCGTGAAGAAGGGTTCGAACACCCGTTCCAGCAGGGCGCCGTCCATGCCGCAGCCGGTGTCCGCCACGGTGAGGCAGATGTAGCGGCCGGGATTCAGCAATGCCCGCGGCAGGGCCTTCGGCATCGCGACGGTGGCATGGACCAGCGACACGACGATCATCCGGGCGCGGAGAACGCCGTCACCGCACGGGCCGCCGTCATCCACGGGAACCGTGCCTGCGGGCGGGGCGTCGCAGGACACCGCATCCACCGCGTTCTTGCACAGATTAACCACCACCTGATGGATCTGGGTCGGCGCGGCCAGCACCGGCATCTCCCCGTCGTCACAGAGGAAGCGGAGGGTGACGTCGTGCGGGACGGTCGGCTGCACCAGCGCCAGCGCCTCCTTCACGACGCCCCGGACGTCCATCACCTCCCGCCCGACCTTTTCCTTGCGGGAGAAGGTGAGAAGCTGCTGCACCAGCGACTTCGCGCGTTCCGCCGCGATGGTGACCTGGAGGATGTCGTCGCGCGCCTCCGTCCCCTCCGGCAGGCCGTCGAGCGCCAGATGGCTGTAGCCGAGGATCGCCGTCAGGATGTTGTTGAAGTCATGGGCGATGCCGCCGGCCAGAACGCCGACCGCCTGCATCTTCTGGGCGCGGCGGATGTGCTCCTCCGCCTGCCGCCGCTCGGTGATGTCCTCGATGGAGCCGACGACGTGGGTGATTGCCCCGCCTTCGTCCCGCACCGGCGTGATGGTGACCGACGCCCAGAAGAAGCCGCCCGGTTCGCCCGCCACCCGGCGGCGCGCCGGCAGTTCGCCATGCCAGGTGCCGCCGCCGGACAGGACGCGCCACATCTCGCGGGCCGGGTCGGAGCCGGGCTCGGCGAAGGTCTGGGCGAAGGCGCCCAGGTCGGGCACCTCCTCCGGTTCGCGCCCGGTCATGGCGGTGAAGCGCGGGCTGACGTAGGTGACCTGCCCGAGCGCGTCGGTGATGACCAGGGCGACGGGGCTTTGCGCCACGGCGAGCGACAAGGTGCGCAGCATCTCTCCGGCGCCGTCCGGCACGTCCCACGATCCTGGCCGCGATCCTGGCCCCGTCCTTTCCGCCATTTGCCGCCTTATGCCCCACCCAGCTCCGCTGGGACTCTATCCCGCCGGGGCAGCACAGCCGATACGGGCGGATTGCCGCAGGACGGCAGCGATCAGAAGGGGGCGATCAGCGGACGGAGACCACGCGGAAGGGCCGCTGCACCCCGTCATGCTCGGTGATGGAGATGTATTCCCCCTCCACCAGCGTGTGGCGGTCGAAGCGGAAGATCGGCTCGTCGTCGTCGCTGTCGTCGCTGTCATAGTCGAACAGCCAGCCCCGCCCACGGTGGGCGAGGTGTCCGGTCTGCTCGTCCTCTCCGCGCCAGAAGCGGCGAACCGTGCAGGCGGCCTTGTGGCCGCGCCACTCCTCCGGGTCCAGGTGGCCGTCCGCGGTCAGAGGCGCGGTGAACTCATAGCCATGCTCCGCGCTGCCTTCCGGATGGTCGGCGGTGCGGGCCAGTTCGAGGCGGATTTTCTTCAGGGGCACGGGCGTTCGTCCTTTGCTGGCAGCGAGATGCGTCAGTGCGATGCGTCGGCGTGACAGGCGGCGGACGGTCGGGGGACCGCGCCGACCGCGCTCCCCGCCGTCCCTTCCCCCCACGCGAACTCGCCGATGCCAACCGAACGGGGGGGCGGTTGTTCCGCACCTCCCCGCCAACCCGCAACGCCGTACAGACGTGAAGCGGGGCGTTTCCTTCCTGTCGCCTTCTCTTCTACAGGGCCGGGTGCTGGTGCACGAAGCCGTCCAGAACCACCGTCAGATCGCGGGCGTGGACGGTCTGCCCGTGGCTGCGGGCCCGTTCGATGTCGTCGCGGATGATGCGGGCGATCCGGCGGATTCCCTCGGCGTCGTGGGCGAGGCAGCAGCCCAGTTCCACCGCCAGGATTTCCGGCAGATGCTCATGCTCCGCGATGGCGTCGATTTCCTTTTCGGTCAGATCGCTGAGCGCGATGCAATCGTCGATCGTCAACATGGCGCGTTCCCTTCCCAAATGCCGGACCTCGCCCGGACCGGGGTCCGGGCAGCCCTTGTGGTTGAAAACCACCGGCGTGGAGGACGCCTTTCACGGCGGCGCCGCGCGTCGGATCGGAGAATGCCCGGCCTTCGGAGGGAAAGGCCCCCGTCGTCAGTGGGCCATAAGCACGGGCAGGCCGGCGTGGTTCAGCACATAGCGGGTCACGCCACCCAGGATCATTTCCCGCATCCGGCTGTGCCCGTAGCCCCCCATGACGAGGAGGTCGGACCCAAGTTCCGCGGCCTTGTTGATGATGGCTTGGCCAACGGGTTCCGATCCCGGCTTCAATATGGTTACCTGAACGTTAACCCCATGCCAAGCCAGATATTGGGCGATGCGACGTCCTGCCGCAGCCTGGGTGTGGGCGGTCTCGGCCGTCAGCACATGAACGGTGTCGGCGCCGGTCAGGAAGGGCATGGCCCCGGTCAGCGCGCGGACCGATTCGGCACTTCCGTTCCAGGCGAGCGCCACCGTGCGCCCGATCTCCGCCGGCAGGGTGGCGGGAACCAGCAGCAGCGGGCGGGCCGCCCCCAGCAGGGCGCTTTCCACCGTCGCATAGGCCTGGGTGTTGCTGTCCAGCGTGTTGTGGGCGAAGACCAGCAGGTCGGCCAACCGCCCTTCACGGGGCACCACTTCCTCCACGCGGCCCGTCTCCTCCCGCCAATGGGCGGTCGGTGCTTCCACGCCGGTGGGCATATCGCGCAGTTCCACCCCCTCGACACGGACCACGTCGTCGAAGGTGCGGCGGGCGATGTGGAGGTGGGTCTTCGATTCCCCTTCGGCGGCGCGCATGATCTCTTCGACCATCGCGCCGGACATGCCTTCGCCCAGCATGGGCACGGCGTCGCGCGGATCGAGCGACACGAACAGCGCATCGACATGGGCATCGAATTCGCGCGCGACCTTCAGCGCGGCGCTCAGGGCCACCGTGTCGCCGTCGATGCCGGCCAGCGGCACAAGGATCGTCTTGAGTGACATGATCTCCCCCCGGGCCGTTTCCGCCGGCCCATTTTATGGACGGTGCCTGTCGAAACGACGGCTGGATGCACCGCTTCCAGCGCCGCGCCGCTCGTATTTTAGACCATGGGGAACCGGCGGCGCCCGTTCCACCTGGAATTACACCAGTCGTTCCAACACAGCCGCAAGCGTTTCCCCCGCATCCCTGCCAGCATTCGTGCGCAGCCATTCAAGCGGGCCGAGGTCGTAGCCTTCCTGTAGCCTCGCCACCTCCGCCGTGGCGTCGGAGGCGTCGCCGCGGCGGGCGGCGATGCGGGCGATCCGCGTGTCCAAAGGCGCATCCAGCCACAGCCCGTCGAATCGCACCCCTGCCTCCGCCGCCACGCGGGCGACGGCGGAGCGCTCCGCCGGGCGGGCGTGAACGGCGTCCAGCACGACCGCGTGCCCGGCGGCCAGCACCGCCCGCGCCCGATCCAGCAGCCCGGCGTAGACCTGTTCCGTCACCGCCGGCGTGTAGGCGTGGATGGGCAGCCGCTCCGCCTCCCCGATTCCGAACAGGCGCTTGCGCAGAGCGTCGGAGCGCAGGACCACCGCCCCCGGCGACGGCCCCAGCGAAGGGGCCAGGGCGCGGGCCATCCGTGTCTTGCCGCTGCCGGACAGGCCGCCGATGGCGACCAGACGGGGCGGCGGAGGCTCCAGCGCCGCAAGAGCGTGATCCAGATAGGCGGCGGCATCCTGTTTCAACCTCTGCGCCGCGGCATCGTCGGGCCTGAGCGCCGCCATGGTGACCGCGATCTTGGCGCGGATGGCCGCCCGCGCCGACAGGAACAGCGGCAGCAAGGCCAGGGCGGCATAATCCTCCGTCGCGTCCAGACAGCGATTCAGGAACATGTTGCCGAGCGGGCGAAGCCCCCGCTGTTCCAGGTCCATCAGCAGGAAGGCGATGTCGTAGGCGATGTCGATGACGGCCAGACGCTCGTCGAACTCGATGCCGTCGAACAGGACCGGACGCCCGTCCAGAAGCACGATGTTCCGCAAATGCAGGTCGCCGTGGCAATGCCGGACGAAGCCGTCCCGCCGACGTTCCTCCAGCAGCGGCGTCAGGCGCGCCAACGCCTCAGCCGACCCCCTGGCCAGCCGCTCGACCCGCTCCGGCGGGAACAGGGCGGGGCAGGCGCGCAATTCGGCGATGCTGCCCTCCACCACCTCCCGCATCGCCGCGGCCCCTCCGCCGTCCGGGCGCGGCTGCGCGGCTGTGTGAAAAGCGGTCACGGCGTCGGCCAGATCGCGAATCAGCCCGTCGGTAAGACAGTCCCGCTCCGCCACGCGGTCCAGAAGGGCGTCCTGCGGGAAGCGGCGCATGGCGACCAACCAGTCCAGCGCCGTTCCGCCCTCCGCCGCCGCCCCGCCGAAGGCGAGCGCGCCGTCCGCCCGGCGCACCACCGATTCCAGGCCAAGATAAAGGGACGGCGCGGTGCGCCGGTTCAGCCGCAGTTCCTCCACGCAGGCCGCGCGGCGCCGCTCGGCCGTCGAATAATCCAGATAGGGATAGCGCACCGCGCGCTTCAGCTTGTAGGCCCGGTCGCCGGCCAGGAAGACGATGGCGGCGTGGGTTTCGACACGCTCCACCGCCGCTCCGCCGTGGCTCGCCGGATCGGCGAGGAAGGCGGTCACCGTCTGGGTCGGGTCGGAAGCCATGCGCTGCATGACGGGATTCTAGCACGCCTTACCGTTTCCGATGAGCCCCGCCAACCGCCTAAGCCCCCGCAAAGAGGGCAGCCCTCCCACCATTGACGCGGAAGACCGCAAGCACGACATCTGGGAGTAGCACCGTTACGCGCTTGCGCGGGGGTGCGCCGCCAAGCGTAATGCCACAGCCGCTCCAGGTTCGGACGCGGTAGACTGGAGCAGTGGGAGCAGGACGGTCAACGAACGATCGGGAGCAGGCCGCCGTGCGTCATTGGACCTCGTGCCTCTGTCTGATGGTTGCCGCCGCGGGCCTCGCGCTCTCCGCTCCGGCAGGCGCGCAAACCCTGTCCGCACCCGACGACCGGATCGGCAACTGGAAGATCGGCGGCCTCGCCTACAACGTGGGGGAGACGCCGGATACCAAGGTGTCGGACCTGCACAACAAGATCCGCATCGGCTCCTCCCTCCTGCCCAAGCTGGAAGGCCATGCGGAGGTGCGCCCCTGGGTGTCGCTCGGCCCCAGCGCGCCGGACGGAAGCCTGTACGGCATGGGCGGCATCCTGATCGACGTTCCGCTGGGCTCCTCCTTCGTCTTCACGCCCAGCGTCGGCGCCGGAACCCTGCCGGTTACCCCGCGCGATCGGACGGCGGGCAGCGTGGTGGAGTTCCGCTCCCAACTCGAACTCGGGTACCAGTTCGAGAACAAGGCCCGTTTCAGCTTGGGCTACAGCCGCATCGACACCAGCGGTCCCGCCGCGGACACCGGGGCACCGGCCAACAACGTGTTCGGATTCTACTACCGCATGCCCTTCGGAGCGCTTTCCGGACGCTGAGATTTCCCCCATTCTTTTGCGATGCAGCATGATCGCCCGCGAATCACCCGGAGGCTTTCCCTGACGCAAAGGCTGCGTAAAAGGACTGACAATACTCGCCTTAACCACTTATTAATGACGGCTGGTTCTATTGGCACCGGGGACTAACGCCGGGGATTCGATCATGGCCAAGCGCAAGACCGCTACTGCAAAGACCGCTGAAACCGTTCCGTTGCCCGAAGCTGCGGAGGCGCTCGCCACCGACACCGGTGCGGAGATCGTTCTGGGCACCAACTTCGTGGCCATCGAACAGGACGCGGTCGCGCTGCTGCACGCCGCCAGCCTGCTGGTCGAGGCCGACACGCCGGAGAAGGCGAACTTCGCGCTGGACCACAACCTGCGTCTCTGGGTCGCCATCAAGACGGTGCTCCAGAACCAAGAGAACACACTGGACCCGGAGGTGAAGGCGAATCTGCGAAACCTCGCGCAGTACGTCACCGTCACCACCATGGAAGCCACCCAGGGCTCCATCGAGGCACGCAAGCTGGTGTCGCTGTCGCGCATCAACATGCACATCGCGGAGGGTCTGCTGCACGGTCAGAAGAACCGCATTGTGCAGGAGCGCGCCTATGAGATCTGGGAGCGCGAAGGCCGTCCCGACGGGCGCGAGATGGACCATTGGCTGCTGGCCGAGGCCGAAATCGCCGATCTTCTGAAACCCCGCTGAACCGGCCCGGCTTTAGGCTGCAATCCGGCCATTCCGTAAGCACATGACCACCCGCGTCGCGGCAACGTGACGCGGGTGATTTCAATTGATAGCATCCGGGCGTGACTGCGCCCTCCCTCTCCCCCGCCTCCGCCCGTCCCGCGACGCCCCGCCACACCCGCGTGGAGAACATACCGCTCGGCATCGCCATGATGCTGGGATCGGTGCTTCTGTTCTCCATGATGAACGTGCTGGTGAAGCTGCTGTCGGAAACCTATCCGGTCATCGAGGTGACCTTCTTCCGCAACGCCGTGGCGCTGGTCCCGGTGGCGCTGGTCATCTCGCTTCAGGGCGGGTGGATCAACAGCCTGCGCACCGAACGTCCGATGGGGCATGTCTGGCGCTCGGTGATCGGGCTGACCGCCATGTCGCTGACCTTCTGGTCCTTTCATCTGCTGCCGCTGGGCGACGCGGTGGCGCTGATCTTCTCGGCCCCGCTGTTCCTGACTGTCCTGTCGGTGCCGCTGCTGGGAGAAAAGGTGGGCATTCACCGCTGGAGCGCGGTGATGGTCGGTTTCGTCGGCGTCCTGATCATGGTGCGTCCGTCGGGCGAGATGCTGATGCATCTGGGCGCGCTGGTGGCGCTCGGCGCGGCTTTCTGCCAGTCCTTCGCGATGGTCGCCATCCGGCAGCTCAGCAAGACCGAGCACGCCAACACCATCGTCTTCTACTTCACGGCGATCACCACCCTGATCCTGGCGCTGGTCATGCCCTTCGTGTGGGTCACCCCCCACAGCCTTACCGACCTCGCCCTGCTGTCGGCCACCGGCATCCTGGGCGGCGGCGCGCAGCTTTTCCTGACGCGCGCCTATTCGCTGGCCCCGGCGGCGGTGGTGGCGCCCTTCAACTACGCCTCGCTGCTGTGGGCCGTTCTTTTCGGCTGGATGCTGTGGGGCGAGGTCCCGACCCTGCACATGGCGCTGGGCGCCGCCGTGGTGGCGATGAGCGGCCTCTACATCCTGCACCGCGAAACCCGCCGCCGCCATTCCCCACCCCCGCCCACGGCGGGGGCCGGTGACTGATCCCTTGAAGCGGCCGATCCCGCTCAGAACAATACACGGGTGCCGACGCGCAGCATGGTGCTGTCGGACGGATCGCCGCTGTAGGTCATGGTGCCCAGATCGGCGGTGACGCTGACCTTCGGCGACATGCGGAAGCGCAGCCCCGTGGACCAGACCTCCTGCGGAGCCTCGTCGCCGACCCGGGTGTGGGCCAGCCGGCCCATGACGCTCCATCCCCGCACCGGCGTACCCTGCTCCAGCAGGAGGCCGGCGTTGAAAGTCCGGCGGGCCGCGCCGTCGTCGGGCAGCTGTTCGCGGTAACCGGCGCCCAGCGTCACGCCGGGAAGCGCCACCTGCCCGCCGACCACCCAGGAGCGGCGGGGCGTGCCACGATCCTTGGCCACCGCCGCCTTGCCGGCCCCCGCCGTGATGCGCAGCCGGGCCTTGCCCAACCGGCCCTCGTGCCGGACGACGCCTTCGACCACATGGCGCGCGAGCGGATCGGCGGCTCCCAGCTCCGTGCGGACGGGGGTGTAGCCAAGGCCGATGTTGAACCCGTGCAAACTCGGCGAATAGTAGGTCGCGCGCGCGTCCGGCCCGCCGAAGGCTCCGTCGTTCATGAAAACCGGATCGGAGAACCACTGGTCACGCACCGGCGTGGTCGCCACCATCCGTCGCGACGCGCTTTCCGTCTGCCCGACTTCCAGCGCGCCCCAGCCGCCGAGGTCGATCGCTTTCTTGTCGAACCGGATCGTCGTACCCGCCGCCGTCCGGTCCGGATCGGGCAAGGCCCCCGCAGCCGCCCCCGCGGACGACAGGACAAGCATCAGGGTTGCAAGGGGAATCGCCGGAATACGTCGTGCACAAACCATGAAATGTCCCCCCCTGTCCGTTGCGCCAAGCTGGAAGGATCGTAACCCGCCGCAATGCTGCAATGCGGGGGACATTTCCGTATTATTTTATGAACATTGGGAAATTTAGGCTGCTGCGTTGCACTGCCGTCAAAGAATTGCCAAAATCGGGTGGACCGCGGACACGCATTTCCCCTACCCCGGCGCGAGGACTATGGAGACAGCGAGCACCATCATTCTGATCGGGTCGTCGCTGCTGATCGTCAGCATCCTGACCAGCTATCTGGCGTTGAGGATCGGCACGCCGCTGCTGCTGATCTTCCTCGGCGTCGGGCTTCTGGCCGGGGTGGACGGCGTCGGGGGCATCAGCTTCAACGATGCGGACAGCGCCTTCCTGATCGGCTCCATCGCGCTCGCCGTCATTCTTTTCGAAAGCGGCCTGGACACGAAGCTGTCCAGCTACCGCGCCGCGGCGTGGCCGGCGCTCAGCCTCGCGACCTTCGGGGTCGCGATCACCACCGGCGTCATCGGCGTCGCCGCGCATTTCCTGCTGGGCCTGCCCTGGATCGAATCCATGCTGGTCGGCGCGGTGGTCAGTTCCACCGACGCCGCGGCGGTCTTCTTCCTGCTGCGGGTCGGCGGCATCACCATCCGCGACCGCGTGCGCTCGACGCTGGAGATCGAATCCGGCAGCAACGACCCGACCGCGATCCTGCTCACCGCCATGCTGGTGGAGGCGGCGCTGCACGGCTGGGGAACACCGCTGGAACTGGCCGGATTTCTGTTGAAGCAGATCGCGGGTGGGGCCTTCCTGGGCATCCTGGGCGGGGCGGGGCTGGCCGCCTTCATCAACAAGGCCCGCCTCGACCCAGGCCTGAACCCGGTGGTGACGCTGGCCTTCGCGCTGTTCCTCTTCGCCGGCACCAACGAACTGGGAGGCAGCGGTTTCCTGGCCGTCTATGCCGCCGGCCTGGTGGCGGGCAACGTGAAGCTGCGCGGGGCGCTGGGTCTGCGGCAGTTCCATTCCGGCCTCACCTGGCTCAGCCAGATCGTCATGTTCGTGATGCTGGGCCTGTTCGCCACCCCGCATGATTTCGGGTCCATCGCCCTGCCCGCGCTGGCCCTGGCCGTCCTGCTGATCCTGCTGGCGCGCCCGCTGGCGGTGTGGCTGTGCCTGATGCCCTTCCGCTTCTCGGCCAACGAGACGACCTTCATGGCCTGGGTCGGGCTGCGCGGGGCGGTGTCGATGCTGCTGGCGCTGGTCCCGATCCTGGGCGATCTGCCGGGCGGGCAAGTGATCTTCAACACCGCCTTCCTGGTGGTGATCGTGTCGCTGGCGGTGCAGGGCTGGACCATCGGCCCGATGGCCCGCTGGCTGAAGCTGATCGTGCCGCCGCGGCGCGGCCCGGTCGAGCGGTTCGAACTGGAATTGCCCGGCGAGGCCGACCAGGAGATGGTCGCCTACACCGTCCACCCGAAAAGCCCCGCGGCCCGCGGGCAGCGCATGCCACGCTTCGCGCGCCCCTCCCTGGTCATCCGCGAGGGGCGCGTGGTGCCGCTGCACAAGGCGCGGACGCTCCAGGCCGGGGACATGGTTTATCTGTTCACCCCGCCCAACCAGTTGCCGCTGATCGACAAGCTGTTCGCCGAAAGCCGCCCGCTGGACCAGGACGACCGGGAATTCTACGGCGATCTGGTCCTGAACCCCGACGCGACGGTGGAGCAGATCGCGGAAATGTACGGCCTGCCCCTGTCGCTGGCCAACGCCAAACGGTCCCTGCGCGACCTGCTGCGCAACGAATTCGGCGGCAAGGGCGAGTTGGGCGACCGGATGCGCATGGGCGGTGTGGATCTGATCATCCGCGACATGGAGGACGGCCGGATCACCTCGGTCGGCCTCGCACTGGAACCATCGACAACGGACAAGGCCCGCGTGCCGCTGTTCCAGCGCCCGACACGGCTGTGGCAGACGATCATGTCCTGGTGGTCGAAGCGGTCATTCCGCCGCTGGCAACTCCGGGAAACCCGCCGCGAGCGCCCGCCCGCCCGCTCCGTGGACGCGCCGGTCATCCCTGGAAAAGAGACGGAGCGGCTGGGGTGAGATCTCCCCCTCCCTCCCCTCGTCAGACCATCGCGGGCTGCTGGGCGCGGACCATCGCCGCGAAGGCGTCCGGGGCCGAGGGCCGGCCGAACAGGTAGCCCTGGAGCAGATCGCAGCCGATGGAAACCAGGAAGTCCCGCTGCTCCACCGTCTCCACCCCTTCGGCCACGGTGATGAGGCCGAGGCCGTGCGCCATGCCGACCGCTGCACGGACCAGCGCCCCGTTCTTCAGATTGTCCGGGATGTCCACCATGAAGGCGCGGTCGATCTTCAGCTTCGACACCGGAAGCTGCTGCACATAGCTGAGCGAGGAATAGCCCGACCCGAAATCGTCGATGGCCACCTGCACACTGATGGCTTCCAACTCCTTCAGGGTCTGCACCGCGGCGGTCAGGTCGTGCACCGCCGCCTGTTCGGTGATCTCCAGACCCAGCCGGCCCCGCAGCGCCGGATGGCGCCCAAGAAGTTCCTCCAGACGGCTGCTGAGGTTGCCGCGCAGGAACAGCGGGCCGGAGATGTTGATGAAGACCTGACCGGGCAGAACTCCGTCCTGTTCCCACACGGCCATCTGCTCCACGACCGCGCTCAGCACCCAATCGGTGATGGGAACGATCAGGCCGCTTTCCTCCGCCACCGGGATGAACTCGCCGGGAGAGACCGGCCCCAGCGTGTGCTGGTTCCAGCGCAGCAGCGCCTCTGCCCCCACGACCCGCCCGGACCGGGCTTCCACGATGGGCTGGTAGACCATGTGCAATTCGTTCCGCTCGATGGCGTGTGCGAGATGCATGGTCAGGAACATGCGCCGGGTCGCCGCCGCGGCCATTTCCGGGGTGTAGAAGCAGACGGCGTTGCCGCCGTTGTGCTGGGCAGCCTGTAGCGCCAGCTTGGCCTTGGCGTTCAACTCCTCCAGCGTGCGGATGTCGGAGTCCTGCACCGCGGCGCCGATGGACAGCCGCAGGCGCACCCAATGGCGGTCGGCGTAGATGGAGGCGGTCAGCCGGTCGTGCAGAAGGTCGGCCAGGGTTTCCGCCTGCTCCGCGCTCTCCACGCGGGACAGGGCGGCGAACTCGTCGGCGGCGATGCGGCAAACGTAGGTCTGCTGCGGAAGCACCTCCGTCACCCGGCTGACCATCGCCTTCAACGCGGCGTCGCCGACATGGAAGCCGAACGCCTCGTTGATGTCGCTGAACTGGTCCACGTCGAGCGCGTAGAGCGCGAACAGCCCTCCTTCCTGGCCGGGAAAAGGTGCGGCGAGCACGGCTTCGCATTCTTCCAGGAAGGCGGTGCGGGTCAGCACGCCGGTCAGCGGGTCGTGCCGGGCAAGGTAGGTCGCCCGCTGCTCCGCCGCCAGGCGTTCGGAGATGTCGCGGATGATACCGACGAACACGACCTCGCGCGCCAGCCGGGCCTCGCCCACGCTGAGGTGGATCGGGAATACCGCACCGTCCTTGCGCCGGCCCAGCGCGTCGCGCCCGATGCCGATGATCTTGGCGCGCTCCGTCTCCAGATAGGAACTGATGTACTTGTCGTGGTCGCGGGAGAAGGGGGGGGGCATCAGGACGGAGATGTTCCGCCCGATCAACTCCTCCTCTTCATAGCCGAACAGGTCGCGGCAGGAGCGGTTGACCGTGCGGATGATGCCGCTGCGGTCCGCCACCACCACGCCGTCCACCGCCGCGTCGAGCAGGGTCGTCACGAAGGGGTCGCGGCGCAGGACGAAATCGGCGACGCGGGCCGGATCGGTCACATCCTGGAACAGGCCGAGGAAGCCCTCGGCACCGGAGTCGCCGGTGCGGTGGGGCAGGACCCAGCCGGTCAGAACGCCGCGTCCGCCGTCCGCCCGTTCGATCTCGCAATCGACGGGGGCGGCCTCGCCGGAATGGGCGGCCCGGTCCAGCGCCCGCGCCACGGCGCGCGCCAGCGGGGCCTCCAGCTCTCCAAGCACCTGCCCCACCAGGGAGTCGGGCGTCGTCTTCAGGACGGCGGCGAAGGTGGGGTTGGTGAACAGGCAGAGCCCCCCGGCGTCGGCATAGACTAACGCGAATGGGGCATGGTTAAGGATGCCTTCGGCCAGCGACGCGAGGAACGCCGATGTGTGCGGCATTGCCGGTGCGGACAGGCTGCCGGAACGCTGATGCTCTGCCGAAAGCTCGTTGGACAAAACCCCACCCGCCCACCATGGCGCCCCGAAGCACGACTTCGGAGAGCACTGAAATCGAGTTGTCATTATGACGGCTTGCGGCCCGATTTCCAACAAATTGCGGCGAAATCACAGCATTTGTCGCGTACCGCCTCTCCCCGCACCACAACCTGAGGCAGGGGGCCGCCGATTCGTCTCTCCCGGACGGTCCGGTACCGATGACTGGCACCATCCTGCGGAAATTACTTCTTTTGATATACACCAGGCTTGAGCGGGAGGCAACAAAGCCCCCTCATGCCGCCTCGGCCAGTTCCCGCACGCGCTGGGACAGCTTCTGGAAAGCGCGCTCTTCGATCTGGCGGATGCGTTCGCGGCTGACGCCGTAGACGGCGGCCAGATCCTCCAGCGTCTTGGGCGACGGGCTCAGGCGGCGGGCGGTCAGGATGTCGCGCTCGCGGTCCTTCAGCACGTCCATCGCCTCGCGCAGCATGGCGCGGCGATGCGCTGCCTCGTCGCGCTCCACCAGGGCGTCTTCGGCGTTCGGGCGCTCGTCGGGCAGGAAGTCCTGCATCTCCGCGGTTCCCTCCCCGGCGGAGAGCGGCGCGTTCAGCGAGGCGACCGGCTGGACGAAGCGGCGGTTCACCGTCACCACGTCGCTTTCCGGCACGTCCAGTTCGCGGGCGATCCGGGTGACGCTTTCCGGCTTCAGGTCGCCGTTGCCGAACTCGCCCAGCTTGCGCTTCAGGCGGGACAGGCCGAAGAACAGCTTCTTCTGCGCGCCGGTGGTGCCCAGCTTCACCACACTCCAGGAGCGCAGGATGTATTCCTGGATGGACGCCTTGATCCACCACATCGCGTAGGTGGACAGGCGGAAACCGCGGTCCGGCTCGAATTTGCGGACGGCGGTCATCAGGCCTATGTTGCCCTCGCCGATCAGGTCGGTCATCGGCAGGCCGTAGCCGCGGAAGCCGGTGGCGATCTTGACCACCAGACGCAGATGGCTGGTCACCAACTTGCGGGCCGCCTCCATGTCGCCGTGCTGGCGCCACGCGGTGGCCAGCACGTATTCCTCCTCCGCCCCCAACACGGGGAAGCGATGGACCTGCTCGACGTAACGGGACAGCGATTCGCCGGAAAAGGGCGCGGTCAGCGCCAGTGCGGTGCTCATGTCACATCCTCATCGAAGCGATATGACCCAATCCACCGGCCCCCTGTCATGGGCGACCGGCACCTTCAGCAGGAAGGCTGATCATAGTTTACGCTGACGGTGCCGCAAGTCAACGCCGCGCGGACGCTCATCGAGTCCGCCACGCTCCACGCCGATCGGCCTTATTGGGCGATCGGCTGCCTATGGCTTCCTTGCGGTTGCTTCGGGACGGGGCTTGCCTCACCCTGCCCTGGTCTTACCCGACCATGCCCGACGGAAGCCCGCATGATCCGCACCGCGCTCGCCATCCTCCTGTCCGCAAGCGTCCTCGCGGGCGCGCTGACGCTTCCCCGTTCCGCGGCGGCGGAGGCGCCGGCCTTCGGCCTGCCGGTCGATTGCCGGGTCGGGGAGACCTGCTTCGTGCAGAATTACGTGGACGGGGACCCCGGCCCCGGCTGGCGGGACCATGCCTGCGGCCGGCTGAGCTACGACGGCCATGACGGCACGGACTTCCGCCTGCCCGACTACACGGCCATGGACAAGGGCGTCGCCGTGCTGGCCGCCGCCGCCGGCACCGTCCTGCGGGTGCGCGACGGCATGCAGGACGTGAACGTCAACATCGTCGGGCGTGACACGGTGATGAAGGTCGGGGGCGGCAACGCCGTCGTCATCGACCATGGCGACGGCTGGCAGACGGCCTATCTGCACATGAAACGCGGCAGCGTCGCGGTCACCCCCGGACAGCGGGTGGAGGCCGGGCAGCGGCTGGGCGAGATCGGCCTGTCGGGATTGACCGAATTCCCCCATCTGCATTTCGGCGTGCGCCACAACGGCGCCGTCGTGGACCCCTTCGTCGGTCAACAGCCCTTCACCGCCTGCGGCCAGACTGTCGCACCCCTGTGGAACGCCGCGACCGCCAAGGCGCTGGCCTACCGCCCGACCGCCGGGTTGAGCGCCGGATTCGCCACCACCCGTGTTCCGGAGGCCGAACCGGCCCGCCGCGGAGACTTCGCCTGGGAGGCGCTGACGCAGGATTCCCCTCTTCTGGTGCTGTGGTCCGACATCATGGGCGTCCGCGACGGGGACACCCAGCGAATCCGCATCATGGACGGCGAAGGCCGGACCCTGTTCGACAACAGCAAGGCCATCACGGGGGACAAGGCCGTCTGGTTCGCCTATCAGGGGCTGAAGCGCCCGGCGGCGGGCTGGCCCAAGGGACCCTATCGGGGAATCGTGACGCTGACCCGCGGCGGCGAGACGCTGGTCACGCTGGAACGCCGGTTGGAGGTCCGCTGACGCCGCGCCGTTCGGTTACTGCGCCGAGCCCGTCTTCATGCTGTTGGGAACGCCCTGGGTCAGCAGCGTGGTCAGCCAGCGGAAGTTCGGCGCGCTTTCGGCCTGAAGGGCGCTCTGCACCACCTGCATGGCCTCCTGCGCGTTCGGCGAATGCATGTCGGGAGTCTGTCCATCCGCGGATTGCCCGCCGGAGGCGTCCTCCGCCCCGCTCTGCGCGAAGACGCTGACGGCGCCGATGCCCAGCCGGTGGGCGATGGCGGAACCGCCCGTGACCGGTCCCGCCGCCGAGGAGGCCATCACCCCGGCAAGGCCGGAGCCGCCGTCCCCGCTGCCGACGCCGTTCAACTGCTCCAGCATCGCGGCGAACTGGCCGGCGAGTTCCCCCGCCTGCCGGGACGCACCCGTGCCTTTGCGCTCCAGAAGCTCTTCAGCCCGGATGCGCATCAACTGGGAAGCGTCGGCGTTGGCCGGTATCGACATGGCGCGTGGACCCTGTGGCGTTCGGCTACCGCATCATGGCAAGCAAGGGCCGGGCCACCACCGGATAAAACGGAGAAGGGGGCGCTGGTCGCCCTGCCCTTCCGCACGCCCGGCAAAATTTTCCGCCCCACCCGGCAAGAATGACCCGCCGCCCGGCAAAAACCGACCGGCGAACGCCCTCGCCGCCAAACGCGGTCCCTCAGTCCCGGAAGTTCACATACTGCAACGGCTGCTCGATCTTTAGCCCGCGCACCAGGGCGATGGCGTCCTGAAGGTCGTCGCGCTTCTTGCCGGTGACGCGCAACTCATCGCCCTGGATGGAAACCTGGACCTTCATCTTGCTGTCCTTGATCGCCTTGACGATGGACTTGCCGAGGTCCTGGGCGATGCCCTGCTTGACGGTGACAACCTGACGCAGCGCGTCGCCCGCCGCCCGTTCCGGCTTGTTGGAATAATCCAGGGCTCCCGCGTCGAGCTTCCGGCGCGTCACATAGACCCGCAGCAGTTCCTGCATCTGCTCAAGCTTGGGGGCATCGTCGGCCAGCAGGGTGATGTCGTTCTCGGTGCGCTCCACGGTGCAGCGCGAGCCCTTGAAGTCGAAACGGGTTTCGATCTCGCGGCGCATGCCGTTCAGCGCGTTGTCGATTTCGTGGATGTCGGTTTTGGACACAATATCGAAGGACGGCATGAGGCCCTCTTTGCTCAGGCGGACGGAAGTGCCGGAACCGTAGACGAGGCCGGGCCCCGCCTTCAAGGGCGCGGTGACGGAATCCAGTCCCCAGGCCGCGCTTTCGACTAAGGTCGGTTGACTCAGGTCGGTTGACCGGGGTGCTGGAATTCGATCCCCGGATTGCCGCCCGGCCCGCCGTTGCCGGGCGCGTTCTCATAGGGCTTGTCCGGCATCTTCGGCTGCGGCTCCGCATAGAATCGCGGCTCCCGGTCGTCCCAGGACCGTTCGAAGGGGAGCCGCATCATCGGGTTGGTGCCGTTGCGCTGCGCATCCCGCTGGGCTTCCTGCAACTGCTCCGCCATGCGGCGGTCCCAGGGCAGGCGGTAGAGGTTCGGCGCCTGATCCCACAGCAGGGTCAGGTAGATCGCCTCGTTCTCGACCAGCGTGGCGCTCAGCACCTTCGCCTCGCGGACGTTGGCCCCCATCCATTCCAGCGTGACCGGCTTCGCCCGGCCCAGCAGCGCGGCCGGCGCGGCGTAGGCCGCGGGCAGCAGCAGCGCGAACAGCAGCAGGATGACCACGCGCGCCATCCGGTTGCGCGTCCAGCGCAGGGCCGACAGGACGAGCAGCAACGTGACGACTGCGACGAAGCCGAAAAGGACGGTCAGGCTTTCCATGGCGCACTCTCGATCCGGCGGGTCAGTTCTTCGCGGAGCGCAGCGGTTTGTACACGGCGTTCAGGGACCCCGGCACCAGTTCGCCCCGTTCCGTCAGGGTGAAGCGGAAGGCGGTGATCTCCTGCCCCTCGTAGTCCAGCCGGACGCGCGTGGCGGCGATGGTGGCGGCCCCCGATTCATGCTCCGCCTTGACGCGGGCGACCACCCTGACCCAGATGGGGAACACATTCTCAAGATTGCGGAACATATGCACGTTGACCGTGTACTCCCCCGGCGGAATGCCGCGGGAATAGGAGGTTTCGAAATTCACCTCGGTCGGGTCGGCGTAGGCGCCCAGGTCGTCGCGCAGCAGGTTGAAGATCAGCCCCGACTTGTTCGAATAGCCCACCGGCACGTCCCCCGGCGCCTGGACCCACAGATCGACGTCGCTGCGCAGCTTGTCGTCCCAGCGCGCTTCGATGATGACGTTTCCCGGCGGTTCCGCTCCCGCCGCGGCGGAGGAGGATGGGTCGTTCTGCTGGTTGGCCTCGGTCTTCTTCGTCTCGTTGATGAAGGGGACCGCCAGGACCGCGCAGGCCACGAAGCCGCACAGCAGCAGCGTCAGCAGGTCGCGCGCGACGAGCACGCCGGTTTGGTCCTCGCCCAGGAAATCGTTCATGGCGTGGCCTCGCCGCTCAGGGCGCCGTAGGGGGCCGCTTGCGGCGCGGTGAAACCTTTTCCCTCGGCCCTGGGGCCGGACCGCGTGCGGGCGTGGGCCTCGTCCATGATCAGCGCGCACAGGGACGCCGTCGCCCCACGCAGGAGTTGAAGGTTGCAGGTCGTCCAAAGGCACAGGGCGCCGCCCAGCATCGTGGCATAGATCGCCACGCCCAGCCCGCTCGCCAGCGTGGTCACCATGGCGCCCGCCGACGAGGCGTTGCCCACCATGTCCGGCGTGATATTCGCGGCGAACAGGCTGAAGCCCCAGGCCGTGCCGATCAGACCGAGCATGCCCAGCGCGTTGGCGATGTGCTGAAGATGCGAAATCCGGGAGAACAGGCGGATTTCCAGGGCGCGCTCGCTCTCGACCCTCATGAGGCGCCCGCCGCCGAGCTTGACCCGATCCAGTTCGCCGCCGATTTTCCAGACCCGATAGGCCGACATGACAAGGCCGATCAGGAACACGATCCCGATTATCGCGGTCGCCACGGCGATGTGGCCGGTCAGAATCCGATCGAGCCACCCCTGCGCGTATAAAACGAAAACGAACGCCGAGATGGTCAAGTTGAAGGCAACGAATTTTGCCTTGAGGAGCCACTGTTCTTCCATGGTCTTGACCCCTATCACGGTTGAGTATGTCTTCGGATTGTCGTGCTCAGATGGCGATTTCGCGCAATAATATTGCGGATGGAAGGCTCGGCGACGATGATGAAATCAGGGAAACGGCGGCCCGGATGCTGGTCCGGATGCTGGCGGCCCTGACGCTGGTGACAGAACGGCTCCGTATCGGCCATCGGTTCATCGGCGCACCTTCGCCGGAATTGCGCGATGACGGAGCCATTCAGGATTCATCCGTCGTTCCATGAACCCCGGCTCCGGCCAAGAGTTCCCGACGCCCGGCGACGGGGGGACGGCTTTCCTTACGGTGCTGTCTGAGAAGCGCGCCATGGCGCTGCGCCAGCCCATGGCGCAGCATGCCGGAAAGCGCAGGCAGGCATGGCCGGGACATCCCGTCCCGCCATCGGATCAGGCCGCGTGTCCGATGCGGCCGGTGGCATCACCCATGCGGAAAGGACGCCTCCACAGCCGTCCTTCCGGAAATGGCCCTTTACGCCACACCCTTTTCCTTCAGGAAGGGGCCGTACTTCTTGTCGGTACCCTGGATGTGCTTGATGAGCCAGTTCTTCAGGAAGTTCATGACCTCCATGCTCAGCGTGGCGGTGGCGCCTGCATGGTACTTGCGCCGCACCTCCAGCACCTGGGCGGACAGCGCGTCGTGTTCCGCCTTGTGGGCGTCGCGGTCCGGATAGCCGAGGCGGGCGAAATGCTCCTCCTCATTGGTGAAATGCGACTTGGTGTAGGCGACGAGGCTGTCGAGGATGTCGCCCAGCGCCTCCTTGCTGCGCCCCGCCTGAACGGCGTCGAACAACTCGTTGACCAGAGCGACCAGTTGCTTGTGCTCCTCGTCGAACTGCGCGATCCCGACGCTCAGCTTGTCGTTCCACACCATCAGCGGCATGTCGCCATTTCCCCTTCTGCCGGACGCCGATTTCCCAAAGGCACGGGCATTAACCACGGCCGGCGGAAGGGTATCCATTTCTCAGGCCCGGTTCAACGCCCAGGCGGGCCGCTGCCAAACGGCCGCACTACGCCATCTCCTCCGCGAAATGGCAGGCGACCAGCCGCTCGTCCACCGGACGCAGGGCGGGCACCTCCACGGCACAGCGCTCGGTCGCGTGGGGGCAGCGCTTGTGGAAGGGGCAACCCGGCGGCGGGTTCAGCGGCGAGGGCAACTCGCCCTTCGGTATCACCCGCTCCGCGCGCAGCGCCGGATTCACCCGCGGCGTGGCGGCCATCAGGATTCGGGTGTAGGGGTGGCGCGGGCGGGTGAAGACCACATCCTTCGGCCCATGTTCCACCGGGCGGCCCAGATACATCACCATGACCGCGTCGGCGATGTGCCGCACCACGCTGAGGTCGTGGGAGATGAACAGGTAGGCGAGGTTCAACTCCTCCTGCAAATCCATCATCAGGTTCAGCACCTGCGCCTGGATCGACACGTCGAGCGCCGACACCGGCTCGTCCGCCACGACGACCCGCGGGTTCAGCATCAGCGCGCGGGCGATGGCGATGCGCTGGCGCTGCCCGCCGGAGAACATGTGCGGGTAGCGGTCCACCTGATCGGGGCGCAGACCGACCTTCGCCATCATGGCGATGGCCCGCTCCCGCCGCTCCTGCTTGTCCATCGGGGTGTTGATAACCAGCGGTTCCGACAGGATGGAGCCCACGGTCTTGCGCGGGTTCAGCGATCCGTAGGGGTTCTGGAACACCATCTGGACGGTGCGCCGCAGTTCCTTCATCTCCGCGGCGGTGCGCCCCACCACGTCGCGCCCGTCATAGAGGAGCTGGCCCGAGGACGGCGGCTCGATCATGGTGACGGAGCGCGCCAGCGTGGATTTGCCGCAGCCGGACTCGCCGACCACGGCCAGCGTCTTCCCGGCCTCGAGCTGGAAGGACACGCCATCCAGCGCCTTCACGGTGGCCGGCGGCTTGAAGGCGCCGCGCTTCACCGCGTAGTGCTTGCGCAGGTGGATGGCCTCCAGAACCACCGGCCCGGTGGCCGGCATGACGTCGGTGAGGGTATCGGTCATCACAGAACCTCCCCGGCGCCGACCGGAGCATCGGGACTCAAATTATCGGACAGCGGATAGAAGCAACGCGCCTTGCCGGCGTCCACGTCGAACAGGGCTGGCCGCTCGATGCGGCAACGTTCGGTGGCGAAGCGGCAGCGCGGGTTGAACAGGCAGCCCTGGGGCCGGTCGCCGATGCCCGGCACCACGCCGGGAATTGTCGGCAAGCGGCGCTTGCCCAGCGCCCGTTCCGGCAGCGCGTCGAGCAGCGCGCCGGTGTAGGGGTGGCGCGGCGCCTTGAACAGCGCGTCCACAGGGCGCGTTTCCGCCACCTGCCCGGCGTACATCACCACCACGCGCTGCGCCGTCTCCGCCACCACGCCCATGTCGTGGGTGATGAGGATCAGCGCCATGCCCCGCTCCTTCTGGAGGCGGACCAGCAGGTCGAGGATCTGCTTCTGGATGGTCACGTCCAGCGCCGTCGTCGGCTCGTCCGCGACCAGCAGGCGCGGGTTGCAGGCGATGGCAATGGCGATCATCACGCGCTGGTTCATGCCGCCGGAAAGCTGGTGCGGGAAGGCCGACAGGCGACTTTCCGGGGCCGGGATACCGACCTGCTCCAGCAGTTCGACGGCGCGGTTGCGCAGCGCCTTGCCGGACAGCCCCTCATGCACCTTCAGCGTCTCCATGATCTGGAAACCGACGGTGAAGCAGGGGTTCAGGCTGGTCATCGGCTCCTGGAAGACCATGGCCACGTCCTTGCCGGTGATCTTCCGGCGCTGCGACGGGTTCATGGCCAGCAGGTCCTTGCCGCCGAACTGCATGCGGTCGGCGACCACCTTGCCGTTGGAGCCCAGCAGGCCCATCACGGCCAGTGAGGTCACGGACTTGCCGGAGCCGGACTCGCCGACGATGCCCACCACCTCGCCCTCGTCCACGGTGAGGTCGATCCCGTCCACGGCGCGGAAGGTGCCGGCGCGGGTGGTGAACTCGACGGACAGGTTCTTGATATCGAGAAGAGGCATGGCAGCCCAGGAATAGAAGGGTTCAGCGTTTCAGCTTGGGGTCGAGCGCGTCGCGCAGCCCGTCGCCCAGCAGGTTGAAGGCCAGCACCGTCACCAGGATGGCCACGCCGGGCCAGGTGACGACCCAGGGGGCGCGCTGGAGGAACTGGAGGGAGGAGGCCAGCATGGTGCCCCACTCCGGCGTCGGCGGCTGCGCGCCCAGGCCCAGGAAGCCCAGGGCCGCCGCGTCCAGAATCGCGGTGGAGAAGCCGAGAGTCGCCTGAACGATCAGCGGCGCCACGCAATTCGGCAGGATCACCACCAGCATCAGCCGAAGCGGCCCGGCCCCGGCGACGCGGGAGGCGACGACGTAATCCTTGTTCGCCTCCGCCATCACGGCGGCGCGGGTCAGGCGGGCGTAGTGCGGAATGACCACGATGGACACGGCCAGCATGGCGTTCACCAACCCCGGCCCGAGGATCGCCGCCACCACCACGGCCAGCAGCAGGCTGGGCAGCGACAGCAGGATGTCCATGAAGCGCATCACCAGCGCGTCGGTGACGCCGCCGAAGAAACCGGCGACCATGCCCAGCGCCAGCCCGACCACCAGCGACAGCGTGACGACGATCAGGCCGATCATCATCGACAGCCGCGCCCCGAAAATCAGGCGGGACAGCATGTCGCGCCCGATGTCGTCGGTGCCCAGAAGGAAGGTCCAGCGCCCGCCCTCCTGCCAGACCGGCGGCACCAGGATGGCGTCGCGGTACTGGATGTTGGGGTCGTGCGGCGCCACCACGTCGGCGAACAGCGCCACCAGGGCGATCAGCACGATCACGGCGAGGCCGGCCATGGCCCCCTTGTTCTGCCGGAAATGGTACCAGAACTCGACCAGCGGGTGCGGCGGCGCCGAGGTCGGCACGGAGGCGGCCGGCAGGGTTTCTTGAACGTCTGTGGACATCGGGTTCGTCATGGCTCACCTCACCGCGAATGGCGGATGCGGGGGTTCAGGACGCCATAGAGAACGTCCACCAGCAGATTCACGGCCATCACCGTCGTCGCGATCAGCAGAACCCCACCCTGAAGGGCCGGATAATCGCGGCGGTTGATGCTCTCGATCAGCCATTTGCCCACGCCGGGCCAGGAGAAGATGGTTTCGGTCAGGATGGCTCCGCCCAGCAGCGTGCCCACCTGAAGGCCGATCACCGTCACCACGGGGATCAGCGCGTTGCGCAGCGCGTGCAGGCCGATCACCCGCTTGCCCGCCAGCCCCTTGGCCCGCGCGGTGCGGATGTAGTCCTCGCCCAGCACTTCCAGCATGGCGGAGCGCGTCATGCGCGCCACCACCGCCAGCGGAACCGTGCCCAGGACGATCATCGGCAGGATCAGATGGTGCAGCGCCGACCAGAAGGCCCCGTATTCCCCGGCCATCAGCGTGTCCACCAGCATGAAGCCGGTCACCGGCTCCACGTAATAGAGCAGGTCCAGCCGCCCGGACACCGGCGTCCAGCCGAGCCCGACCGAGAAGAACAGGATCAGCAGCAGGCCCCACCAGAAGATCGGCATCGAATAGCCGGTCAGGCTGATGCCCATCACGCCATGGTCGAAGACCGAACCGCGCCGCACCGCCGCGATGATCCCCGCGGGCAGGCCGACCACCGTGGCGAACAGCATGGCGAGCGCCGCCAGTTCCAGCGTCGCCGGGAACAGCGTCAGGAATTCGCTCAAAACGGAATTTCGAGTCACCAGCGACACGCCGAGATCGCCCTGAAGGACCCCGGCGATGTAATCGAGGAACTGCTGCCACAGGGGCCGGTCCAACCCCAGCTCACGCCGCAGTTCGAGAAGCCGTTCGGGGGGAATGCCGCGCTCGCCCACGCGCACCTCGATGGGGTCGCCGGGGACAAGGCGGATCAGAAGGAAGGTCAGGAAGGTGACGCCGAGAAAGGTCGGAATCACCAAGCTCACCCGCGTCAGGATGAAGCGCAGCATCGGAACGTCACCAGGCTCGAAACGAAAGCAGGGGGCATATGCCCCCCTTTTTCCTCTGCTTCCGCAAAGGGAAGCCGGGGGTTTAATGCCCCGGCCACCGCTTTGTAAAGCCGTTTACTCTGTGATATTATTGTTTCAAGTCGACGCCGTAGAAACGATGGACGCCGAACGGGTCCATCTTGTAATCGACCACATTCTTGCTCAGCGCCATGTGCACGACCGAATGCGCGACGGTCAGCCACGGGGCCTCTTCCTTGAAGATGACCTGCGCCTGCTCGTACAGCTTGGTGCGGGCGGCGGTGTCGGTGGTGCGCTTGGCCTGGATGACGAGATCGTCGAACTCCTTGTAGCACCACTTGGCGATGTTCGACCCGCCCGCACGCGCGGCCTCGCAGCCCAGCAGCGTGTGCAGGAAGTTGTCCGGATCGCCGTTGTCGCCCGTCCAGCCCAGCATGCCCATCTGGTGCTCCCCGGCCTGGAGACGCTTGCGGTACTCGCCCCACTCGTACTGCACGACCTTCGCCTTGATGCCGACCTTGGCGAGGTCCGCCTGCATCATCTCGGCCATGCGCTTGGCGTTGGGGTTGTAGGGGCGCTGCACCGGCATGGCCCACAGATCGGTTTCGAAGCCGTTCGGATAGCCGGCGTCGGCCAGCAACTTCTTCGCGCGCTCCGGATCGTAGGGATAGTCCTCGATCTCCTTGTTGTACGACCACATGGTCGGCGGGATCGGGTTCTTGGCCGGCACGCCGGCGCCCTGGTACACCGCGTCGACGATGGCCTTCTTGTCGATGGCCATGTTCAGCGCGCGGCGGACGCGCGCGTCGTCGAAGGGCTTCTTGGTGACGTTGAAGGCCAGATAGCCGACGTTCAGGCCCTCCTGCTCCATCAGGGTGATGGCGGAGTCCTTCTTCATCGCCTCCAGATCGGCGGGGTTCGGATAGGGCACGACGTGGCACTCGCCGGCCTTCAGCTTGGCGTAGCGGACCGCGGCGTCGGGCGTGATGGCGAAGACGAGGTTGTCCAGCGGCGCCTTGCCGCCCCAATACTGGTCGAACGCCTTGTAGCGGATGACCGCGTCCTTCTGGTAGGCGACGAACTGGAAGGGGCCGGTGCCGATCGGAACCTGGTCGATCTTGTCGATCTGGTTCTTCTTCTGAAGGAAGTCGGCGTATTCGGCGGACTGGATGGCCGCGAAGGGCATCGCCAGATTGGCGATGAAGGGCGCCTCGACCTTGTTCAGCGTGAACTTGACCGTGTAGTCGTCGACCTTCTCGATCGACTTCAACAGGTCCGGCATGGCCATGTCGTTGAAGTAGTCATAGCCGCCGCCGGACACCTTGTGGAAGGGATGATCCTTCTTCCACTGACGATTGAACGACCACAGCACGTCGTCCGCGTTGGCGTCGCGGGTCGGCTTGAAATCGTTGTTGCTGTGCCACTTCGCGCCCTTGCGCAGGTGGAACGTATAGGTCAGCCCGTCTTCCGAAACGTCCCATTTCTCGGCGAGGCCGGGAACCACCTTGGTGCCCCCGCGTTCGAACTGCACGAGATTGTTGTACACGGGCAGTGAGACGTCGAAGCTCGTTCCGGTCGTGTTGACCATCGGGTTGAAGTTTTCGGGGCTGCCCTCGGAGCAATAGACGAGGGTCTTGGCGGCCTGGGCCGGCGCAGCAAGCGCCAAGGCGGCGGCAACGCCGAGCCCGGCACCCAGCAGGATGCGCTTCATTCCTAATTATCTCCCGTATCCGGTCGAAGGACCGCCCGAACATCTTGGCGGCCCGTGGTGTGAATTCATTTGGCGCGTGCCCGAATCGTCTGTCAACACGCAACCGAGCGCCATCGCGCAAGCTCCACCGTAAGCGTCAGCCCAGCCGGAATTTCAGGCGCGGCCCGATCTCCGTGAAGCCTTCGCGCCTATAGAAACGCAAGGAATCGGGCCATTCTGAGGCGGAGGGCGCGCCGACCTCCACCCGCGTCCAGCCGTGGCGCCTTCCATGGTCCAGCACGGCCCGGATCAGCGCCCGCCCTACGCCCGCTGAGCGCGACTCCGGCTTCACATACAACTCCCGGATCGTCCCGAAACGGCCCAGGGCGGAGATGCAGGCCCCCTCCGACAGGGTGGCGACGCCGAGCGCGCGGCCCGCCGCATCCTCCGCCAGAAAGACCGTGCAGGACACGCCGTCGCCGCTCAGCAGCGACTCCGCGACGGCCAGCATGACGGCCCGCGGCGTGTCGCTCTGCCCGGCGGTAAGTTCGGACAACAGCGCCGCCACGAGGCTGGCGACCGTGCCCGCGTCGGCGAGTCCGGCCCTGCGCACATGAGCATCGGTCATGACCGGCCCTCCCCCCATTCCCCTTCTTTCGGTCAGCAAGCCTCCGCTTCGATGGTCAGGCTGTCCAGAAGAAAGCTGCCGTCCGCCTCGATGGCGAAGTGGCGGCGCACCTCGTCGGAGGCCAGATCCTGCAAGGCGCGGATGGCCTGGACGCGCAGGTCCGGGGTGGCCATGCGGGCGGTCCAGACGGGGAAGTCCATGCGCAGGCGGCGTGGCGTCAGGCCGGTCACCGCGAAGCCGGCGCGGGACAGGGCCGCCATCCACTCCGCGGCGCTGTAGTCGCGGACGTGCGAGGTGTCGCGCAGCAGTTCCACCGCCTGGAGATGGGTGTCGAGCAGCGGATGCCCCGGCGACACGATGTCCACGAAGACCGCCCGCCCGCCGGGGGCCAGCACCCGCCGCGCCTCCCGCAGACCGGCTTCGGCGTTCAGCCAGTGGTGGGCGCTGAAGCGGCTCAGCACCACGTCGAAATGGCCGTCCGGGAAGGGCAGCCGCTCGGCGGGCGCCTGTCGCGTGACGATGTTGGTCAGGCCGCGCTCCGCCGCGTTGCGGGCCACCGCCTCCAGCATTTGCACGGTGACGTCCACGGCGACCACCTCGGCGGCGTGGGGGGCGGCGCGGTAGGCGACATGGCCGCCGCCGCAGCCCAGGTCCAGCACGCGGGCGGCGCCCCGATTGCGCAGCGCATCCTCGATCTGGTCCAGGTCGGCACCGGAGGCGTGGACCGCGCTGGTCACATAGGCATCGGCGCGCTGGCCGTACTGTTCGGCGACGACGCCGTGGTGGCTGTTGGTCATGAGAACACCTCTCTTTCGGGGCCGCAGTATGGCATGGGCACCCGCCGCGTCACCCATCCCCAGGACGGGACGCTGGTCTACGAACATGTGACGTTGTGCGCCGCCGGGCGATCCGACTACAAGCGGGCGATGCTGCTGGGGCCGCAGGCTCCGCAGGTCGCCCAACGACAGGTCCGGACGCCCCATGGACAGCCAGCCGCGCAACGCCGCCCTGATGGCCTACGGCCTTTACCTTCTCTCCTCGGCCTTCTTCGCGTCGAACGTGGTGATCGGGCGGGCCGCGGCCTCCATCGTGCCGCCGGTCGGGCTGGCCTTCTGGCGCTGGGTGCTGGCCTTCCTGATCATCCTGCCGCTCGCCCTGCCCGGCCTGATCCAGCACCGCCACGTCCTGCGCGCGTCGTGGAAGCGCTTCCTTCTGCTGGGCGCGCTGGCGCAGGGCATCTGCGGAGCCATCGTCTACATGGGGCTGGAGCGCACCAGCGCGACCAACGCCGGCCTGATCTACGCCACCAGCCCGGTCTTCATCCTGATGATCGCCGCCCTCTGGCTGCGGGAGACGGTGACGCCCCGGCAAGCCGTGGGGATCGCCGTCGCCATGGCCGGGGTGCTGGTCATCCTGACCCGCGGCGACCCGCAGGCGCTGCTTCATCTCTCCTTCAACACGGGCGATCTGCTGATCCTGGTGGCGTCGGCGGCTTGGGCGGTCTACACGGTGCTGCTGCGCCAGACGCGAAACTCGCTGCCGGTGGTGACCATGTTCGCGGCGAACGCGCTGGCAGGCGCCGTCGTGCTGGCCCCCTTCTACGCTTGGGAGACGCTGGCCCTGCGCCCCGTCCCGCTGAGCGGAGAGGCCGCCGTCCGCATCGCCGGGGTGGCTCTGTTCGCCTCCGTCCTGGCCTTCCTGACCTACCAGAAGACGATCAACCTGATCGGTCCGGCACGGGCGGGCACCTCGCTCTACGTCATGCCGCTGTGGGCGGCGGTGGCGGCCTGGGCGCTGCTGGGGGAGCAGTTGCAGATGTTCCACCTGCTGGGCGTGCTGCTGGTTCTGCCAGGGGTGGCGCTGGCGACCCTGCCGCCGCGCGCCGCCCCCTCCAAGCCCGTCAGCCGATCATCGGAAGCCTGAGCCCCTGCTCCTTCGCGCAGTCCTTCGCGATGTCATAGCCGGCGTCGGCGTGGCGCATCACGCCGGTGCCCGGATCGTTGGTCAGCACCCGTTCCAGCCGCTTCGCCGCCGCGTCCGTCCCGTCGGCGACGATGACCATGCCGGCGTGCTGGCTGAAGCCCATGCCGACTCCGCCGCCATGATGCAGCGACACCCAGGTCGCCCCCGACGCGCAGTTCAGAAGCGCGTTCAGCAGCGGCCAGTCCGACACCGCGTCCGATCCGTCGATCATCCCTTCCGTCTCGCGGTTCGGGCTGGCGACGGAACCGCTGTCCAGATGGTCGCGCCCGATGACGATGGGGGCCTTCAGTTCGCCCTTCGCCACCATCTCGTTGAAGGCGAGGCCGAGCCGCGCCCGGTCGCCCAGCCCCACCCAGCAGATGCGCGCCGGCAGGCCCTGGAAGCGGATGCGCTCCCGCGCCATGTCCAGCCAGTTGTGCAGGTGCGGGTTGTCGGGGATCAGTTCCTTCACCTTGGCGTCGGTGCGGTAGATGTCCTCCGGATCGCCGGACAGGGCGGCCCAGCGGAACGGGCCGATGCCGCGGCAGAACAGCGGGCGGATGTAGGCCGGGACGAATCCGGGGAAGGCGAAGGCGTCCGCCACCCCCTCGTCCTTGGCGACCTGCCGGATGTTGTTGCCGTAATCCAGCGTCGGCACGCCCATGGCGTGAAAGTCCAGCATGGCGCGGACGTGGGTCGCCATCGACGCCTTGGCCGCCGCGACCACCGCCGTCGGGTCGGTGCGGCGCTTCGTCTCGGCCTCCTCCATCGTCCAGCCGGCGGGCAGGTATCCGTTCAGCGGGTCGTGCGCGCTGGTCTGGTCGGTCACCGCGTCGGGGCGGAAGCGCGGGTCGGCCTTGGCACGGCGAACGAGTTCCGGGAACACCTCCGCCGCGTTGCCGAGCAGCCCGACCGACACGGCCTTGCCGGCTGCCTGGGCCTCCCAGAGGATCGCCATGGCCTCGTCGAGGCTGGTGGCGGAGCGGTCGAGATATTTGGTCTCCAGCCGCCGCTCGATGCTGCGGGCGGAGCATTCCACGGCCAGCATGGACGCCCCGGCCATGGTCGCGGCCAGCGGCTGCGCGCCGCCCATGCCGCCCAGCCCGCCGGTCAGAATCCAGCGCCCCTTCAGGTCACCGCCGTAATGCAGCCGCCCGACCTCCGCGAAGGTTTCGTAGGTGCCCTGCACGATGCCCTGGCTGCCGATGTAGATCCAGGACCCGGCGGTCATCTGGCCGTACATCATCAGGCCCTTGGCATCCAGCTCCCGGAAATGGTCCCAGGTCGCCCAGTGCGGCACGAGGTTGGAGTTGGCGATCAGCACGCGCGGCGCGTCGGCGTGGGTGCGGAAGACGCCGACCGGCTTGCCCGACTGGACCAGCAGCGTCTCGTCCTCGCCCAGAGTTTTCAGCGCAGCGACGATGGCGTCGAAGCAGTCCCAGTTCCGCGCCGCCCGCCCGATGCCGCCATAGACCACCAACTCGTCCGGGTTTTCCGCCACGTCGGGGTCGAGGTTGTTCATCATCATGCGCAGCGGCGCCTCGGTCAGCCAGGATCTGGCCGACAGTTCGGTGCCGTGCGGCGCCCGGATGACGCGGCGGTTGGCCGGCTGCCCCGCCGGCGGGTTGGTGTCGGTCATGTGACTCGCCCCTCTCTTATTTTGCCTGATTGGCTTGTTATTTTCAGACGGGAACAGCGCTGCCGCATTTGAAGTCCCCTCTCCTTTCCGGGGAGAAGGCTGTTGTCCGAGGCACCTCAGTCCGCGTCACCGCGATGCTAGCCTACCTCCATGACGATTTCACCAGCCGCCCGGCCCGCACCACCGCCGCGCAGGGATTGGCGCCCAGCCAGTAGCAAAGCTCCGCCGGGTCACCGATGTCCCAGACCGCCAGATCGGCGGCCTTGCCGGGCTCCAGCGTGCCGTGCGAGCCGGCCATGCCCAGCGCCAGCGCGGCGTTGCGGGTGACGCCGGCCAACGCCTCCTGCGGGGTCAGGCGGAACAGGGTGCAGGCCATGTTCAGCATCAGCAGAAGCGACACGGCGGGCGAGGTTCCGGGATTGCAGTCGGTGGACACCGCCATCGGCACCCCGTGCCGCCGGAACAGGTCGATGGGCGGCAGCTTCGTCTCGCGCAGCATGTAGAAGGCGCCGGGCAGCAGCACGGCCACCGTCCCCGCCGCGGCCATCGCCCGCGCGCCCTCCTCGCCCGTATGCTCCACATGGGCGGCGGACAGCGCCTTGTAGCGGGCGGCCAGCGCCGCCCCGCCGCCGTCCGAAAGCTGGTCGGCGTGCAGCTTCACCGGCAGGCCCAGCCGTTGCGCGGTGTCGAACACGCGGGCCGTCTGCTCCGGCGAGAAGGCGATCCGCTCGCAGAAGGCGTCCACGGCGTCCAGCAGCCCGTCCGCCGCCAGGGCGGGCAGAATGTCCTCGCAGACCAGCGCGATGTAGTCGTCCGCCCGCCCGGCGAATTCCGGCGGCAGGGCGTGGGCGGCCAGCTCGGTCGTCCGCACCGTCACCGGGAAGCGCTCCCCCAGCGCCCGCGCGGCGCGCAGCATCCGCCGCTCCGTGGCGAGGTCCAGGCCGTAGCCGGACTTCACTTCCACCACGGTCACGCCCTCGGCCAGCAGCCGTTGCAGGCGGACGGCGGCGCTCGCGATCAGGCTTTCCTCATCGGCGGCGCGGGTCGCGGCGACGGTGGAGGCGATGCCGCCCCCAGCCCGCGCGATCTCCTCATAAGTCGCACCCTCCAGCCGCATTTCGAACTCGCGGGCGCGGTTGCCGCCGAAGACCAGATGGGTGTGGCAGTCGATCAGCCCCGGCGTGACCCAGCGTCCGCCCAGGTCATGCTCTTCCGCGGCGCGGCCCGCGGGCCGGTCCTTGGCGGCGCCGATCCAGGCGATCCGCCCGTCCTTCACGGCCACCGCCGCTTCCCGAACATTGCCCATCGGCCCCATGGTGGCCGCATGACCGTTGAACCACAGGCTGTCCCACTCCATCATCCCCCTCCCCGGCTTCGCGCCGCTGTCCGCCCCACCTTACATCGCCATGCCGATCACCGACACCACCCCAGCCCAGCGTCCGGCGCATCCGGTCCTGCTTTGCGCCGATGACTACGGCCTGTCGCCGGGCGTCAACGAAGCGATCCGGGATCTCATCGCCGCCGGGCGCCTGACCGCCACCTCGGCCATGACGCTCTGCCCCTACTGGGCGGAGGGAGCGGCGCCGCTGAAGGAACTGGCCGGGAAGGCCGACGTCGGGCTGCATTTCACCCTGACCGATCAGACGCCGCTGGGTTCCCTGCCGAAGCTGGCCCCCGGCGGAAAGCTGCCGCCGCTCGGCGCGCTGATGAAGCTGGCCTACACCGGCGGTCTCGACCCGAGGGAGATCCGGGAGGAACTGGGCCGGCAGATCGACGCCTTCACCGCCGCCTGGGGCGGCCCGCCGGCCTACATCGACGGGCACCAGCACGTTCACCAGCTTCCCACCGTGCGGAAGGCGGTGGCCGACGCCCTGGCGGCCCTGCCCGGCGCCTATGTCCGCCTGTGCGGGGAGCCGGTGACCGCCGTCCTGCGGCGCGGCGTGGCGGTGCCGAAGACGCTGCTGATCGGCGGGCTGGGCGGCGGGCTGGCGCGGCTGGCGCGGGCGCGCGGCATTCCCGCCAACGACCGCTTCGCCGGAGTCTACGACTTCTCCGGGCGCCAGCCCTTCCCGGATCTGATGGCGCGCTTCCTGGACCGGCCCGCCGGGCGGCTGCTGGTGATGGTCCATCCCGGCATCCCGGACGAGGCCCTGCGCCGCGCCGACCCCCTGGTGGACCAGCGCAAGGTGGAATACGGCTATCTGAAGAGTCCGGCCTTCGCCGCCCTGCTCGCCGGGCGGAACGTCCGCCTCGCCCGCTTCGCCGAATTCCCGGTGGTATAGGCCCCGCCGGTCCTTCTTGACCCCTCCGAGTGCACGTCCCTACCATGGTTGCGACTCGGTCGGAACGAGGGGACTCTTCAGTTCGAAGAGAGAGCCATAACATCCCCACGACAAGAATCGACCCACGAAGGGAATGCGGGAATGCACGACAACAGAACGTCATCCGGACCACCGGGCGGACCACCGGGCGGACAGGGTTCCGGCGGCTGGGTGGATTTCTGGAACCGGCCCAACGCCATCTACGCCAACCAGCGCAATCTGGAAGCGCACTTCGCCTGCCTGCAAAGCGACCTCGAAGCCCATCTTCCGGAGGGGGGGACCGTCCTGGATTTCGGGTGCGGCGACGCGCTGGCGGCGGAGGCCATGGCGAAGCGCTGCCGGAACGTCTGGCTGTACGACGCCGCCCCCGTGGTGCGGCAGCGCCTGCGCGACCGGCTGGCCGGCCATCCGGGGATCAGGATTCTGGACGACGACGATCTCGCGGCGCTTCCGGCGGGCAGCGTCGATCTGGTGCTGGCCGTCTCCGTCCTTCAATACATCCCGCGCGAGGAGTTGGACGCAGTCCTCCGCCTCTGGCGCGGTCTGGTCAGCGCGCGGGGACGCATCCTGATCGCCGATGTGGTGGACCCCGACACGCCGATGCTGCGCGACATCGCCAGCCAGCTCAGCATGGCGCGCCAGCATGGATTCCTGATGGCCGCCCTGATGGGGCTGGGGCGCATGGCGCTGTCCGACTACCGCCGCATCCGGCGAGAATCGGGCTTTTCCACCTACAGGCCCGCGGAACTGCAATCGCGGCTGTCCGCCGCCGGGCTGCGGGCCGAACGGCTGCCGAAGAACATCGGCCCGACGCCGCACCGCCATTCCTTCGTCGCCCGCCCCAACACCCAGTCGACAGGCGATCAGCCGGCGGGCGATCCGGCGTTGAAGGTCCAATAGCGGTTCGCGCCGAAGCTCCACAGCATCACCAGCGCCGTGGCGGCGAGCTGGGCCGGCAGGTAATGCAGGCCCAGCCGCTGCGCCAGAGCCCACATGATGGCGCTGTTCAGGCACAGCCCCACCGCCGCGACGGCCACGAACTTCGTGGCGGTGGGCAGGTGCGCCTGCTCGCTGCGGAAGACGTGGCCGTAATTCAGCAGGTAGCTGATGACGCCCCCGACCAGGAAGCCCGCCGCCGAGGCCAGGACCGGCGGGGCCGACGCCAGTTCCGACAGGGCGATCAGAACGCCGTAATGGCCGACCGCCGCGGCACAGCCGACCACCACGAACAGAAGGAACTGCACAAGCGGGGCATGCGCCGCCGCCCGCGTCTCCTCGTCCGGACCGCGCATCAATCCTCGCCGTCCACCCATTCCCTCTGCCGCAGTTTGTAGCGCTGGATCTTGCCCGTTTCCGTCCGCGGCAACTGGTCCAGGAACTCCACCGCGCGGGGGTACTTGTAGGGGGCGATCCGGTCCTTTACGTAGCATTGCAGCTGTTCCGCCAGATCGTCGCTGGGCCGCACGCCGTCGCGGGTGACGATGAAGGCCTTGGGGATGGAGCCGCGCAACGGATCGGGCGCCGCGATGACCGCGCATTCCTCCACCGCCTCGTGGCGAAGCAGGACGTCCTCCACCTCCAGCCCGGAAATCTTGTAACCGGCGGAAACGATCAGGTCGTCGGTCCGGGCGTGATACCAGAAATAGCCGTCCTCATCCATGCGGAAGGCGTCGCCGGTCAGGTTCCACCCGCCTTGCACGTAATTCTCCTGGCGCGGGTCGTCCAGATAGATGCAGCCGGTCGGGCCGCGCACCGCCAGCCGCCCGAGCTGGCCCGGCGGCAACGGGTTCAGGCTGTCGTCCACCACGCGGGCCTCGTATCCCGGAACCACCTTGCCGGTGGCGCCGGGCCGGACGGCGCCGGGCGGGGAATGCAGGACGGCGTTCAGCATCTCCGTCGTGCCGAAGCTGTCCAGGATCTCCAACCCCGTCACGGCCTGCCAGCCTTCCAGCGTGGTGGCCGGCAGCGGCTCCCCCGCCGAGACGCAGGCGCGCAACGTGCGCAGCCCCTCGGCCAAGGCCGGTTCCTCCTCGATCCGCACGGTCATGGCGCGATAGACGGTCGGCACGGTGAACATCACCGTCGCCTTGTACTTGGCCGTCACCTCCATCAGCCGTTCCGGCGTTGCCCGGTCCAGAAGCACCACCGCCGCCCCGACCCGCAGGGGGAACAGCAGCATCCCCCCCTGCCCGTAGGCGAAGGCAAGGGAGGGCGTGCCGCAGAACACGTCGTCGCCGCTGGTCTTCAGCATCGATTGCGGCGACAGGTCGGCCACCGCCAGAAGGTCGCGATGGAAATGCGCGGTCGCCTTGGGCTTGCCCGTGGTGCCGGAGGTGAAGGCGATCAGCGCCACGTCGTCCGCGGCGGTGTCCACCGCGGCGAATCCGGGCTCAGTTTCCTCAAGGCGCGCCTCCAGATCCCCGCCGTTGAAGGTCACGACGGGCATCCGCCCGCCCATCGCCGCCGCCGCCGTGGAGATGTCCTTGACGTAGCGCGCGTCGCACAAGGCCAGCGAGATGGCCGCGCGCTCGATGATGCTTTCCAGTTCCGCCGCGCGCAGCAGCGGCATGGTCGGCACCACCACAGCCCCGGCCTTCAGCACCGCCAGCCAACAGGCCGCCAGCATCGGCGTGTTGGTTCCGCGCACCAGGACCCGGTTGCCCGGCACGATTCCGAATTGCCCGGTCAGGACCCGCGCGATCCGGTCCACCGTGTCGCGGAAGCGGCCATAGCTCCACACGTCGTCGTTCCCGATGACGCAGGGCCGCTCGTCCCAGCCGCGCTCCCGCCAGCCGTCCAGCAGGGCCGCGGCGGCGTTCAGCCGCTCCGGGTAGGTCAGTTCGGGGCGGTCGTAGAAAAAGTCGGGCATCCGCTCCGGCGGCGGCAGACGGTCGCGGGTGAAGCTGTCGACATGACCGGACCGAATCATCCTCTGACGCCTCCGCCCCGCACCGTTATCTTGAGCTTTTCCAACAGGCCCATCAGTTGAACCACGTCGCCGTGGGGCATCCCCGCCGTCAGTTCGGCCAGCCAGCGTCGCTGGGCCGCTGTGATGGCCTGCGCCAGGGTGCTTCCTTCGGCGGTGATCCGGACGAACTGCAAGCGCCGGTCGTTCGACGCCGCGGTGCGCGTGACCAGCCCGTCCTTCATCAGCCGTTCCACAATGCCGGTGATGTTTCCGTTGGTGACCATCATGCGCTTCGACAGCTCGCCCATGGTCAGACCTTCCGGCTGGCGGTCGAGCAGGCACAGCAGGTCGAAGCGCGGCTGGGTGGTGCTGAACTCATCGCGCAAACGGCTGCGCAGCCGGGCGCCGATCAGCGCGGCACACGCTGAAAGACGCAACCAGAGCCGCATCTCCGGGGAGGCGGCGAGGTCAGCCGCAGCCTCCACATCGACCGACACGTCCCCCTGCGCCCCGGCCGATGCGTCGGCCGATGCGATGGTGGGTCCCTTCACGGTCTGTCTCCACTCCCGGTGGGAGGCATCCGCCGCGGCGCCGCCTCCTCTTTGTTCGGAGACTTACTGTAGTTTGACGCTTGGCCTTTGAGCCATGCAAGGAACGAATGCTTGGTGTACAAGCAATAATCATTCGCGCAGAGACCCGGCATTTCCACGCGTCCCCGGCTCGGCCCCGGCTATTCGGCGCTCAGATAAAGGTCGATTTCCGCCTGCTCCATGACGTGGGCGGTGCCGTGAATGATGCCGTTGGCGACCTGGATGATGCGGTGGATCATGGCGACGGAGGTCTGGCAGTCCATCCGCAGTTTGTCGGCTGCCCCGTCATGGATATCGGTGGAAACGCGCTCCAGCGTGTGGCGGACCACCTGATGCGCCTGGGCGATGGTGTCCTCGAAGGGCCGCTTGAACTTGGCGGGAACGTGGCCATATGCCTCGATGGCCAGTTCCTTGTCGGAAAAGCCGCTGTCGCGGAAATGCTCCGGATAGCTCTTGGGCTGCCAGATCAGGCACTCCTCCAGCATGTCCGGCATGTCCGGGATCATCTCGATCAGCATCACGATTTCGTTGAAGTGATTGAGATAGTCGGTCGCCAGCAGGGTCTTGTCGGAGATGTTGGTGCCGACCACGCGCTGCCGCCATACGTGAAAGTCCGCCAGTTCACCCGGCGGAATGCCGTCGGTCACCGACGGGTCGAAGTCTGGTTCGGTCATACGCGGTTCTGGCATGCGCGACTCTGGCATACGCGGTTCGACGTGCACGGGTCTGGCTGGCGGTATCGGACGGCTGCGAGGCCGTTCCGCCACCGATGCGCGACGCCGGGGACAGTCAGTAATATCGCATTGATCCCTGCGCAAGCCAAACACGCGCGCTTTCTTCAATGCGCCGCAAAAAATGCCGCCGGCGCGTTCCCGACGGGAACAGGCGCAACGGCGGCAGTGACTGGCGGTTCAGGGAGGAATCACGCATTTTAATCTAAGCCCATGATTCCCCTTGAAACCCGCATAAACACTGGTATTTTGGGCATAATTTTGGGGATGTTCTTGGGGTAAGTGACATGGAAAATGTGATACAGCACGCCAACGGGCGATGGTATGTGGATATCAGAGTACCCACCCACGTCCGCGCCGTTCTCGGAGTCAATTACCGCCGCTCCCTTGGCTCAAAAGTTCTTGATCGCGCGACGAAAGCCAAGGCTACCAGCTACATCGCGGAGTTTCATCAGCGCGTCAAGGAAGCGGAAAAAGAGATCACAGAACGCGCTGAGATGGATCGCCAGCGCGCACTTTTCGAGGAGATGCAACGGAAGCGGCGGGATGAAGAGGAACAGCGCCTAGCAACTCTGGAGTTCTATCGGTTCGCTGATCCTAAGAAGCATATTTCGGAGTTCATCGACTTCGCCGCAGGTGGGTTTCCCAACGCCGAAACAAGCGAAGAGATTTTCAACGAAGCGCTGCGCCGACTGACCAAGGGAAAGAACAGTGCAAAACTGTTGAATGACGTAGAGGCATACATCCTTTGCGAGACACAGAGAATCGAAACGGCAAGGCGCCTTGTTGAAGCCGCAAAGATTCCCCAAACTCAATCCGTTGTTACTGCGTTTGATAAGACCCTAACCGTTACTAAGTTGCTTGAAAAATTGAACAAAACCGAACCGCCAAAACCCGATACGCTTAGACAGTATCGCACAGCGGTATCGCTGTTCATTGAGAGGTGCGGGGACAAGCCTATCGTTGAGATTGACCGGAATACCGCAAGAGCCTTTCGCGATTTCCTGCACGAAAGGGAAGACCTATCGTATGGTACGTGCGACCAACGCATGAAGAAGGTACGCGCGCTGTTCAACTTCGCCGTAAGGGAGGGGTTTATAGTCGCCCCTAGCCCATTTGACGGCCTGAACGTGAACAAGGAAGTTAAAGAAGGCCATGGTGAAAGCGACCCCGGCAAATACCTTCCCCCTGAGATCGTGAATGTTTACCTTAACGACATTATTCCGCGCTTCCCGTTTGAAAGTAGTATGCGCTGGCCCATTCTAATCATGTTCTTCACAGGAATGCGTGTCGAAGAGTGTTGCGGCTTGCGCTTAGATGAAGTTGTCAATCATTGGGGTGTCAACTGCTTCCATATCCGCCCCCGCCCTGAAGACAGGGCAATTCAATTCAGGCGCTCCTGACGGCTCGAATAGCGGCCTTGGGGTTCGCGGCGAAAGCTTCGCGAGCGGGCTTTGGCTTGGTGCCTGATTTCCGGATGATGTTGAGGGCGCAGTTGCGGA
>JAEYPE010000209.1 GCA_023411035.1 Pseudomonadota bacterium
CAGAAGCTCCTCCAGCCCCGCCCAATCCTGGCGGTCGTAGCGGATCTTGCCCATGCCGAGCTGACGGCCAAGAGCGTCGGCGATCAGCGGATTCGGTTCGACCAGGACTGCACGCATGGGATTCTCCACAACAAGGCTTCAGCTAGAGGGTGTGATGACAACGCACTTAAAATTTTTCTTAATTTCGAGTGCTTTATTTTCTCACAGCCCCAGGTAATAGCCTTCCTGTATCAGGAGTCAACCGTCCGGCCTACCTCAACAGATAATGTACACCCTCCCTTTATAGGGTTTTTAACATCCGTTAAGACACAAATTCTTACCCTCTCTTTGCCTCTAAATTCGAAATATTTTACTCCCGAGTTGCCCGCAACATCCCGTCCCGGCGCCCTCCTCCTGCCGGCTTGAACCGGGCTTTAATCCGGCTTTTAATCCGCCTGTATTTCACTGGGTGCGTATGGTCACGAACAGAAGACCGCGAACGGGGGGAGATGGACCGATGCTGACCCGCACCAGACAGGCGATTGCCGGAACCGCTCTTGCGGGCGCCGTCCTGTTGACGGGCGGCTGCGCGATGACCGCCCCGGCGCCCGACACGGCCTATCGGCAGGCGCTGGAAGCGGCGGTGGAGGCCGGGCGGTGCGAGGGGCCGACGGTGGAGGCGCTGTGGGCCGCCTATGACCAGTGGTTCGCGGTGGCCGTCAGCCTCGCCTCCTACCACCGCGGGACGGAGGCCGGCGCCCTGCTGCGGCAGGGGGAGGCGTTCCGCATCCTGGGCTGTCCCGCCGCGGCGCGCGATACCTACGAGACGCTGCTGCGACGCTTCCCCGGCTCCGATTACGAGGCGGAGCGCAACGCCGCCCGACGCGGCCTGATGGACCTGCCGGTCAACCCGCCGACTCCCCTGTTGCGCCCGGCGCCCGCCGTCACCTCGGCCCTGCGCGGCCCCGCCGCCGCGGACCGCAACGAGGGCTGACGCGCCGGCCCATCCGCATGGCCGTCCGTATGGCTGCCATGACGCCCCGCGCATTGTTTCCAGGCTGATATATCAGTAATCTGACAATTGACCGGGAGGAGACCCGGCCCGCCCTCCTGCCTGGAAACGCCCCCCGGCTATGCCCGACTGTCCCCGCCCCACGGAAGGGGTGTCCGCCGTCCGGACCGCTCCGTCTTCCCCCTGCGAGCGCCGCGACGATCCCGTGCGCGGCCTTCTGATGGTCGTCGCCGCGGTCCTCTTCTTCTCCTTCTCCGACGCGGCGGCGAAGTATCTGTCCCAGACCCTGCCCTCCATCGAGATCGGCTGGATGCGCTATGCCGGCTTCACCACGCTTCTGCTGCCTCTGATGATCCGGGGCGGACCGGCGGCGGTGAAGACCGCCCGGCCCGGCCTTCAGATCCTGCGCGGACTGGGGTTGTTGGGGTCGGCGCTGTTCTTCATCATGGGCATGCGTTACCTGCCTCTGGCGGAGGCCGCGGCGACCAGCTACGTCTCGCCGCTCTTCGTCACGGTCCTGTCGATCCTGTTTCTGGGCGAGAAGATCGGGCCGCACCGCTGGGCGGCGGTGCTGGTCGGGCTGCTCGGCGTGCTGATCGTCATCCGGCCCGGCGGGGCGGCCTTCCAGCCGGCGGCCATCTTCCCCATCCTGTCGGCGATGAGCTGGGCGACCGGCGTCGTCATCACCCGCAAGATGACCGGGCAGGAGCATCCCACCACCACCCTGATCTGGACCGCCCTGACGGGCTTCGCGGTGCTGACCGTGCTGCTGCCCTTCAACGTCGCCATGCCGACCTGGACGGAGGTCGCGCTGGGCGCCCTGATCGGGCTGGTGTCCACCATGGGGCAATGGCTGATGGTCCAGGCCTACCGTTTCGGCGAGGCGTCGGTGCTCGCCCCCTTCTCCTACATCCAGATCGTCTGGTCCACGCTGCTGGGCTTCCTGATCTTCGGCGCGCTGCCCGACCACTGGACCTTCCTGGGCGCCGGCATCATCATCGCCAGCGGCCTCTACACCGCCCACCGCGAGCGGCTGCGCAAAAGGCGGCAGGACGCCGCCACCGCCACGCGCTAAAAGGCCGCAGGGCGAAAAGCGCGCAAAACGCTTGCCCCAAGCATTGATATATTAGTATACTTGGATTCGGGGGACACGCGTCCGAAAGACCGTGTGGTTCGAACTGTTCAGCAGGAACCGGCGGATCGTCCGCCGGACGGGGGGATGGCGATGGGTGAGTCCGCGCGCCGGGTTGCGGCCCTTGGCGAATGCATGATCGAGCTGGTGCGCCGTCCCGACGGAACCTTCACCATGGGGTTCGGCGGCGACACCCTGAACACCGCCGTTTACATGGCGCGCCTCGGCATGGCGCCGGATTATGTAACGGCGCTGGGCGACGACGGCAACAGCGACGCCATGGTCGCCACCTGGGAGGCCGAAGGGGTCGGCACCGGCCATGTGCTGCGCGTGGCGAACCGCGTCCCCGGCCTCTACATGATCGAAACGGACGACAAGGGGGAGCGGCGCTTCCTCTACTGGCGCGATTCCGCCCCGGCCCGCGATCTGTTCGTGCTGCCCGAAAGCCCGGCGCTGGTCGCCGACCTGGAAAGCTACGACCTGCTTTATCTCTCCGGCATCAGCCTGGCGATCTGGGGCGAGCGCGGGCGGGAGGTTCTGTTCCCCATGCTCGACCGCCTGCGCGCGCGCGGAGGGCGCGTCGCCTTCGACACCAACTGGCGTCCCCGCCTGTGGCCGGACCGCGAGACGGCGCAGCGCGCCTATGACGCGATGCTCCGGCGCACCGACATCGCCCTGCCGGGCGTGGAGGATCTGCGCGGCCTGTACGGCGACGCCGACGCCGACGCGGCCATGGCCCGCGTGCGCGGCGCCGGAGTGGCGGAGATCGTTCTGAAGCTGGAAAAGCCGGGCTGCATCGTCTCCGCCCCCGGCATCGAGGAAACCGTGCCGTCGGAAACGGTCGCCAAGGTCGTGGACACCACCGCGGCGGGCGACAGCTTCAGCGCCGGGTATCTCAGCGCCCGCCAGAAGGGCCACGGCCCCGTGGAGGCGGCGCGGTCCGCCCATCGCATCGCCGCCGTGGTCATCCAGCACCGCGGCGCCATCATCCCGCGCGACGCCATGGCGTCCGTCCTGGACGGCTGACCGATCCCCGCCGGCTGACACGAGGTCATCGCCATGCCCACAGGCCCGACCACGATCGCTTCGGTCTCCGGCAAGCCGCCCCGTGCCCCGCAACGCGGAACGACGGCGGCGGCGGCCATCTACCGCGACCTGCGGGCCGACATCGTGTCGCTGGCCCGCAAGCCGGGCGATCCGATCCTGGAGAAGCTGGTGGCCGAAGCCTTCGGCGTCAGCCGCACCCCGGTGCGCGAGGCCATATTGCGGCTGGCCGACGAAGGGCTGGTGGAGGTCTTCCCGCAATCCGGCACCTTCGTCGCCCGCATCCCCATCGCCGCCCTGCCGGAAGCCAATCTGATCCGCAAGACGCTGGAGCAGGCGACCGTCCGCTTCGCGGCGGAACGCGCGACCCGCAGCCAGGTCGCAGCACTCCATGCCAACCTGGAGCGCCAGCGCGAAGTGGACGCCACGGGCAACGCCCACGGCTTCCATCAGGCGGACGAGGCGTTCCACGCGCTGATCGCCGACATCGCCGGCCATCCCGGCTTCTGGCCGATCACCCAGCAGGTGAAGGTTCAGATCGACCGCTGCCGCCATCTCACCCTGCCCTTTCCCGGCCGCATGGCCGCCGTCATCGCCGAGCACGAGGCCATCGCCGCCGCCATCGCGGACCATGACCCCGACCGCGCGGCGAAGGCGCTCGGCGACCACATCGACGGCCTGCTGTTGACCATCGACGACATGCGGCTCGCCGCACCGCTCTATTTCTCTCCTGCCGAGGCCCCGACATGACCCATCCGCGTCTTGAACCCTCCCTGTCCGGCCCGCGCATCGTCCCGGTCCTCGTGCTCGACGAGCCGGACACCGCCGTGGCTCTGGCCGAGGCGCTGGTCGCCGGCGGCCTGACCACGCTGGAGGTGACGCTGCGCACCCCCGCGGCGCTCGCCTGCGCGGAGGCCATCGCCGCCCGCGTGCCGGGCGCGCTGGTCGGTCTCGGCACGCTGATCCGGCCCGAGCAGTTCGCCCAGGCCCGCGATTCCGGCGCCCGCTTCGTCGTCAGCCCCGGCCTGACCGACCGTCTGGCCGAGGCCGCCAAGGACGCCGGCCTGCCCTATCTGCCGGGCATCGCCACGGTGACCGAGGCGCTGATCGCCATGGAGCACGGCTTCCGCGAGTTGAAGTTCTTCCCGGCCATGCTGAACGGCGGCGCCCCGGCGCTGCGCGGCATGGCGCCTCTGCTGCCGGACATCCGCTTCTGCCCGACCGGCGGCATCAAGGCGGAGAACGTGAAGGAGATCCTGTCCCTTCCCAACGTCTTCGCGCTGGGCGGCACCTGGCTGACCCCGGCGGACGCGGTGAAGGAGCGCCGCTGGTCCGAGATCGAGCGGCTGGCCCGCGAGGCCGCCGCCCTGGCGCGGGGCTGACTCCGATGCGGCGCCGCGTCGGCGTGATCGGGCTGGGCATGGCGGCGGCGCCCCACGCCCAGAGCCTTCTGGATCTGGCGGACCGGGTGGAGGTGGCGGGCGGCTTCAGCCCCACCGCCGACCGCCGCGCGGCCTTCGCGGCGCGCTTCGGTCTGCCGGTGGTGGACCGGGCGGAGACGCTGCTGGACGATCCGTCCGTCTCCGCCATCCTGCTGCTGACCCCGCCGGACACCCACGCGGAACTGGTCGCCCGCTGCGCCGCCGCGGGCAAGCATGTGCTGCTCGAAAAGCCGCTGGACGCCACGCCCGCCGGCTGCCGCGCCGTGGTGGAGAACATGGAGCGCGCCGGTCTGACGCTGGGCGTCATGCTCCAGCACCGCTTCCGCCCCGCCGCCGAGCGGCTGGCGGAACTGCTGCGCGCCGGCACGCTGGGCCGCCCGCTGTCGGCTTCCGTCGTGGTGCGCTGGTGGCGCGACGACGCCTATTACGCCCAGCCCGGACGCGGCAGCAAGGCGCGGGACGGCGGCGGCGTGCTGCTGACCCAGGCCATCCACACGCTGGACCTGTATGTCAGCCTGCTCGGCCTGCCGCGCGAGGTCGCGGCCTTCGCCAACACCAGCGGCCTGCGCCCCATCGACACCGAGGACGTGGTGTGCGCCGCCCTGCGTTATGACGGCGGGCTGCTCGCCACGGTGGACGCCACCACCACCGCCTACCCCGGCTATCCGGAGCGCATCGAGATCGCCGGGACCGCCGGGTCCGCCCTGCTGACCGGCGACCGGCTGGAGGTGCAACTGCGCTCCGGAGAAGCGGTCCAGACGGGAGAGACGGCGGGAACGATGGGCGGCGGGGCCGATCCCATGGCCTTCTCCAACGCCCACCACCGCGCCGTGCTGGCGGACTTCCTCGACGCGCTCGACCGCGGCACCCAGCCGCGCGTGACCGGACGGGAGGCGCTGAAGGTCCACCGGCTGATCGAAGCGATCCTTCAGGCGTCCGAGACCGGCGCCATCGCGGCGGTTCCGGAAACCTGATGCGGTATACGGCGACAGGCGGATGCCATCGGCATCCGCTGAGAGCGGGCTGACCGGGCCGGTACTGGAAGGAGCGCGACCGTGACCCGTTGGACCAGCCGCGAAGCGCTGCCTAGATGTCGAGAGGCAGGGAGTCGAGGTCCAGGCCCAGGCGCCGGACGATTTCCGCCGCCGTGCTCAGGTTGGTCTCGAATTTCCAGGTCTGGCCGTTGGGGCGGTATTCGTTGACGTTGGGGCGTCCGTTCGCGAAGCGGTAGGGCTGCACGCTGTACCAGCGGGCGTCGCTCATGCGGATGCCCTGCTCCGCGGCGTAGGATTCGGCCACTTGCGGCCACACGATGCCGCCGGGCTGGGTGGGCTGGTCGCTGTCCAGAAAAGCGACGATGCGGGCGCCGTTCAGTTCGAAGTCCACACGTTGCACCACACTACCACCGGTGGAATTGCCGGGGACGGACGCGGCCGAATTCTGCGGCACTGTTACCTTTTCCATGACCTATAGCTCCGATTTGTCTGACAGCGTATAGGCAGTGGCGCATAGGAACCAGAGGCAAAATGCTTTTCCGGCCCACGCCGGCTTGCAAAAGCGGCGGGCGGGTCCCGCGGAAGGTGCCGGCGCGACGGCCCCCACGGCTTTCGTCATAAGCCGTAAGCAAAGAATTACCGCGGGCGGGCCATTGTTGGGGATTCCCACGGCCCCTGCGATGCGCTAGATTCGGTTTTGGTTTTGTTCGCAGCCACCATCCCTGGTCAGAATGGCCCGCCTCATCGACCTCCACGCCGAACACCATGCCCTTCCCGCCGCCCCCCGCTCCGCCGCCCCGCGGTGCGAGCATTGCGGGCGTCCCCACGGCCATACGTTGCGCTGCCTGCCCGATGGCCGGTGGTTGTCGCCCGACGGGATCTGGTTCAGCGAGGAGGGCACCCCGGCGCCCTGGCCGGACGTGGTCGAGTACGCCGGGGTCAGGACGTCGCGAAGCATCGTCGGGCTGTACCGCCGCCGCAAAACGGCAATCGAAGCCTCCGCGGAGAAGGTCATGGAACGGCAGTGGCTGTGCCGGCGTTGTCATATGGTCACCGCGCGCGACGAGCATCGGCGCGTCACCCGGACCCGGTCCCTGATGCGCCTCGCGCTCGGTGATCTGTTCGAAGGAACCTACACCATCTGAAGGGCTGCTCGGCCCTTTTCGGGAAAGAAAGCCAGACATTCCATGCAGCACGGACATTCGACGCGCCGCTGGGCCGACCCGCGGCGCACCATGAGGGATTCCGCTGTGGGCGAGTCCGCTTCGCGCCCCGCGAAGCCGGTCGATCCGGTCGTGACGGCCTTGAACCTGCTGAACGGCCCCCGCACCCGTGCGGCGCTGCTGAAGGCCGTGGAGGAGCGGGTGAAGACGGACGCGGAGGAACGCCGCCGCTTCGCCGCCGCCGCCGGACGGGTCCAGGGCGCCACGGGCGAAGAGGCGCTGACCCTGGCGGTCGGCAACTACCTGCGTGACCTCTCCCGCCTTCCGGAGGCCGGGCGCAGCGGCCCCTATCTGTGGCTGGCCGAGACGGTCGCCATCCTGTCCGGCGGCGGGCGTCCGGGGCAGGCGGCCCCCGGCCTCCGGGACCCGCGGGCCGAGGCGGAAGCGCTGTTCCGCCCGCGCGGTGCGGCTTCCGCGTAACGACGACGCTTTGGAAAACGAGACGCCCGGCGCCGGAGGTCGGTCCGGTGCCGGGCGGTCCCTCTGCACGCGAAGGCCGGAGCCTCCGTGATCAGGCAATGGTGCCGTCGAACAGGGCCGGTTCGATGGCGCTCATCTTCGCCGTGTTCACCGTCCAGTCGTCGTTCATGATGCCGCCGGTGTCGCCCGAACCCGGGCTCCAGGCCCAGTAGGTGAAGCTGACGCCCTGGTCGCCCGCCGCCAGATCGGACTTGCCGTCGCCGTCGTAGTCGCCGTCCATGTAGCTGACGATGGAGTCCAGCCACTGCTTGTCCTGGGTGGATTCCAGCCTGGTGCCGAACTCGCCCACCAGGACCGGCGCGATGTCCTTCTGGACGATCCAGCCCCAGGCGTCCGTCCAGACGTCCGACATGTTGTCGGGATAGCTGGGGTCGCTGAACCAGCCGAAACCGGCCATCGACGGCGGGTAGTCGTGGACGGAATAGACCAGCTTGTTGTCGATGTTGAAGTCGATCGGGTCGGTCTTCACGCCGTCCAGGTTGCCGCCCCACCAGTAGGTGCCTTCGGACGAGTTCTCCACACCCTCGACGATCAGCAGCCAGTTCGGGTTGACCGACTGGATGGCGTTGCCGATGCGCTCCGCCGCAGCCTTCCAGTCGGTGGCCTGGTTGCCGTCGCCCCAGGTGGCTTGGCCGTGCGGCTCGTTGTGCAGGTCGGCGGCGATGACCGACGGGTTGTCGGCGTAGCGTTCGGCCAGCATCTTCCAGTTTTCGATCATCTTCGATTCCGGATACTGGTCGGTGTACCAGAGCCCGTTCTCGTTGGCCGACGCGCCGTCGCCGGAGCGGTGGTGGTCGAGGATGATCTTCATCCCGGTCTGATCGGCGTATTCGATGATCTTGTCGAACACCTCAAGGCTGGTTTTGCCCTGAAGCTCCGGATTCTTCGAATAGTCGATGCCGGTGGGCATGCGGCCGTTGTCCAGCATGGCGTCCGACCAGGGCAGGCGGATGGTGTTGAATCCCTGGTCCTGCATCTGGTCCATGATGTTCTTGTAGCTGTCCTGCCACATACCCTGCGGAGCGAAGGCGTAGCCCTCCGCGCCGAACCAGTTGACGCCGGTCAGCTTCACGTTGTTGCCGGCGCTGTCCACGATCTGGCTGCCCTCGGTGTGCAGGTAGCCGCTGCCGGAGTTGGAACCGGTGCCGCTGTCGGTGGAGGGCGTCGTCGCCGGAGCGGTCGGCGTGGCCGGAGTCGTGGCCGGAGTCGTGGTGGTGCCGGTGGTGAACAGGCCCTTGTCGGCATCGACCACCAGCGTGCCGTTCCACCACAGGTCGGCTTGCCCCTTGACGACGTCCTTGCCGTCGAGCGCGCCCTTGTCGTAGCTGACCGCGGCATCGGTCGGGGTGTATTCGTGGCCGTTGATGGTCACGCTGCCGACATGCAGGTTGCGGTCGGCGCCGCCCTCGTTGGCGTCATTGTCGTACTGGACCTGGATCTTGTGCGCCTGATCGGCGGTCAGGTCGGTCTTGAAGGAGAAGTCCTTCGCTTCCGTGCCCGCCGTGCCCTCGCCGATCTTCTTGCCGTCCGCCAGCACCGTGAAGTGCGCGTTCTGGCCCGCCGCGGCGGTGCCGCGGGCGTTGACGGTGATGGTGGAGGAACCGGTGGCGGCGGAAGCGTCGCTGTTGTCCGTGGCCGCGCTGTCGGCCTCCGGCGCGGCGGTGCTGCCGGAGGTGGCCGTATCGGTGGAGGTGGTCCCGCCGTAGAGCGAGGCCGGGGTGGAGAAGGTCAGCGCCCCGTTCCACCACAGACCTTCCTGACCGGCCATCGTGCCGCCGGTGTCGTCGTGGCGCTCATAGGTCGCGTCGGTCGGGTTCAGCGTCTGGCCGTTCACCACGATGGAGGTGATGCCCAGGTCGCGGCTCGACCCGGCGTTCACATCGTCGTTGTCGTAGACAACCTGAATCGTGTGTTCCTGACCAGAGGAAACGTCAACGTCGAAGGTATAGGCTTTCGGCTCGGCCGAGCCCACCGATGCCTGACCAACGTCCTTGCCGTCGATCATCAGACGAAAGTGAGGATTCACAGTGTCCGATGAGGTACCGTAGGCGTTCACGACGATTTTGGACTTGGTCAAACCAGTGGAGGTCGTCGCCATTTGTCTATTCCATTGCGGTTTCGATGGCTGGACCCTGACCGCTATATGGTTAATGAGACGTTACCAATTCCTTTAAAGTGCATTAACCATTTGTGGCAAATAGAGGCCGTCTGCAACGGGCATTGCCTGATGCAGCGGCGCAACAGCACGCCCGCTCTGGGTTTGCGGCGGTGTGCAGGCGGCGCCGCCGCAAACCCACCGCCGAGGTGGTTCGGAGCCTCAGCCCTACGCTGGTCACAGGGGTATCAGCCGGCGTGGATTTCCGCCCCTCCGAAGTGCCAACCGCGGGCGAAGCCGCGCGTGCTACAGTGCGCGTTGTGATGGATGGTGGGCGATGACGGGCATGAGGATTGCGGCAGCCCTGTTGATGTTCCTGGCCATGGGTTTGGACGGCGCACCGGCACGGGCCTCCCAGGCACCCGCCGCGGGAGAGAGCGTGTCCCTGGTGACCACCAGCGGAGCGGCCACCCTCAGGCTGTGCCGCGACTGGGTGTTCACCCACACCTGCCGCGAGTATGGAAATGTCGCGGTGCCGGCCCGCGTCACGCCGGGCGACTCCTTTGAGATCACCTTTGGCAGCAACCCGAAGACGATGTGGTTCCGGGTCAAGACCATCCTTCTTGAGGAGGGGCGCTGCCTGCTGATTCCCCGGCACGAGGATGTGCCCGCCGGGGACGGGGACGAGCCGGTGGACATGCTGATCGTGGACCCGTGCCGCATCCTGCGGTGAAGGCGCCCCCCGACCGGAAGCCGCCTTCCGGGAGCCGCCTTCCGCAGGACGGTACGCTCAGCGCAGCGGAATGTTCATCTGGACGCTGAGGCCCGGCGCGGGCGTGTAGTAGGCCGGCGGCGGCGCGTAGACCACGCGCGGGGCCGGGGCGTAATAGGCGGGCGGCGGACGGCGCATCACCACGACCGGCGGGGGCGGCTCGTAGATCACCACCGGGCCGTGACCGTGGTGGTGATGCTTGTGCTTGTGCTTGCGCCAGTGCTTGTGGTCGCCGGCCATGGCCGGAGCGGCAAGGGCGAGCGTCAGCACGAGGCTTCCCAGCGCCACGCCCCATCCGCGCTTGCCTGACCGGCCCCTATCTGATTGGCCCCTGCCTGACTGGATGGGCATTCCCTGCATCCTTTTTCTGCGATCGGTTGCCCCGATCCTAGCAGGAGATCGTGCGCCCAAGCTCTGGCTCCAACCATCCGGGCTGGGACAAATTTCGGGCACCCCCTATTCCCCGAACGGAGTGCCCGGCCCAAAGAAAATCGAACGAACGTCAGAGATCGCGGCCTTTCGATTTGGTATTCGCAGGCCCCGGAACTGTGTCAGACTGTCGGAATGTGAATGGCATCGGGAGCGTCCGTATGGAAAGCCGCCGCAACCAGCCGCAACGTCACATCGTCCTCGCCTCGCATCCGTCCGGCGGCGCGAAGCCGCGCTACACGCCGGTCCATTGGGGAGCGCCCACCGCCGCGGAGCGCGGGCCGGTCGTCGCCTCCCTCTCCGACCCGGCGCAGCGCAACTCCATCGGAGCCCACACCGGCAGCTACGCGGTCTACCGGGCGCTGGCGGTCGCGGCGGGACAGCTCAGCGCCCATCATGTGCCGGACCTGACCAACACCGCCCCGGCGGAGCCCATCGGCCCGCACCCGCAATGGGGCGACCCGGACAGGATCGTTTCCATCGACCCCTACGGCCACATGGTCAGCGAGGCGTTCGGCGACCATCTGGAACGCGGCGTGGACGTGCGCCCGACCATCGCCGTGACCAAGGCCCGCATCAAGATGCCGGAACTGGTGGACGCCATGCGGGCCGGGCGGCTGACGGCGGACGGCCAGATCCTGCTGTCCGGCGGCGACGCCCGCGTCACCAAGATCGCCATCGAGCCGGTGTGGTTCCTGCCCGGCGTCGCCAAGCGCTTCGGCATCACGGAGAGCGCCTTGCGCCGCGGCCTGTTCGAGCACACGGGCAGCATGTTCCCCGAACTGGTGACCCGCCCCGACCTGAAGGTCTTCCTGCCGCCGATCAACGGGCTGACCGTCTACATCCTGGGCGACGTGGCGGCGCTGACCGATCCGGCGCGCAAGGTCGCCTGCCGGGTGCATGACGAATGCAACGGGTCGGACGTCTTCGGCTCCGACATCTGCACCTGCCGCCCCTACCTGACCCACGGCGTCGAGGAGTGCATCCGCACCGCGCAGGAGAACGGCGCCGGCCTCGTCGTCTACAACCGCAAGGAGGGGCGCGCGCTGGGCGAGGTGACCAAGTTCCTGGTCTACAACGCCCGCAAGCGCCAGCCGGGCGGCGACCGGGCGGAAGCCTATTTCGAGCGGACGGAGTGCGTGGCCGGCGTGCAGGACATGCGCTTCCAGGAACTGATGCCCGACGTCTTCCACTGGCTGGGCGTCACCCGCATCGACCGCATGGTGTCGATGAGCAACATGAAGTCCGACGCCATCCGCCGCGCCGGCATCGAGATCGTGGAGCAGATCCCGATTCCCGACGACCTGATCCCCGACGACGCCAAGGTGGAGATGGACGCCAAGAAGGCCGCCGGCTACTTCACCCCCGCCGTGCCGACGGCGGAGGAGCTGTCCGTCGCCAAGGGCCGGGGGCTGACCGATTGAGCGCGCCCGCCGAGGAGCCGGCCAGGGAAAGCGTGTCCTGGCTGCTGTCCGCCGACGCGGTGCGGCAGCGCGCTCATGAGCTGCTGGCGAAGGCCGGGCGCGGCGATCTCGCCCATTTCGACGTTCGCCCGGAACGGCTGGGCGACGCCGCCGACCTCGTGGCGGCGGTGACGCGGGACTGCTACCCGGACCTGGACGTTCCCTACCACAGCCGCTGGCGGCACTTCGTGGTGGAGGGCACGGACCGCTGGGCGGCGCTAGCCGCCAGGCTGGGCATCGCGGATGTGGACGAGATCGCGCGCATCCGCTTCGACCTCGCGGTGATCAGCGTTCTGCTGGACGCCGGGGCCGGCGACCGCTGGCGCTACCGCGACGCGGAGGGGGTGGAACTGGCCCGCTCCGAAGGGCTGGCCATCGCCAGCTTCAACCTGTTCCGGTCCGGCGGCTTCGCGGACGATGCGGTGCAAGCCCCCCTGCACGCCGACGCGGCGTCCCTCTCCGCCACGACCGGGGAAGCGCTGGCGCGCGCCTTCCAGGCCGGGCCGGGCAACCCGTTGGTCGGGCTGGAGGGGCGCGCGGCGCTGCTGCGCCGGTTGGGAAGCGCGCTGACCGCGGCACCCGGCCTGTTCGGCACGCCGGGGCGGGTCGGCAACCTCTACGACGCGCTGAAGGCGCAGGTCACGGACGGCACGCTTCCCGCCCCGGCGATCCTGGAGGCGGTCCTGCGCGGGCTGGGGCCGATCTGGCCGGGCCGGATCGAGCTTGGCGGCGTCAATCTGGGCGACACCTGGAGCCATTCGGCGGTCGGCCTCGTCCCCTTCCACAAGCTGTCGCAATGGCTCAGCTACTCGCTGGTCGAACCGCTGGAGGGGGCGGGCATCGCCGTCACCGGGCTGGACCGGCTGACCGGCCTTCCGGAATACCGCAACGGCGGGCTTCTGGTGGACAGCGGCGTCCTGGTGCCGAAGGACCCGCGCATCCTCGCCGACGAGCTGGAGGTGGGGGACGAGGCGGTGGTGGAGTGGCGCGCCCTGACCGTCGCCCTGCTCGACCGCCTCGCCGACGAGGTGCGCGCCCGGCTGGGCGTGCCCGCGGAGTCCTTCCCGCTCGCCAAGGTTCTCCAGGGCGGAACCTGGACCGCCGGGCGCCGGATCGCCCGCGAACGCCGCCCCGGCGGCGGCCCGCCGATCCGCATCCGCAGCGACGGAACCGTTTTCTGATGCGAGTCCCACCAGCCGAAGGGTCGCTCATGCCCATCCCGACGCCGCCCATCCCGACCTTGACCGTCATCGACCACCCTCTGGTCCAGCACAAGCTGACCCTTCTGCGGCGGCGGGAGACCCCCACGGCCCGGTTCCACGAGGTGATGCGGGAGGTGTCGCAGTTGATGGGCTATGAGCTGACGCGCGACCTTCCCCTGGAAAGCCGCCCGGTCGAAACGCCGCTGGCCAGCGTCGACGCGCCGCTGCTGACCGGCAAGAAGCTGTGCCTCGTCTCCATCCTGCGGGCCGGGCAAGGGTTGCTGGACGGCATGCGGACCCTGCTGCCCTCCGCCCGCATCGGGCACATCGGCCTCTACCGCGACCAGGAGACGCTGACCCCCGTGGAGTATTTCTTCAAGGTGCCGGAGGACATCGAGGAACGGCTGGTCATCCTGGTCGATCCCATGCTCGCCACCGGCCACACGGCCACCGCGGCGGTGCACCGGCTGAAGGACGCGGGAGCCTCCTCCATCAAGCTGGCGGTGCTGGTGGCCGCCCCGGAAGGGTTGCGCAACTTCCACGACGCGCATCCCGACGTGCCGGTCTTCGCCGCCTCGGTGGACGAGAGGCTGGACGGGAACGGCTACATCCTGCCCGGGCTGGGCGACGCGGGCGACCGGCTTTACGGCACGCGCTGAGAATCGTTGCTCCCCTTTTGGTCACATGCCACCCTGCGGTCCTGTGAAATCGGCGGCAGGGCTGATGCGGACGGAATGGCATTGCCGTTGCAAAGCCGCTGCTGCACATCTGTGCCGAAACAGCGAAGCAGACGGAAGGGGATGAATATGGGGAAGGTATTCGGCGTGGCGCGGCGCGCCGTCCTGTGCGGTGCGGCGGCGGTCGCCGTCGCGGCGATGGCTCTGCCCGCCTGGGCTCAGTCCAAGGTCAAGGTCGCCGGCATCTACACCGTGCCGATCGAGCAGCAGTGGGTCAGCCGCATCCACAACGCCCTGAAGGCCGCCGAGGCGCGCGGCGACATCGAGTATGTCTGGGCCGAGTCGGTCGCCAACACCGACTATGAGCGCGTGATGCGCCAGTATGCCGAAGGCGGCCAGCAGTTGATCTTCGGCGAGGTCTTCGGCGTGGAGCGCGCGGCGCGCGCCGTCGCGAAGGACTATCCCAAGACCGCCTTCGTCATGGGCTCCAGCTTCAAGGTGCAGGAGCCGAACTTCTCGGTCTTCGACAACTACATCCAGGAGCCGGCCTATCTGACCGGCATGATCGCGGGTGCGATGACCAAGTCGAACGTCATCGGCATGGTCGGCGGCTACCCGATCCCGGAGGTGAACCGCCTGATGAACGCCTTCATGGAGGGCGCCAAGGAGGTGAACCCGAACGTGAAGTTCATGGTCAGCTTCATCGGCTCCTGGTTCGACCCGCCGAAGGCCAAGGAAGCGTCCTTCGCCATGATCGACCGCGGCGCCGACGTGATGTACGCCGAGCGCTTCGGCGTGTCCGACGCGGCCAAGGAGCGCAAGGTCCTGGCCATCGGCAACGTCATCAACACCCAGCCCCAGTATCCGGAAACCGTGGTCGCCAGCGCGCTGTGGCACATGGAGCCGTCGGTCGACCGCGCCATCGCCGCCGTGAAGGCCGGCAGCTACAAGGCCGAGGATTACGGCCCCTACAGCCAGATGGTCCACAAGGGCTCCAGCCTCGCCCCGCTCGGCACCTTCGAGGGCAAGGTGCCCGCCGACGTGATGGCGAAGGTGAAGGCCCGCGAGCAGGAGATCCTCGACGGCAAGTTCACCGTGAAGGTGAACGACAACGAGCCGAAGTCGACGATGTGATTCTCTTCATAACCCTCTCCCCTCTGCTCACGCGCAAACGAAGTTTGCGCTGACGCGACAGGCGGACCTTCGGTCCGCCGAAAGCGGGGAGAGGGTGGCCCGAAGGGCCGGGTGAGGGGGTTGTGCCGGACGTACCGCCACGCACAACCCCCCTCACCCTAACCCCCTCCCCAGAGGGGAGAGGGAATTTCTTGTTGCCTTCCGGCACCCGCGGACATCCATGACATCACCTCCCATCGTCCTCCGCCTCACCGGCATCACGAAGCGGTTCGGGCCGCTCGTCGCCAACGATTCCATCTCGCTGACGCTCCATGAGGGCGAGGTGCTGGCCCTGCTGGGCGAGAACGGCGCCGGCAAGACGACCCTGATGAACATCCTGTTCGGCCATTACGTGGCCGACGAGGGCGGCATCGAGGCGTTCGGCCGGCCGCTGCCCCCCGGCTCCCCCCGCGCGGCGCTGGCCGCCGGGATCGGCATGGTCCACCAGCACTTCACCCTGGCCGACAACCTGTCGGTGCTCGACAACATCGCCGTGGGCACGGAGCCGCTGTGGCGCCCGCGCTCCGACCGCGCCGCCGCCAAGGCGAAGCTGCTGGACCTCGCGGGCCGCTTCGGCCTGGAGGTGCGGCCCGACGCGCTGGTCGGCGACCTGTCGGTGGGCGAGCGGCAGCGGGCGGAAATCCTGAAGGCGCTCTACCGCGACGCCCGCATCCTGATCCTGGACGAGCCGACCGCGGTGCTGACCCCGCAGGAATCCGCCAGCCTGTTCGACACGCTGCGCCGTCTGACCGCGGACGGGCTGGCCGTGGTCTTCATCAGCCACAAGATGAACGAGGTCTTCGCGGCCAGCGACACGGTGGCGGTTCTGCGCGGCGGTCGCCTCGTCGCCACCCGCAGGACCGCGGAGACCGACCGGGAGGAACTGGCCGAGCTGATGGTCGGTCGCGCCCTGAAGCCGCCCACCCCCGCCCCGCTGGAACCGGGCGAGCCGGTGCTGGCCCTGTCCGGCGTGACGGTCGGCTCCGGCCACGGGCGCCCGCTGCTGGACGCCGTGGACCTGACCGTGCGCCGCCGCCAGATCGTCGGCATCGCGGGCGTGTCGGGCAACGGGCAGACGGCGCTGGCCGAACTCGTCAGCGGCCTGATCCACCCCGATTCCGGCACGGTGACGCTGAAGGGCGAGCCCGCCGGCGACGCCGGCCCGGCGGAGATGGTCCGCCGCGGCGTCGCCCGCATCCCGGAGGACCGGCACGCCGCCGGTCTCGTCGGCGCCATGGCGGTGTGGGAGAACCTGATCGCGGAGCGCTACCACGACCCCGCCTTCCAGCGTTTCGGCCTGATCCGCCGGGCTGCCGCCCGCGCCTACGCCGAGCAGGTGATCGAGGCGTTCGACGTGCGCTGTCCGGGGCCGGACGCCCGCACGCAGCTTCTGTCCGGCGGCAACATGCAGAAGCTGATCCTGGGCCGCACGCTGGCCCA
>JAEYPE010000035.1 GCA_023411035.1 Pseudomonadota bacterium
ACAAGGTCATCGACGTCTACATCTGCAAGCTCCGCAAGAAGATCGCCGAGGCCACCGGCGGCGCACGCTACATCGAGACCGTCTACGGACGCGGCTACAAGTTCGAGGCCCCGCCCGAGCATGAGGACCCTCTCCCGGCGGTGTCCGCACCCCGCCGGCTTCCGCCGGGCTACAAGAGCATTGCCCGCGTGGCTGGGGAGGCGCGGTTGGCGGGGTAAGGGAAGATGCCTGCCGAAGCGAAGCGCCGGCCCTCTTCACCGCCCGAGCCCGCTCGAAAGCCTTCTGCCCGACCGCTCCAAACCCTCATCCCCCTCTCGTAGATCCCCGACAGCAGCGCCATGGCGGCGCGTCCGATCTCGTGGACCGGCTGTTCGATCACCGACTGTTCGATCACCGTCTGGCCGGAGCCGACCAGTTCCGTCCAGGGCTCATTTCTGTCCGGATGCCGGGTGCTGTCCCAAATCTCTCCCTTGCCCGGAACGGGCGAACCTGAGAAGCCGGGGACGAAACGCACGAGGACCAGAATGCCCCGCAACAGAACGATCATCGCAGCGCTGGCGACCACCGCCGCCATGGCCGCCGGATGCACCGACGTGAAGGAGAGCCTGCCGTCCCGGACCGCCACCGAACAGCTTCTGATCTCCAGCGCGGCGGACAGCGCTGCCAACCGCCTGCGGCTGGACCTGCCGGCAGACAAGCGTGCCTTCCTCGACACCGGCAATTTCGACGGGACCGACGCCAAATACGCCGCCAGCGCGATCAAGGAATCGCTGCTGCGCCAGGGCATCCGCCTCGTCAACGACCGGGCCGCCGCCGACACGATCATCGAAATCCGCCTGGGCGCCCTGTCGGTGAACCAGAGCAAGACGGTGCTGGGCATTCCCCCCATCACCCTGCCCGGCACGATCACCCTGCCGGAGGCGTCGGTCTACAGTTCCACCGAGAATCAGGCGGTCGCGAAGTTCTCCGCCTTCGCCTACGACAACCAGACGGGCGTTCTGGTCGCCTCGACGGAGCCGGCCTATGGCCTGTCGGGGGAGCAGAGCTACCGGGCGATGACGCTCTTCTCCTGGCGCACCTCGCCCCCGTACCCCGAAGACACCAACTGAGAAATGGAAACCCACCCACCCGAACGCAGCCGTCACCGCATGTCCGGGCGGGTGGGATGGGGAGAAGCGTGCAAACTCAGGCGACGGCTTCCATCGGCTTGTCCACCTTGCCGCCGAAACCGTTCTCCAGCGCCCAGATCGCCGCCTGGGTGCGGTTGGAGGCGTTGATCTTGCGCAGCAGGCTCTTCAGGTGAACCTTCACCGTCGCTTCGGTGATGTTCAGGTGGTTGGCGATCATCTTGTTGCTGTCGCCCTGCAGCAGACGTTCCAGAATCTGGGTTTCGCGCTGCGACAGACCCTTGGCCGCGGTCGGGCCGTTGGCGCTGGTGTTGGCCCCGGCCTTGCCGGTGATGAGAAGAGCGGCGAGATGGGTCGGGAAGACCTTTTCGCCGATCATCACCAGACGCAGCGACTGCGCCAACGCCGCCGGAGAAATGTCCTTCATCAGAAAGGCGTCGGCCCCGGCCTGGATGGCGTTCGCCATTTCCTGGGCGTCGAGGTGGCTGGCCAGAAGGACGAGTCGCGCGCTGGGATATTGCTCCCGCAGGGCGGTCACGGCCTGCACCGTGCCGTTGGCGGAAGCCGGGTCCATCATGATGAGTTCGGGCGTGTCGCCCTCGATGCCCGGCGGCGGAACGTCGCTGAGACTGGCGGCCTCTTTCGTGATGCGGAACTCCCCTTCCGTGAAGAGGGCCTTCATACCCTCGCGGAACAGCTTGTTGGCGTCGATCAGAAAGATGGAGACCGATTGCATCGTCCAGTCACTCTCGAAGGTGATTGAGATGAGTCACCCTACCCTATCGTTGGCGGGCCGACCACCCGTCCGTTAGTAAAATATTAACCAATGAAGCCCAGGGCCCGTCCTTCCATCGGGCATATGCCCCACCCCGGAAAGCCCGTCCAGGGCGCTCCCGGATGGCCGCAAGCCCCTGAAAAACAGTGCTGGAACAATCCACTACCCCTTTTTTTACAAGAATCCGGCGCAGTCTCGTCAATATCACGGCAACCATCACGGCCCATTGGTAGAGTCATCGCAATTCATCGTTTGGATGGGTGCCCGACATGCCGATGGTGTCCATTTGGAAGAAGATCAGCCCGTGTCACTTCGTGATGCAGGACTGTCACCGCCGGATCGAGATCCGTTACCACGCCTCCGGTTCGCTGAGCGGCTGGGGCGTCTACGCCGACGGGACGTTGGTGCAGCAGCGCGCCGCCTTCACCGAAGCGCGCGGCATCGCCATGGGGCTGGCGACCGGCTCCTGATGCCGATCCGCGGAGGAGGCCAGCCTGTCCGATCTGGCCGAGGATGCGGCGATAATCCCGACTGGTCTGCTCCGTTTTTTCGTTCGTCTGCATACCAAATCGTGCTATGCCGCAAGGCAGGACATCCGGAGTAACGCTTATGGACTGGCACAACGAAAAGGCTGAAACCGGCGCCCGCGCCCTGGAAGCCGCGTTCGGCGTGATGCTGACGGTCTGCGAGGCGGCGGACGGCTGGTGGAACTGGCACGCGGAGCATGAGGGCCTGGACTGGACCCCCGACGCCCGCTGGTTCGCCACCCGCCGCGAGGCGCAGGAAGCGGCGGAGGAATGGGCCGCCACCCTGGCACCGCAGCATCTGGGCTTTCTCCACCGCGCGGCCTGACGACGGAAAGCAACCGCTGCTACGCCGACAAATCCGCGCTGAGACCCTCTTCCTCCAAATCCAGCCAGGCCCCGGCCAGCGGCCCCACCGTCAGATCGCCGGTCAGCCCGGCATCGCCCATGGCACCGGCAAAGCCGTCCTGCATGTCGGCCAGCGCCGCGGAGGACAGGCCCCCGGCGGTGTGCAGCGTCACGTCGAACCGCCGCCCCTCCCCCGCCGCGACGAGTTGCACCGCCCCCAGAGCCGGCAGCCGCATCTGAAGCACCAGCGCGCTTCCCGTCTGAAGGTCCGCCCCGTCGGAAATGGCGCAGAGCAGGCTGCGGCAGCCGCCCGCCGCCGCGCCGTCCATCACCGGAATGCTCATCACCCGCCACTCCCGCCCGTCGGCGGTGCGGCGATGGCGCGGGGCCAGCGCCATGTCCAGATCGTCCAGCAGCGCGCCGCCGTCGAGCCGCTCCAAAAGCTGGCAGCGGTTCGGCCCCAGCCACGCCCGCGCGCCGTTGGCGGTCGCCGCCAGGAAAAAGGCCAGCCCGAGGCCGAAGGTGGAGTCGCAGCGCGGCAGTCCGCCGCGCAGCTCCTGCGCCGCCCGAGGGTCCAGCGCCTCCACCACCGCCAGCAGGTGGCCGACCTCGGCGACCGCGTCCGGCATCAGTACACCACGGCGTCCGCTTCGTCCGATTGCGGGATGACGATGGCCCCGTCGTCGGCCATGGCCTTGGCGACCTGCACGATTTCCGCCTGCGCCTCGTTCACGTCGCGCATGCGCACCGGCCCCATGTTCTCGATCTCGTCCTGAAGGATCATGCGGGCACGTTCGGACAGGACGGACAGGAAATGGTCGCGCTGCGCCGCCTCCGCCCCCTTCAGCGCGATGGCGAGCTGGCCCGTGTCGCAGCGCCGGATCACCGCCTGGAGCGACACGCGGTCGAGCCGCAGCAGATCCTCGAAGGTGAACATGAGCTGGCGGATGCGCTGGGTCGATTCCGGCAGGAGCGCGTCCAGGTCGGTGAAGATCTCCGTCAAGGTGTCGCGGTCGATGCGGTTGAAGATGTCGGCCATCCGCTCGTGCGTGTCGGCGCCGTGGGTGCGGGCGTAATTGGCCATGAACTCGTTGTGCAGGATGGATTCGATGTCCAGAAGCACTTCCCGCTGCACGGATTCGATCTGGATCATGCGCTCGATCACCTCCAGCCGCATCGCCGGGGACAGCAGCGGCAGCACCTTGGCCGCGTGGTCGCTGCGCATGCGGGACAGGATGACCGCCGCCGTCTGCGGGTATTCGCCCGACAGATAGGTGGCCAGCACGCCCTCGTTCACGTTGGACATCTTCTCCCACATGGTGCGGCCCGCGGGGCCGCGGATCTCGCCCATGATCTCCGACACGCGGTCGTCGGGCAGGAAACGGGAGAGCATGCGCTCCGTGCTGTCGTAGGAGCCGACGACGGAGCCGGTGTTGGCGAACCGCTCCGTGAAGCTGCGCAGAAGCGCCTCCACGAGATTCGAGGTGACGTTGCCCAGGCTGGCCATGGCGCGGCTGACCATGCGGATCTCGTCGTCGTCCAGCCTCTCCATCAGGCGGGAGCCGCGTTCCTCGCCCAGCGCCAGGAAGATCACCGCGGTCCGTTCCGAACCGCTCAGGCTCTTGAAATTGTCTCGGATCTTGATCGGCATGCCCATGCTGGCACCTCAGAAGAAGCGGTCGGCGGTCAGGGAGGAATCGGAATCGTCACGCCCGTCCGGATGAGACCGGTCATGACGGAAGGCGTTCGCCAGGACGCTGCCGGCGACCAGCACCATGCGGTGCGGCACCAGCGGGTTGGGGTCGAGCGCGTTCAGAAGCGTGACGATGGCGGTTTCGTCGTCCACCGTGACGCCCCGCCGCCGGGCGAAGGCGGTCACGCTGTCGGCGACGCCCGCCGCCCCGGCGGGGGCCGGAACGGGCGGCGCCGGCAAAGCGGCGGAGGAAACGGCGGGCAGCAGCCGGGGCTCGGTCATCGCGTCAGGTTCCCCCATAGGAGCGGATCAGGCTGTTGGCGATCAGGAACCAGCCGTCGGTCAGGACGAAGAAGATGATCTTGAAGGGCAGCGCGATCATCACCGGCGGCAGCATCATCATGCCCATCGCCATCAGCACCGCCGCCACCACCATGTCGATCACCAGGAAGGGCAGGAAGATCAGGAACCCGATCTCGAAGGCGCGCCGCAGTTCCGACAGCAGGAAGGCCGGGACCAGCACGCGCAGGTCGGCGGTGGCCGCCGTCATCGGCTGTTCGGAGCCCGGCTTTCCGGAGAAACCGGCGAAGGCGGACAGGTCCTTGTCCCGCACCTGGGAGGCCATGAAGTTGCGGAAGGGCTCCACCATCCGCTCCAGCCCCTGCTCCTGGGTCACCTGCTCGTTCAGCATCGGGCGCAGCCCGTCCTGCCATGCCGCGTCGAAGACCGGCCCCATGATGTGGAAGGTCAGGAACATGGCGAGGCTGATGAGCACCATATTCGGCGGCGACTGCTGAAGCCCGAGCGCCGAGCGCAGCAGCGACAGCACGACGATGATGCGGGTGAAGGAGGTCGCCATGACCAGCAGCCCCGGCGCCACGCTGAGCACCGTCAGCAGGACGATGCCCTGGATGACGCGCCCGGACAGCGACCCGCTCTCCCCCGTGGCGCTGCCGAGCGCGCTGCCGATGGAGGACAGGTCCAACCCGCCGTCCTGCGCCCAGGCCGCCGCGGGAAGCAGCAGCGCGGCGAGCGCCACGGGAAGGCCGGACAGGAACAGGCGTCGGAGCATGATGGGAATCCGGGAAATCAATCGATGGCCAGATCGGTGCGGACGATCTCGGTCAGCGTGACGCCCAGCCGCTGGTCCTCCACGATCACCACCTCGCCGCGGGCGACCAGACGGTGGTTCACCAGCACCTCCACCGGCTCGTCCACCTTGCGCTCCAGCTCCACCACGGCGCCGCGGCCGAGCTTCAGGAGCTGCGCCACCAGCATGCTGGTGCGGCCGAGCACGACCTGCACATCCACGGGGACATTGTAGATCGCGTTCATTGATCCGCCGGCAACCGCCGCGGCGGGGATTCCGGCGGCGTCCTTCTCGGCGGGCTTGGCGTCGTCTTCCAGGACGTCGAGATTCAGTGGGGCCATGATGCGGTGCTTTCCGTGTCGGTGAAGAGGTCATGTTCGGCGGACAGGGCGGACAGCGCGCGGTCGCACAGGCCGGCGACGGCGCGCTCCACCGCCGCGGGGTCGTAGCGCAGCCCCCCGGATTCCCAGGCGGCGTCGATCCCGCCAGGCGGCAAGGCCGGATCGGCGGCCACCTCCAGGGAACCTTTGAATCCGGCGGACTCCGGATCGGCCAGCCGGGCGCGGACGGCCTCGGCCAGATCGGGATGGACGCGCAGCCGCAGCCGCGGCGACCCGCCGGCCAGCCGCAGGGCGTCCGCGGCGAGCCGTTCGGTTTCCTCCGTCCCGATCCGCTCCAGCAGGGCCGGGGCGAGGCGGCGGACGAGCGCCAGCATCACCGCCGCCCCCTGCGCCTCCACCCCGCGCAGCGCCTCCGCGAAGCGGTCGTCCAGGCCGGCAAGCCGCTCGTCGATGTGGGACAGGGCCTGCGCCAGAGCGGCCTCGGTGCGGGTTGCGGCCTCCGCGGCGCCCTCCCGCCGGCCCTGCTCCACCCCCTCGGCGAAGGCGCGGACCTCGGCGCCGTAGACGGCGGCCTGGAGATGCCGTTCGGAATGAACGATCTCGTCGAGCGGATCGATGGGCTCCGGTTCGGGAGCGGCGCCGAACTCCGCCGCCGCTTCCGCCGCCGCCCCCAACCCCACCTGGGCGGTGCTGTCGAAGCGCAGGTCGAAGCGGTAGCGCGGATACTCCATCAGACCGCCTCCTCGTAGAGCCAGGAGCGGAGGATGTCGATCGCCTCATCCGGATACTGGTCCACGATGTCGCCCAACCGCCGGATGGAGGAGGCGCGCACGCGGCCCTCCACCGTGCGCAGCTCGATGAGCTGGTCCATCGTCTCCTCGATGCCCGGCAGGGCCGGGGCCGCCGGCTCGCCCGCGTCGGTGAGCTGGGCCGTCTGCATGGCCGGGTCCCCGCCGACCGCCGGGCCGGCGAGCTGCGGCATGGCGGCACCCGCGGCCAGCGCCGGGGCGGAGGCTTCCGCCGCCACCGGCTCCGGCGCCGGAAAGACGCGGCGGATCAGCGGGCGCAGACCCAGCACGATCAGCAGCCCGCAGAGGACCAGCAGGATCACCCACTGGATCAGCGTCATCACGTTGCGGCTGAGCGTGTCGACGATCTCGGCCATCGGCTCGCGGGTGCCGAGGTCGGGGGCGAGGTTGACGAACTCCAGGTTGTCCACCGTCACCCGGTCGCCGCGCGCTTCGTCGAAGCCCATGGCGGAGCGCACCAGTTCGGTGATGCGCTGAAGCTCCTCGGGCGAGCGGGCCTCGTAGCTGCGGGCGCCGTCCTGTGCGGTCGTCCAGGTGCCGTTGACCAGCACCGCCACGCTGACCCGGCGGATGTCGCCCGGCTCGATCACGGTTTCGCGGGCGACGTTGGAAATCTCGTAATTGACGGTCTCTTCCTGACGCTTGGAGTCGGTGGAGGAGCGGTTGTTCTGGGCCTGGGCGCGGACCTCGCGCTGCGGCAGGTTCTGTTCGGCGGTGACCGGCGGTTCGCCGTTGCTGTCCAGGCTGCGGTCCTGCTCCTGCACCGTCTGGGTGGAGCGGACCACCTGGCTGTTGGGGTCGAAGCTCTGGCTGCGCACCACTTCGCGCTTGGTTTCGACATCGACAGCAACCTGAACGCGAACATTCCCCTGCCCCAGCCGCGCCGTCAGCATCTGTTCGATGGCGCGGGAGATGCGCGCCTCGTGGCCGGCGCGCAGCCCGTCCACCTTGGCGGACGACAGGGCGTCGCCGTCCTCCTCGGTCAGCAACACCTCGCCGGAGGCGTCGAGCACGGTGACGGCGCTGGGCTTCAGGTTGGGAACGGCGGCGGAGACGAGGTGGCGGATGGACAGCGCCTGCCGCCGCTCCAGCGGCGCGCGCCCGCGCATGCGCACCACGATGGAGGCGGTGGGCGTCGGGGCGGCGCGCGAGAACTCCTCGCGGTCGGGAAGCACGATGTGGACGCGCGCCGCGTCGATGCCGGACAGCGTCTCGATGGTGCGGGCCAACTCGCCTTCCATGGCGCGCAGCCGGTTCATCCGCTGCATGAAGCTGGTGATGCCCAGCGGCTTGTCCGTGTCGAACAGCTCGTAGCCGATGCCGCCGCGCGACGGCAGGCCCTGTTCGGCCAGCAGCATGCGCAGCCGCGGCACCTCGGCCTCCGGCACCTGGACGGCGGTGCCGTCGAAGGCGGCGGACACGGGCACGCCCATGGCCTCCACCGCCTTCACGATGCGCCCGGCCTCCGCCGGTTCCAGCCCGGTGTAGAGCGGCGTCATATGCGGTCGCGACAGCAGAACCGCCATGGCGGCGACCGCCAGGACGATGCCGACGCCCGTGCCGGCCAGCATCAGAAGGCGCGTGCGCCCGAGCGTCCGCAGATTGTCGATCAGTCCTGTCACGACGCCCGCACCTTTAAAGTTTCCGAAAAGCGGGGACCGTAATGTTTGCCCCGTGAGCCTTCACAACCTACCCGGACGACTTTTAAGCGGAGTAAAAGCTTGAAAGATGAACCGGAGGGAAGTCGCTAAAACTTGATCGTTTAAAACAGTCTTCAAATTTTCGGTACTTTGGAGGCGCTAGCCGCGATGAATACAGATGCTGGAAAGGCAAGGACGGGTACGCCGGGCCGGCAGCGGATGTACGTCATCGTGCTGCCCCTGGCCCGTCTGGCGCTGGCGGCGGCGGCCCTGTGCGGCGTCGCCGCGGCGGGGTTCGGCGGCTATTGGCTGGCCGTGGGGCCGGATGGGGTGGCGCGGCTGTTCGAGGACACCCCGGTCGCCGAACCGGCCCAGACGGTGCTGGATATGCCGGAGCTGATGGTGAATCTGCACGCCGACACGCCGTCGCGCTTCATGAAGATCGGCGTCACGCTGGTGATGGCGCCCAAGGACCGCGGGCGGGTGGAGCAGGCGATGCCCCATCTCGTCAACGCCCAGCAGGAGTTCCTGCGCAACCTGGACCAGCACGACCTGCACGGTTCCGCCGGTCTGCTGCGGCTGCGCGGGGAATTGCGCCGCCGCTTCAACCTGATCCTCGGCCCGGACACGGTGTCCGACGTCCTGCTGCGCAGCCTTCTCACGCAATAGCCGACCCAGAGGAACGGATGAGCACTCCCATCGACACGGATGACGGCGGCGAAAGCGGCGGCCATGGCGGCACCGGAGACGATCTGGACTGGGGCCTGGACGCCGGCGCGTCCGAAACCGCCGCCCTGATGGCCGACACCAAGGAGTTGAGCCAGGAGGAGATCGACCGCCTGCTGAACTTCGCCGTCGGCCCGCAGCCGGAATCCGCCGGGCAGACCCGCGCCATCGAACGGCTGATCAGCACCACGACGGTCAACAAGGACCGGCTGCCGATGCTGGACGTGGTCTTCGACCGCATGGTCCGGCTGCTGAACACGTCGCTGCGCCAGTTCTCGTCCACCAGCGTGGAGGCCAGCCTGCTGCGCATCGACTGGCTGCGCTACAACGAGTTCCTCGACACCATCGAGCTTCCGGCCCTGGTCGGCGTCGCACGGGCGGAGCAGTGGGACAACCACATCGTCGTGTCGGTGGACAGCGCGCTGATCTACTGCATGATGGACGTGCTTCTGGGCGGGCGGCGCAGCCGTGCCCGGCGCATCGACGGACGCACCTACACCTCCATCGAGCGCAAGATCACCGAGCGGCTCATCAAGGTTATTCTCCAGGACCTCAGCCAGTCCTTCGACCCGATCACGCCCATCGACTTCACCTTCGACCGGTTGGAGACGAACCCGCAATTCGCCACCATCACCCGCGCCACCAACGCGGTCATCCGCGTGCGCATCGCGGTGGAGGTGGAGCGCCGCGTCGGCCATGCCGAGATCGTCATCCCCTACGCCACGCTGGAGCCGGTGCGCGGCAAGCTGGTGCAGACCTTCATGGGCGAGAAGTTCGGCCACGACACGGTGTGGGAAAACCATCTGAAGGCCGAGCTGATGCGGGCCAAGCTGGATCTCGTCGCCGTGCTCCAGCAGACTCAGGTGCCGCTGGGCGAGGTGCTGAACTGGGAAAAGGGCACCTCGCTGAAGCTGCGCATCGACCCCGACGCGCCGGTCGTCCTGCAAAGCAAGACCACCCCCCTCTTCGCCGGCCACATGGGCCAGCGCAACGGCAACATCTCCGTCAAGATCGACACCGACCTGGAGACCAAGCAGGAGCTGATCGATGGTCTCATTCCTCATTGACGCCGTTCTGGCGGTCATGCTGGTCACCGCCACGGTGTTCCTGGTGATCGTCAACAAGCGGCTGAAGGTGATGCGGTCCAGCCAGGCCGAGATCGGCGCGCTGATCGCCACCTTCTCCAAGACCATCGACGAGACGGAAGCCTCGGTGCAGCGGCTGGTCGCCGCGGCGACGGAGGCGTCCGCCAAGCTGTCCGACGGGCTCGACCGCGCCAAGGGCGTGACCGAGGATGTGACGCTCGTGCTGGGGACCTGCGAGCGCGCGTCCAAGCGCATCGAGGCGTCCGTGCAGGAGGCCCGCGCCCTGGTCCGCCGGCTGGAGGACGGCCCGGCCCCTCGCCCGCGGCCCCGCCCCGCCCCGCCCGCCGCACCGCCCGTGCAGGCTGTGCAGGC
>JAEYPE010000211.1 GCA_023411035.1 Pseudomonadota bacterium
CCGGCGGCGGCGGGCCGCGCGCCCCGCCTAGGGGGGGGGGGGGTGGGGGGGGGGGCAGGTGCACCTCCGCCGAACAGCGCCTCGATCCGGAGACGGGCGGGGCCGTCGCCGACGATCAGCAGATGCGGACTCGCCCCCACTAGATGTGGACTTGCCCCTACCCCAACCCTCCCCCGCTTCGCAGGGGAGGGAGAGAGGGCCTGCGCCAGAATCTCGTAGGAGCGTTCCTTATCGCCGCCGCGCATCATTCCGACCGCCAGCAACCATGGAACGTCCGGGTTCAACCCGTGGCGCTCCGCCAGCGCCGCCCGGTGCCGGTCGCGCTGTTCCGCCGCCGCGGCGAAGGGCCGGGTGTCGAGGAAGGGCCGCAGCCGCACCAGCCGGTCCGGGGACTCGAGAAGCGGCAGCACGCCCTCCGCGTCGTGACCGGCGAGATTGACGACGGCGGCGGCCTGCCGGATCGCCGCCTCCGCGGCGCGGTGGCCGGCGGCGAAAGGGCCGGGGGCGCGCTTGGCCGCGAAGGACGCCTCCGCCACCACATAGGGAATGCCGAAGCGGCGGCTGACCGCCGGGCCGATCCAGTCCGGCGCCTTGTGGTACAGGTGGTAGGTGAACCAGAGGTCCGGCGGCGCCCCCCGCCAGCGCGCCGTCAGACGGTCGGCGCAGCGGGCGCCCAGCGCGGCCAGACGCTCCGCCCGGCCCGGACGGCGGCCATCGTCCCAGCTCCGCAGGGTGCAGGCCAAGGTCACCTCGTGCCCGGCGGCCTCCAGCGCGGCCATCAGCAGCCGGGCCATGCGCCGGTCGCCCGAGGGAACCGGGTGGGTCGGGGCCTTCAGCGGGGCATAGAAGGCGATGCGCATGCCGGCCCCGGCGATGGAAGGAAAGGAAGCCTCAGAAAGGGGTCGGTTCCAGCGCGCAGAGGACGCGGTTCCGCCCGGCGGCCTTGGCGCGGTACAGCGCCTCGTCCGCGCTGGACAGCATAGCGTCCACGTCGCGCGTCCCGGCGGCGCAGCAGGCCACGCCGATCGACACGGTGAAGCGCACCGTCTCCGTCCTCGCCGGTACCAACAGCTCCGCCGTGCAGCGGCGGATGCGCTCCGCCACCATCCGCGCCCCGGCGACATCGGTTTCCGGCAGAAGGATGGCGAACTCCTCCCCGCCCGTGCGGCCCAGCAGGTCGCTCTCGCGCAGCAGGGCGCGGCAGGCGGCGGTGAAGGTCCGCAGCGCCTCGTCCCCCACCGCGTGGCCGTGGGTGTCGTTGATGCTCTTGAAATGGTCGATGTCGAGCATCAGCAGGCTGGACGGGTGACCATAGCGGCGGGCGCGCGCCAACTCCTGCTCCGCCGCCTCGACGAAATGGCGGCGGTTGGACGTGCCGGTCAGGGAGTCGGTGATCGAGAGCAGGCGCAGCCGCTCCTCCGACTCCTTCAGAACGGTCACGTCGTTGATGAGGACGTAGATGACCGGCAGGCCTTCCCACGGCAGGGGCGACATGCTGACCTGCACGAAGGTCCGCTGCCCGTCCGCGGACACCAATACCCCGTCCTTCGACCGCACCAGTTCCCGCCCGCGCAGGCAGCGCAGGAAGGCGTCCCGCTGGTCCTCGATGCCGGACTCCTCCACGAAATCCAGGAAATGGCGTCCGACCAGGGCATCGCCGCTGTGGCCCAGGATGCGCGTGGCCTCCTGGTTGGCGAAGACGATGCCCATTTCCTGATGGATCAGCAGCCCGGCGGGCAGCAGATCGAGCAGATCGCCCAGCTTGCTGCGCGTCACCGACAGCTCGTGGCTGGTCGCCACGGCGTCCGTGTCGTCGTCGAACTCGAAAAAGGACAGGAGATCTGGAGAAGTCGGTTCGGAGAGGATCGACATGACGTCGCGGGAGTGGAGCAAAGCCGCACTCTATCCCGTTGTCAGCCGTTGTGCAATGCACAGCATCCTCCGAATGGCACAAGGTTCTTCTGGCTATTTTCGGTTGTGAAACGGACGTACAGCCGCTCGATGCCCGAGTCGCTGCCGAAGTCGCGCCGCACCCGCGCGGCCCCCGCCGCACCCAGCGCCGCGCGGCGGACCGGATCGCGGATCAGCGACTCCAGCGCGGCCGCCAGCGCCGCGGGATCGTCCGGTTCCACCAGCGTGCCGGTGGCGCCATCCCCGCCAGCATCCCCGCCAGCATCAAGAATCAGTTCCGCCACCGCCGCGGCGCGGGTGGACAGGCAGGCCAGCCCCTGGCTCTGCGCCTCCATCAGCACGTTGGGCAGTCCGTCGCGGTCGCCGTCGCGCGCCGTTCGGCATGGCAGGACGAACAGGTCGGCCCGGCGGTATTGGGCGATCACCGCGTCCTGGGCTTTCGCCCCCAGCCAGTCGATGCGTCCGTCCAGCCCCAGCGCCACCGCCTGGGCCTTCAGCGCCGCCAGCCGGCCGCCGCCGCCGATGTGGGTCCAGCGCCAGTGAAGGCCGGCGGGCAAACGGGCCAGCGCGTCCAGCAGCAGGTCGAACCCCTTCTTCTCCACCGCCCGACCGACCGACAGCAGCCGCACGGGATCGGTGGGGTCGCCGCCATCGCGCGCCGGACGGGTTTCCAGGGGGGCGGGGAAGCGGCTGAAGTCCAGCCCGTGGTAGAGCAGGTCCACCCGCTCCGGCTCGGGTGCCAGATCGCGCAGCCGGGCGAGGCCGAGCGCGGTGCAGGCGACGCCCCAGCGGGCCTCCGCCAGCTTGTCCCGCAGGTCCCAGTCGGGGGTGGTCCAGATATCCTTGGCGTGGGCGGAGAAGCTCCAGGGCAGGCCGGTCAGCAGCGCCGCGTAGCGCGCCACGCTGGCCGGGGTGTGCAGGAAATGGCTGTGCAGCCAGGTGATGCCGGGCGGCAGTTCCGCCGCCAGCACGCAGGCCTGGCCGAAGCGGCGGACGCGGTTGCGGGTGGGGTCGCGCCGCAGGTCGGCCATCCAGGCGGCCCGCGCCGCCCGCCAGCCGGGACGGCGCCGCGCGGCGGCCAGCGCGCGCAGAAGGCGGGACGGCTCGTCGTGCAGATATTCGGGCAGATAGGCGACCGGGGCGGTCACGCGGCGGTTCAGCTCGTGCACCGCCTTGTCGGTCGGTTGACGCAGGCTGACGATCAGTTGACGCAACCCCCTCCGCTCCAGCCCCAGGATTTCCTGCGCGATGAAGGTTTCGGACAGGCGGGGCCAGCCCTTCACGATGACGGCGACGGTCACGCCATGCCCCCGGCGGCCATCCGGCATTCGGGCGCGCAGGGTACCGGCGCCGGCTGCGGCAGGTAGCGGGCCGACAGGCGGTTGACGCTCTCCAGCCCGCCCAGCAGGCCCGGCACCACGACGGAGGAGGGCGGGGCCTGCCAGGGCAGCCGGCGCAGCGCCGCCGCCATGGCCGCGGCGTCGCGCACCCCGTCGTCCATCAGAACGGAGACCAGCCCAAGCTCCTGCGCTCGGGCGGCGCGGATGGTCTGCTCGCGCCGCGGCACCTCGCGCGGGACGATCAGCGCCTTCTTGTCGAAGGACAGAATCTCGCAGAAGGTGTTGTAGCCGCCCATGGCGACCACCCCGACCGCCCCCTGCATCAGCCGCTCGATCCGCGCCTCGAAGGCGGTGGCCTCGACGTTCGGCAGGGCGTCGGCGCGGGCCAGGAACTCGGCCTGGAGTTCGGGCTGCATGAAGGGGCCGAACACCAGAACCGCGCGGAAAGGGATGCCCGGATCGCTCTCGTAGGCGCGCAGCACCCAGTCCACCAGCGCTTCCCCGTCGCCGCCGCCGCCGGGAGTGACCAGGATGTAGGGCTCGTCCGGCAGGCCGGGGCCGTGGGGGACCGCCGTGGGAACGGTGCGGTGCAGATAGCCGGTGTAGACCATCTTGTCGCGCACCGGCCGGGGCACGTCGATGCCCTCCAGCGGGTCGCAGATCTGCGGCAGGCCGTAGACCCAGATCGCGTCGTACAGGTTCTCCAGCGCGGGCAGCACCTTCTTGCGCTCCCACTCCGGGGCGAGAAGGGCCGGCTCGTCCATCACGTCGCGCAGCCCCAGCACCAGCGGCACGCCGCGGCGCTTCAAATCCTCCAGCGTCTCCCGCACCTCGCCGCGCAGTCCCAGCGGCTCCTTGTCCACGATGAACAGATCGGGGTGGTACATTTCCGCCGTGTGGCGGATCAGCGAGGCCCGCATCGCCAGGATCTCGTCGATGTCCAGATGCAGGTTCAGCGCGGTGTATTCCCCGTTGCGCAGCTTGATGACGCCGGGGATGCGCACGAAATCCACCCGCGTCCGGAAATCGAAGCTGCCGACGATGGGCGAACCGGAGAGGATCAGCACGGACAGGTTGCCGTAACGCTCCACCAGCGCATGGGCGATGGCGCGGCAGCGCCGCAGATGCCCGAGGCCGAACGTGTCGTGGCTGTAGATGAGCACGCGGCCCGAGGCCGGACGTTCGCTCATGGGCTTCCTACCTCTTCCGATTGGCCTCTTCCGATTGGCCCCTTCCGTTGCGGCCGCGGTTCTGCCGACGAACCGGGGCGCGTCAGGCCGCCGCGGCTGCGGCAAACCCCATGTAAGGCAGACCCCATGTAAGCGAACCATATCCTCAAGGGCAGAGCGGCAGAGGGGGTAAGGTTTCTGCCTCCTCCCGGCGCCGGCATCCCCTTGCGTAGAATGGTGCCATGGAATCCAGCATCTTCCGATTCATCCTTCGGCACAGCGTCCGTCAGCAAATCGTGCTGACCCTGATGACCCTGGCCTCCTTTCCCTTCCTTTATGCGTCGCTGGACCTGCCGAAACGGATCGTCAACGAGGCGATTGCCGGAAAGAAGCTGCCCGAGTCCTTTCTCGGCTTCCAACTCGACCAGGTGACGTACCTGTTCGTCCTGAGCGGGCTTTTCCTGACTTTGGTGCTGGTCAACGGCGCCTTCAAGTACGTCATCAACACCTACAAGGGCCGCCTGGGCGAGCGGATGCTGCGCCGCCTGCGGTACGAGCTTTACGTGCGTGTCCTGCGCTTTCCCCTGCCCCGGTTCCGGAAGATGTCGCCGGGGGAGATCATCCCCATGATCACGGCGGAGGTGGAACCGCTGGGCGGCTTCATCGGCGACGCCATCGCCGTGCCGGTGTTCCAGGGCGGCACCCTTCTCGTCTACATCGCCTTCATCTTCATCCAGGACCCGGTGCTGGGGGCGGCGGCGGTGTCGCTGTACCCGTTCCAGGGCTGGCTGATTCCGCGGCTTCAGCGCAAGGTCAACCAGCTCGGCAAGCAGCGGGTGCGCGCCATGCGCCAGATCGCCGACCGCATCGGCGAAACGGTGTCCGGCATCCAGGAAGTGCACACCCACGACACCGCATCCTGGCATCTGGCCGATCTCAGCCACCGCCTGGGCGACGTGTACCGCATCCGTTTCGAGATTTACCAACGGAAGTTCTTCATCAAGTTCCTGAACAACTTCATAAACCAGCTCACACCGTTCTTTTTCTACTCCATCGGCGGTTATCTGGTGATCCACGGCCAGCTTTCCTTCGGCGCGCTGGTTGCGGTGCTGGCCGCCTACAAGGACTTGGCCGCCCCTTGGAAGGAGCTTCTCGACTGGTACCAGCAAAAGGAGGACAACCGGATCAAATACGAACAGGTGGTGGAGCAGTTCCACGTCCCCGACCTGCTGGCCGAACGCCTTCTGCGCGAGGAGGAGGACGTGCCCCTCAAGGGCAGCCTGTCCTTCCGCAACGTCGGATTCGGGGAGGACGGCGGATCGCCGATCGTTGAGGGCGTGACGTGCGAGATCCTGCTGGACGGCCACACCGCCCTGATCGGCGTCGGCAACGGCCGGGACGAGCTGGCGCAGCTTGCCGCCCGCGTGCTGCTGCCGTCCTCCGGCCAGATCCTGCTGGGCGACCGCGATTATGCGGAGCTGCCGGAGAGCGTGACCGGGCGGCGCGCCGCCTATGTGGGGGCCACGCCCTACCTGTTCGCCGCCTCGCTGTACGACAACCTCGTCTATGGGCTGCGCCACCGGCCCCTGCGCGAGAACGGCCAGAGCGAGGAGGCGGAGGAGGGGCGCAAGGATCGCCTGACCGAGTCGGTCCTGTCCGGCAACGCCACCGACGACGTGCACGCCGACTGGATCGACTACGCCGCCGCCGGCTGCGACGGGCCGGAGGATCTGAAGGCCCGCATCCTGCGGGTGGTGGCCATGGTGTCGTTGCAGGACGACGTGTACGGGATGGGGCTGAACCGCACCGTCGATCCGGAGCAGCACCCGGACGTGGCCGCCCGCGTGCTGGAGGCGCGGGAGGCGATGCGCGCGATGATGCTGAACAACCCGGACCTCGGGCGGCTGGTGGAGCGGTTCGACCCCGACCGCTACACGGTGAACGCCACGCTGGCGGAAAACCTGCTGTTCGGCACGCCGGTCGGCCCGGTCTTCCAGACGGACGCTCTGGCCTCCAACCCCTACATGCTGCATGTGCTGGACAAGATGGAGCTGACCGGCACCATCCTGGAAACCGGCCGCAAGGTGGCGGAAACCATGGTCGAGCTGTTCGCCGGCCTGCCGCCCGGCCACGAGTTCTTCGAACGGTTCTCCTTCATCGGCTTCGCGGAGCTGCCGGACTATCAGGCCATCCTGGCGCGCACCGCGAAGGAGGGGCTGGGCGCGCTGCGTCCCGAGGAGCGGACGCGGCTGATGACCCTGCCCTTCAAGCTGATCGGCGCCCGCCACCGTCTGGGCCTGATGACCCCCGAACTGGAGAAGAAGCTGCTGGAGGCGCGGCACCTCTTCGCCCGCGACCTGCCGGCGGACCTGAAGCACGCCGTCGCCTTCTTCGACCCGGCGGCCTACAACGCGGCGGCCAGCATCCAGGACAACATCCTGTTCGGCAGGATGGTCTATGGGCAGGCGCAGGTGCAATCCAAGGTGGGCCGCATCGTGGCGGAGCTGGTGGACCAGCTTCACCTGCGCGACACCATCGTCGAGGTCGGGCTGGACCATCCCGTGGGTGTTGCCGGGTCGCGCCTGTCCGCCGCGCAGCGCCAGAAGGCGGCGCTGGCCCGCGCCCTGCTGAAGCGGCCGGACCTTCTGGTGCTGAGCGAGGCGACCAGCGGGCTGGACACCAGCAGCCAGACGAAGGTCCACGCCGCGATCCTTGGCGAACGCAAGGGCTGTGGCCTTGTGTGGGTCCTGCATCGCGCCGGCTTGGCACGGGCGTTCGAGCGGGTCATTGTGATGAAGGACGGGCGCATCGCCGAACATGGCCGCTTCGACGAGTTGAACAGGCCCGGCACCCTGTTGCATGAGTTGGTATCCGCCGAATAGTGCCGGCGGCGTTGAGGAGGCAGACGGCATGAGCATCGCCGAAGAGGTCAATTGCCTGCGCAGAATTCCCCTGTTCGCCAACATCGACACGTCGAAGCTCAAGCTCCTGGCTTTCACCAGCGAGCGTTTGAGCTTCCGGGCGGGAGAAACCCTGTTCGAGCAGGACGAGATGGGCACCTGCGCGTACATTCTGCTGAGCGGCGAGGCGGAGGTGATCGTGACCGGTCCCGGCGGCCCGCTGGCCGTCGCAACCCTGGGGGCCAACGAGATCGTCGGCGAGATCGCCATCCTGTGCGACGTGCCGCGCACCGCCACCATCCGCGCCCGCACCGACCTGGAGGCGCTGTGCGTGCCCAAGGACCATTTCCTTCAGATGATCGCCGACTTCCCGCAGATGGGGGTGCAGATCATGCGTTCCCTGGCCCACCGGTTGGAGTTGACGACCATGCGCCTGCGCGAGCTTCTGGCCGGGCAGGCGACCTGAGCGGTCATGCATGTCCTCTTCCACGTCCAGCATCTGCTCGGCATCGGGCATGACCGGCGCGCCGCGCTGATCGCCCGCGGGCTGGCCGAGGCCGGCGCGGCGGTGACGGTGCTGCGCGGCGGGCATCCGGTGCCGGGGATCGGCTATGGCGCGGCGGCGGAGATCGTCCAGCTTCCCCCCGCCCGCGCCGCCGACGGCACCTTCAAGACCCTTCTGGACGCGAACGACCGGCCCATCGACGACTCCTGGCGCGCCCGCCGCCGCGCGGCGGTTCTGGAAACCGTCGCACGGGTGCGGCCCGACGCGCTTCTGGTCGAGTCCTTCCCCTTCGCGCGCCGCGCCTTCCGGTTCGAGCTTCTGCCCCTGCTGGAGGCCGCGAAGGCCGCCGGGGCGGTCACCGCCTGCTCGGTGCGCGACATCCTGGTCGCCAAGGCCGATCCGCAGCGGCTGGAGGAAACCGTTTCGGTGGTGGAACGGCTGTTCGACCATGTGCTGGTCCATGGCGACCCTGCTTTGATCCCCTTCGAGGCGACCTTCCCCGCCGCGGCGCGGATCGCCGGCCGCATCCGCTACACCGGCTATGTCGCCGCCCCACACGGCGTGGAGGGGATGACGGCGGACGAAAACGGCGGGGACGGGACGGACGAGGTGATCGTTTCGGTGGGCGGCGGAGCGGTCGGCCTGCCGCTGCTGCGGACGGCTCTGGCCGCGCGTGCGTCAAGTCTCGCCGCCGGCGCCGGAGTTGACACAACATGGCGCCTGCTGGCCGGTCCGGACGTGCCGGAGGAGGCGTTCCGCGCGCTCGCCGCCGAGGCTCCGCCGGGAACCGTGGTGGAGCGCGCCCGGCCCGATTTCCCCGCCCTGCTCCGCCGTTGCCGCCTGTCGGTCAGCCAGGCCGGCTACAACACCGTGCTCGACGTGCTTCAGGCCGGTTGCCGGGCGGTGGTGGTCCCCTTCGCCGCCGGCAACGAGACGGAGCAGGCCATCCGCGCCCGCCTGCTGGAGGAACGGGGCCGGCTGGCCGTGGTGGAGGAAGCCACCCTGACGCCGCGGACTTTGGCCGAGGGCGTGGCGAAGGCGCTCGCCCTGCCCCCGCCGTCCGCCGTCCCCCTCCGGCTGGACGGCGGCGCCGCCGCCGCCCGGCTGCTGCGGGATGCGGTGGTGAATCGCTAAGCCAATCGAGACGCTTGGATTATTCCGTTGCGGGGACCATGCTGACCATGGCCATCACGTTCGCTGTCCTTAACCCTCTCCCCTCTGGGGAGAGGGTGGCCCGTAGGGCCGGTGAGGGGGTTGTGCGTGTGCCGGACCTGACGCAACGCGCAACCCCCTCACCCCAACCCTCTCCCCAGAGGGGAGAGGGAGCAGAACAGGCAATGACCGTAACCGCCCCCGTCCCATCCGACAGCCCGCCGCGCGCCGGTTGGGACGCGCTGGACGCCGAGTTGGACGCCTGGGCCGCCGCCGGGCGCACCGCCACCCTCTGGTGGCGCGACGACGACGCCATCGGGCCGACGCCGGAACTGGACCGGATGATCGCCCTGTCCATTGAGACCGGCGCGCCGCTGGCGCTGGCCGTCATCCCCGCGCACGTCACCGACACTCTCGTCCCCGTTGTGGACGCGGCCCGCACCGTCACGGTGCTTCAGCACGGCTGGTCGCACACCAACCACGCCGCTCCCCCCGCGAAGAAGGCGGAGCTGGGGGCGGACCGGCCCGCCGCCGCCGTTCTGGCCGAGCTGGCGGAGGGGCGGAGCGTTCTCGACCGCCTTTTCGGGCCGCGCGCCCTGCCCGTTCTGGTGCCGCCCTGGAACCGCATCGCGTCCGGCGTGACGGCGGGCCTGCCCACGGCGGGCTTCACCGGCCTGTCCGTTTTCGGGCCGAAACGTGTGTCAACCGTCAACATGATGTGCGTCAATACGCACATCGACCCGGTGGCCTGGAAGGACGGCAAGCGCTTCCTGGGCGAACCCGAGTCGCTGGGCATGGCGGTGGCCCATCTGCGCGCCCGCCGGCTGGGGCAGGTCGACGACCGCGAGCCGACCGGCCTGCTGACGCATCATTTGGCGATGGACGACGAAACCTGGGCCTTCGCCGCGCGTTTCCTGTCCGTGACCCGCCGCCATCCGGCGGCCCGCTGGCTGACCGCCGACACCCTGTTCGCCGCAGAAGGAATGCATTGAGTTATGGCCGAGTTGCCCATGGCCCGCCCATCGACCGGCGAAACGCCGCTCACCTCGGAGATGCGCTATCCCGCCGGGGCGCTGGCCGGCGATTATGCGCGGGCGGGAGCCGGGCTGCTGTTGACGGTTCTGCCCTTGACCCTTCTGACCGTCACCCCCTGGATCGCCGTGCCGCTGGCCGCCTGCGCGGTTCTGTTCGCCGTCTTCGCGGCGCGCACGGTGCAGCGCCAGTTGACTCGCCTGACCATGGACGGCGACGGGTTGCGGGCGGACGGGCCGCTGGGCGCCGCCATCCGCTGGGACGAGTTGTCGGACCTGCGGCTGCGCTACTACGCGACCAGGCGGGGGCGCGACGACGGCTGGATGCAGGCGGCGCTGGCGGGCGGCGGCAAGACCATCCGGTTCGACAGCAATCTGGAGGGCTTCGACGCGGTGATCGAACAGGCCGCCCGGGCCGCCGGACGCAACGGCGTGGCGCTGAGCCCGGTGACGGTGGACAACCTGATCGCGCTGGGCATCGAGCCGCCGGACGATCCCATCCGTGAGGGTCCGGCGTCATGAGCCGCACGCTGCTCCGGGTGGAGGACCTGAAGGTCGATTTCCACGTTCCGGGCGGCGTGGTCCAAGCGGTGCGCGGCGTGTCCTTCCGGGTGCGGGCGGGGTCCACCGTGGCTCTGGTGGGGGAGTCGGGGTCCGGCAAGTCGGTGGCGGCGCAGTCGATCCTGCGCATCCTGCCCCGCAACGCCGCCATCGCGGACGGGCGCATCCTGTTCGATGACGGCGTGGTGAACGACGGTGACGGCCCCATCGACATCGCCGGGCTGAAGGCCGACGGCAAGGCGATGCAGGCGCTGCGCGGCGGCAGCATCTCCATCATCTTCCAGGAGCCGATGACCTCCCTGTCGCCGTTGCACACGGTGGGCGATCAGGTGGGCGAGGCGGTGCGGCTGCACCAGCGGGTGACCGCCCGGCAGGCCCGCAAGCTGGCCGAGGACATGCTGCGCCGGGTGCGCTTCCCCGACCCGAAGCACGCGCTGGACACCTACCCGTTCGAGCTATCGGGCGGCCTGCGCCAGCGCGCGATGATCGCCATGGCCTTGGTCTGCCGCCCCGCCCTGCTGATCGCCGACGAGCCGACGACCGCGCTGGACGTCACCATCCAGGCGCAGATCCTGAAGCTCATCAAGGATCTCCAGGCGGAGCTGGGGATGGCGGTCCTGCTCATCACCCACGACCTGGGGGTGGTCGCCAACCTCGCGGAGGAGGTGGTGGTCATGCACCGCGGGCGGGTCCTGGAATCCGGTACGCGCGAGGACATCTTCGCCGATCCCCGCCACCCCTATCTGAAGGCGCTGCTGCGCGCCGTGCCGCGCTTCCACATGGCGCCGGGCGAACGGCTGGTGCCGATCCGCTCCATCTCGATCGGCGGCGCGTCGGAGGGCGGCAGCCTGCTGGAAAGGGACCACCAGCCCTGGCCCCCCGGCACCGACGCGGCGGGGCCGCTGCTGGCGGTGGAGGAGGTGCGCAAGCGCTACGGCGCGCGCCGGTCCGGCTGGTTCGGCGCGAAGCCGAGGGCGGGCACGCTGGCGGTGGACGATGTCAGCTTCACCATCGCGCGGGGCGAGTGCGTCGGGCTGGTCGGCGAATCGGGCTGCGGCAAGACCACCCTGTCGAAGATCCTGATGCGCGCCCTGACCCCCGACGAGGGCAGCGTCCGCTTCAACGACCGTGGCCGGACCGTCGATGTGCTGGGGCTGGAGGGCGACGCGCTGACCGCCTTCCGCCGCAAGGTGCAGTTCGTCTTCCAGGACCCCTACGGCTCCCTGAACCCGCGCATGACCGTCTTCGACATCATCGCCGAACCGCTGGTCATCCACGGCATCGGCGACGAGGCGGAGCGCAAGGCGCGGGTGCAGGAGCTGATGGGGCTGGTCGGGCTGGACGCGCGGCATCTGCGCCGCTACCCGCACAGCTTTTCCGGCGGCCAGCGCCAGCGCATCGGCATCGCCCGCGCGCTGGCGCTCGGCCCCGAGCTTCTGCTGCTGGACGAGCCGGTGTCGGCGCTCGACGTGTCGATCCAGGCGCAGGTGCTGAACCTGCTGAAGGATCTGAAGGAGCGGCTGGGCCTGACCTACCTGTTCGTCAGCCACAATCTGGCCGTGGTGGATTACATGGCCGACCGCATCCTGGTCATGTGCCGCGGGCGGATCGTCGAGTCGGCCCCACGCGAGGCGCTGTTCCGCAACCCGGTCCACCCCTACACCCGCGCCCTGCTGGCCGCCGTTCCAGAGCCGGACCCCAGCCGCCCGCTGTCGTTGACCGACCTGGAGGAAGGCCGCGCCTCCGATCCCGCGCGCTGGCCGGCGCCCTTCACCATCGACGATGACCACCAGCCCCATCTGGTCGATCTGGGTGGCGGCCATTGCGTGCGCGCCGACGCCTCCATCCGCGTGCGGGAGGTGGCGTGATGAGGCTGGCCCGCTCTGCCCTGCTGCTGCTCGCTTTTCTGGGAGTCAGCGCCTTCAACGCGGTCGAGACGCCGATGCTGAAGAACGCGGTCGGCTCCGGGACCCTGCCGCCGGTGGAGCAGCGCCTGCCGCTCACCCCCCTGGTGGAGGCGATGGACCGGCCCTGGCAGACGCCGGGGCGGCATGGCGGCGACCTGCATATGCTGATGGCGCGGACCAAGGACACACGCCTGATCTACGTCTACAGCTATGCCCGGCTGGTCTCGCTGACCCCGGATCTGCGCATCGTGCCCGACATTCTGGAGCGGGTGGAGGTGGAGGAGGAACGCATCTTCACCTTCACGCTGCGCCGCGGCCACCGCTGGTCGGACGGCCATCCCTTCACGGCGGAGGACTTCCGTTACTGGTGGGAGGACATGGCGAACAACGCCAAGCGCTATCCCGGCGGACCGCCGCCGGAGATGCTGGTGGGCGGGGAAGCGCCGAAGTTCGAGGTGCTGGACGCGGTGACGGTGCGTTACTCCTGGTCCCGCCCCAATCCCTTCTTCCTGCCCATGCTGGCCGGGGCCAAGCCGATGGAGATCTACGCCCCCGCCCATTACCTGCGCCGCTTCCACCCCCGCTTCACCGACCCGCTGGAACTGAAGCAGCGCGTGGAGGAGGAGCGGCAGAAAAGCTGGCAGCAGCTTCACAACCGCAAGGACAACCTGACCGAGTTCGACAACCCCGACCTGCCCACCCTTCAGCCCTGGGTTGCCACGACCGCTCCGCCCTCGGAACGTTTCATCTTCGTAAGGAACCCGTATTTTTATCGCATCGACCCGGCGGGGCGGCAGTTGCCCTACATCGACCGGCTCATCATGACGGTGGCCGACGCCAAGATCATCCCGGCCAAGACGGGGGCGGGCGAGAGCGATCTCCAGGCGCGCTACCTGCGCTTCGACAATTACACCTTCCTGACGCAAGGGGCGAAGCGCAACGATTACCGGGTCGATCTGTGGCGCACCGGCATCGGGTCGCAGATGGCGCTGTTCCCCAACCTGACCTGCAACGACCCGGTGTGGCGCGCGCTGAACCGCGACGTGCGCTACCGCCGCGCCCTGTCGCTGGCGATCGACCGGGAGGAGATGAACCAGGTCATCTATTACGGCCTCGCCATTCCCGGCAACAACACGCTGCTGGAGGTCTCGCCCCTGTGGAAGCCGGTCTACCGCGACCTCTGGGCGGAGTTCGACGTCCGGCAGGCCAACCGGCTGCTGGACGAGATCGGCCTGACGACGCGCGACGTCAACGGCGTGCGCCTGCTGCCCGACGGGCGCCCGCTGGAGATCGTGGTGGAGACCGCCGGCGAAAGCACGGAGGAGGCCGACGCGCTGGAGCTGATCGCCGACGGCTGGCGGCGCATCGGGGCGCGGCTGTACATCCGCTCCTCGCAGCTCGACGTGTTCCGCAACCGCATCTTCGCGGGCGAAACCTGCATGTCCATCGCGCGCGGGCTGGACAACGCCATCGCCACCGCGGACATGAGCCCCGCCGAGCTGGTGCCCGTCGATCAGGCCAAATACCAGTGGCCGAAATGGGGCCAGTTCTACCAGACCATGGGCAAGGACGGCGAGCGCCCCGATACGCCCGAGGCGCGGGATCTTCTGGAGGCGTTCCGCGTCTGGCGCGACTCGCCGGACGAGGCCGGGCGGGCGGCGGCCTGGACGCGCATCCTGACGATCAACGCCGATCAGGTCTTCACCATCGGCACGGTGGCCGGGGTGCCGCAGCCGGTGGTGTCGCGCCGCACCCTGCGCAACGTACCGGAGAAGGGTCTGTTCAACTATGACCCCGGCGCGCATTTCGGGCTGTACCGGCCCGACAGCTTCTGGTTCGACGACGAAAAGGGGTGAGGCCATGCTGGGCTACGTCATCCGCCGCATCCTCATCATGATCCCGACGCTGCTGGCGATCAGCGTCATCACCTTCGTCATCATCCAGCTTCCGCCCGGCGACTACCTGACCACGATGGTCAACGAGATGCAGAGCCGGGGCGAGGGCATGGACCAGGGCCGGCTGGCCATGCTGCGCGAAACCTACGGGCTCGACCGCCCGATGCACGAGCAGTACGCGCTGTGGCTGGCCGGGATGCTGCGCGGGGACTTCGGCTATTCCTTCGAATACAACATGCCGGTGACCGACGTGGTGGGCGACCGGCTGACGCTGACGACCGTCGTGTCCTTCGCCACCATCGTCTTCATCTGGGTGGTGTCCTTCCCCATCGGCATCTATTCGGCCACGCGGCAGTACAGCCTGGGCGACTATGTGCTGACCTTCCTGGGCTTCCTGGGGCTGGCGACGCCGAATTTCCTGCTGGCTCTGGTGCTGCTGTATTTCGCCAACGTGTGGTTCGGCACCTCCATCGGCGGGCTGATGGACCCGCGCTACCTCGGCGAGCCCTGGAGCTGGGCCAAGGCGATGAGCGTGCTGGAGCATATGTGGATTCCGGTGATCGTGATCGGCACCGCCGGCACCGCCGCGATGATCCGCCGCCTGCGCGCCAACCTGCTGGACGAGCTGCACAAGCCCTATGTGGTCACCGCCCGCGCCAAGGGCCTGCCGCCGGGCCGGGCGCTGGTGAAATACCCGCTGCGGGTGGCGCTGAACCCCTTCGTGTCCGACATCGGCAACCTGCTGCCGCAGATCGTGTCCGGCGCCGCCGTGGTGTCGGTGGTGATGTCGCTGCCCACCACGGGGCCGATGCTGCTCCAGGCGCTGCGCAGCCAGGACATGTATCTGGCGGGGTCCTTCCTGATGTTCCTGGCGGTGCTGACCGTGGTCGGGGTCTTCCTGTCGGATCTGGCGCTGGCCGCACTCGACCCGCGCATCCGCCTCGGCGAGGGGGCCAGCCGATGAGCGCGTCGCTGCCCAGCCCCCCCCTTCCCCACACCGTCGATACCGCCCCCTGGAACCCGGACGAAATCGAGCACCTGTCGCCGGAGCAGGAGCGCTTCACCATGGCCTCGCAATGGCGGATGGTCTGGTGGAAGCTGCGGCGGCACAAGCTGGCGGTGCTGTCGGGGATCGTGCTGCTTCTGCTTTACGCCTCCACCCTGATCAGCGAGGTGCTGGCCCCCTACGCGGTGGACAGCCGCCATTCCCATTTCATCCACGCCCCGCCGCAGGCCCTGCACCTGTTCCACGAGGGGCGGTTCGTCGGTCCCTTCGTCTACGGCTACAGCTACCGCCTGGACATGGAGACCCTGAAGCGGGAGTACAGGCCCGACGCCGCGAAGATGCAGCCGCTCCGTTTCTTCTGCCGCGGCGACCCCTACCGGTTCTGGGGGCTGGTGGAGGGCGATTGGCACCTCGCCTGCCCGGCGGAGGGCGGGACGCTGTTCCTGCTGGGCACCGACCGGCTGGGCCGGGACATGCTGTCGCGGATGATCTACGGCACGCGCATCTCGCTGACCATCGGGCTGATCGGCGTCGCGGTCAGCTTCGTGCTGGGGATCGTGATCGGCGGCATCGCCGGCTATTACGGCGGCTGGGTGGACAACCTGATCCAGCGGCTGATCGAGATCATCCGGTCCTTTCCCGAACTGCCGCTGTGGATGGCCCTGTCCGCCGCCCTGCCCGTCACCTGGAACCCGATCTTCATCTATTTCGGGATCACGGTGATCCTGGGCCTTCTGGAATGGACGGGCCTCGCCCGCGCCGTGCGGTCCAAGCTGCTGGCGCTGCGGGAGGAGGATTTCACCACCGCCGCCCAACTGATGGGCGCCAGCCCGGCCCGCATCATCGGGCGCCACCTGCTGCCCAGCTTCATGAGCCACCTGATCGCCTCGGCCACGCTCGCCATCCCCGGCATGATCCTGGGCGAAACGGCGCTGAGCTTCCTGGGCCTGGGCCTGCGCCCGCCGATCACGAGCTGGGGGGTGCTGCTGACCGAGGCGCAGAACATCAACGTGGTGGCGCTGTACCCCTGGCTGATGCTGCCGGTGGTGCCGGTGATCGTGACCGTGCTGAGTTTCAACTTCCTCGGCGACGGCCTGCGGGACGCGGCGGACCCGTATCGGTGATCAGGGCTTCTTCTTCGCCGCGGCCTCCGGCTGGTCCTTGAGGGAGGCCAGCACCATGCGGACGCGGGCGAGGTCGGCGTCGTTGCCCTTTGCGGGAGCGGTCTTGGCCGGGGTGGGGCGCTTGGGAGGTTCCGCCGCCGCGATCTTCGTCCGGGGGGCGGGCTTCGCCGCAACCGCTTTGGCGGGCGTGGCCTTCGCGGGGGTCGCCTTGGCCTCCAGGATACGGGGGTCGCCGATCCTCGGGGTCCAGGTGCGGACCGGGCCGGTGTCCACATGGACGTGGCCGGTATGGACATAAAGGGCATAGCCGCCGCGCTGAAGGGCCGCGGCCTCGTCGGCGAGGCGGCGGGGCGGGACGCCCGGGATCGAGATGTCGGCGGCCTGGCCGCGCAGGTGATAGCTGTTTTCCGCCACGTTCGGGTTGCTGCGGGCCAGCGCGACGTTGGTCAGCGGGGAGCGGTAGCCCGACGTGATGTGGATCGGCGTGTCGGGGCCGGCGCCGCAGCGCTCCCGCAGGTCGGCCAGAAGCTCCACCAGGGCGGGATCGATGGGCACCACGTCGCCGGTGCGGCGGTCGCGGAACAATGTGGCGATGCGGTCCAGGGCCTGCGGGTCATAACCGTCCGGGCGGCGGTAGGTGACGCTGACCGTTTCCCCGCTGGCGGGATGATGAAGGACGATCGACCGTGGGCCGCCGTCCAGCGCCCCCTGTGGATTCGGAGTGGATGCGCAGCCGGCGAGCGTTCCGCCGGCGAGCAGGCCCAGCAACGATAAGCGCAGAAAATGCCGCATGCTCCTCCCCAGAGTTCTCTCTGTGGTTGCAAGCGGTTTTCATACCATAATTGTCACACGATCCGGCAGTGACAACTGGCCACGGAACGCGAACGGAGGCTTGGCCGTGTCTTCGGCGCATCACTGTCCGACGGCGTAGATCGCGGGACAGGGGGCCAAATCAGAGGAAAAGGGCCATGCCTTCGCGGGCGACCAGGGTGCCGCGGCGCCGGGCTTCGGCGGCGGTGGCGATGACGTCCAGGTCGGCGTCGGTGCGCCGGGGATCGTGGTGGAAGAGGACCGCGCGCTTCACCCCCGCCTCGTCGGCGATGCGCAGGCATTCCTCCCAGGTCGAATGGCCCCAGCCGACGCGGGCCGGATATTCGGCGTCGGTGTAGGTGCAATCGTAGATCATCAGGTCGCTGCCGCGCACCAGATCCATCACGGCGGGGTCGCGCCCCTCGGCCGGGTGTTCGGTGTCGGTGACGTAGCACAGGCTGCGCCCGGCGAACTCCACGCGGTAGCCGGTGGCGCCGTCCGGATGGTTCAGCGTGGCGGTGCGCACGGTGACCCCCGGCTTGACGGCCAGCGTCTCGCCACTGACGAAATCGTGGAAGGTGCAGTCGGCCTGGAAAATCTCCACCGGGACCGGAAACAGCGGCGCCGACATCATGCATTGCAGGACGGAGCGCATCGTCCGCTCCCGCTCCAGATGGCCGGCCCTGATCCGCACGGTGCTGGCCGTGTCGAAGGCCGGCGCGAAGAAGGGCAGGCCGCAGATGTGGTCCAGATGGCTGTGGGTCAGCAGCAGATCGACATCCACCGGCCCGCCCTGGCGCATCAGCGCCTCGCCCAGCGGGCGCAGGCCGGTGCCGGCGTCGAGGACCAGAAGCGCATCCCCGCATCGCACCTCGACGCAGGGGGTGTTGCCGCCATAGCGGACCGTATCCGGTCCGGGGGAGGCGATGCTGCCGCGCACGCCCCAGAAGCGGACGGTGAAGGCCGGCGGGGTGCCGGGCGCGCCGGAACAGGCATCGAAAACGGTTTGTGCCGTCATGGTCCGGACAATTTGGCGGTAGGACCCTCGCGAGTCGAGTGAAAAGGTTGCTCCACGAAACGACCCGCCGGATCGTCCGAAGGCCGATCCGGCGGCCATTTCGCCTCGGTGGAACGGGTGCCGGGGCGTAGCAGGGGTAGAAGGAAAAGGCATGCCCACCCCCGAGATGTGGAGATGCCCAATCCAATAAGATGTGGTAGCTTTCGCCCGTTCGCCCTTCGCCGCGATGAATCGCCTCCGGACCCGACCCCACGGATGGACCCAGACAAACTCGCCAAAGTCCTCGCCATGGCCGAGTCGGAGCATCAGGGCGAGGCCCAGTCCGCTCTGCGCGCCGCGCGCATCATGCTGTCGAGGGCCGGCCTGTCGTTCCGCGATCTCGCCCGTGGCGCCCGTCCGGTCTCGCCCACCCCGGAACCGCCGCCCGCCGCCGGCGCCCCGCCGCCCGACCGTCCGCCGCCGCCCGACCAGCTCGTCCAGGGGCTGCGCCGTCAGGTACGAGATCTGGAGCTGGAGATCGCCGGGCTGAAGCGGCAGCTCGAAAAGAGCAACGGCGACATGGAACGCCAGCGGGAGGAGGCCGACCGCTGGCGCAGCCTCGCCCGCGAAACCGCCGAGAAGCTGTGGGATCTCGGCAAGGCGCTGGAGCGCAAGCACATCCGCCACACCAGCGCCGACAAGCGCCGCGCCGTCCTCGACCTGTTGCAGGACCCCGGAAGCGCCCTGCTGGCCGATCACGAGATCGCGCGGCGGGTCGGCACCTCGCCCAAGCTGGTGGCCCACTGGCGCCGCCGGCTGGCCATCGTCGGGCGGAAGATCCGGCTGCTGCCGGTGGTGCCGCGCGGGCGGGGTCTGTGGGGCGGCGGGCGCCAGAACGGGCTGACCCGCAACGGGCTGGCGCTGGAAGGCAAGCGGCAGCGCTGGATGGGCTATCCGGTGGCGGTCACCATCTCGGGCCGCGCCGGGCCGCAGGGCAAGCGGCCCTGACCCGGCTTCCCCTATTTTGAAACTTGGCCCTGTTTTGAAACCTGGCGATCACTTCCCGTTGGGCGCCGCGCTGCCCAGGTCGGTGGGCGCGTCCGCCGTGTGTGGGCGATCCGCCGCCGTGACCCGCCAGACCGTGTTCGACAGGTCGTCGGCGACGATCAGGGCGCCCTTCGGGTCCACCGCGACGCCGACCGGCCGGCCATAGGTCTTGCCGTCCTCCTCCATGAACCCCGTCACGACATCGACCGGGGGACCGGAAGGAACGCCGTCGCGGAAGGGAACGAAGATCACCCGGTAGCCGCTGGGCACGCTGCGGTTCCAACTGCCATGTTCGCCGACGAACACCCCCTCGGCGAACCGCTCCCCCATCGCGGGCGAGGAAAAGGCCACGCCGAGCGCCGCGACGTGCGATCCCAGGCTGTAATCCGGCTTGATCGCCACGGCCACCTTCTGCGGATTCTGCGGCTGGGCGCGCGGGTCCAGGTTCTGACCCCAATAGCTGTAGGGCCAGCCGTAGAAGCCGCCCTCGCGGACCGAGGTGAGGTAATCGGGGACGAGATTCGGTCCAAGCTCGTCGCGCTCGTTCACCACCGCCCACAGCGCGCCCGATCCCGGCTGGACGGCCAGCGCGGTGGGGTTGCGCAGGCCCGTGGCGTATGGCCGGTGCGCGCCCGTCCGGGCATCCACTTCCCACACCATCGCGCGGTCGGCCTCGGCGGGCATGCCGCGTTCCGTGATGTTGCTGTTGGAGCCGATGCCGACATACAGGAAGCGCCCGTCCGGGCTGGCGGCCAGCGACTTGGTCCAGTGGTGGTTGATGTAGGAGGGCAGGTCGGTGACCTTTTCCGGCGGCCCCTCGGCGCGGGTCTGCCCCTCGCGGTAGGGGAAGCGCACCAGCGCGTCCTGGTTGGCGACGTAGATCTGGTCGTTCACGAAGGCCAGCCCATAGGGCGCGTTGAGATTGTCGGCGAAGACGGTGCGCTCCTCATAGACGCCGTCGCCATTGGCGTCCCGCAGCAGGGTCAGGCGGTTGCCGCTCTGGACGGAGGTCGTTCCCTTGGCCTTGATAATGCCCGCGATGAAATCCTTGGGCCGCAGAGGCGGCTCCGATCCGCCCCGGCCTTCGGCGACCAGGATGTCGCCGTTGGGAAGGACCAGGGTCTGACGCGGGATGCCGAGATCGGTGGCGATGGCCGTGACGGTGAAACCGTCCGGCACGGTCGGGCGCCGGTCGCCCCAGGACGCGGGGCTGGCGATCTTCATGGTGGGAAGCAGCCCGTGCTGCTGCTCGGGCAGTTGCGGGTTGGCGCCGTACTCCAGCGGCGACGGGTTGTCGTCGCAGGCGGTCAGCAGGGCGACGAGCGCGGCGGCGGCCAGCAGGCTGGAGCGGTTCATCGCATCTCCCCCATTCGAAAACTGGAGAAGCCGAACCACGTCGACAGGGCGGCGGTCACCGCGATGACCGCCGACAGGATCAGCCCGTCCGGCATGGTCCCCCAGGCATCGCGGGCGTGCACGAAGGCGCTGACGAGGCCGAGCCCGAAGGTGATGAGCAACAGGACGAAATAGACGACCCCCCGCCCCCGGCGCCGGCCATCGTGGAACAGGTCGATAAATGCCCAAATGAGCGAGAGACCGGTGAAGACCATGCCGCCCGCGATCAGCCAGGCGGCGAAATTGCTCCATTGGATCTCATAGGTCATGGAGTAGGCGATGTCGCTGACCAGCGCGCCCAGGAACAGCGGCAGGGTGGAGGCGAGCAGCACCGCATGCAGGGGATGGATAGCCCTTGCCGGCCCGTGATCGACGATGGCAACCAAGACGTCCTCTCCTTGCCCAACTGGGGTCCGTGCCGAAACAAGCCCGGAACACAGTGTTTTCAATGGGAACGCAGGAGGAAGGTTCCAGGTCGCCGCGTGCCGCGGCTCAGGGCCGGGAATCAGGGCACCAGCCGATAGCCGCCGGGCTCCGTCACCAGGATTTCCGCGTTGGACGGGTCACGTTCGATCTTCTGGCGCAGACGGTAGACGTGGGTTTCCAGAGTGTGGGTGGTGACCCCGGCGTTGTAGCCCCACACCTCGCCCAGCAGCGTTTCCCGCCCGATCACCGCGCCGCCGGCCCGGTACAGGTATTTCAGGATCGCCGTTTCCTTCTCGGTCAGGCGGATCTTGCGGTTGCCGCCGTCCGCCAGAAGCAGCTTGGCCGCCGGGCGGAAGCTGTAGGGGCCGATGGCGAAGGCGGCGTCCTCGCTCTGCTCGTACACGCGGAGCTGGGCGCGCAGCCGGGCCAGCAGAACCCCCATGCGGAAAGGCTTGGTGACATGGTCGCTGGCCCCGGAATCGAGCCCCAGAATCGTATCCGCATCGGAAGAGGCCGCGGTCAGCAGGATGACCGGGCAGCGCACCCCCTCGCGCCGCAGCAGGCGGCACAGGTCGCGCCCGTCCATGTCCGGCAGCCCGACGTCCAGCAGGATGGCGGAGAAGCCGCCCTCCCGCGCCACGGCCAGCGCCGACGCGCCGTCGCCGGCCTCCACCGTCTCGAACTCCTCCAGAAGCTGGAGCTGTTCGGCCAGCGATTGCCGGAGGGCGACATCGTCGTCGATCAGAAGGATGCGTTTCGCAGGCGTCATGCGGGGGTGTTCATGGGTGGCTCCGGGCGCGGAACTTATCATGGCCCGTGCGGGATTGCCCTAGCCTTATCGGAAGAGCCGGCGGTCGCTTCCGCCATCGTTGCGTGCCCGGCAACGGTGTGGCGCGCGGGATTTGCTGGACAGGGGTGCGCCACCTGCGCTTTGCTTCCGGCGCTCTCCGACCCATGTCGGGATCTTTCGCCCTTCGGGGCGCATCATGCGAAGCCTCAGTTATGTACGCCGACGCCCCTATCGACTCCGCCTTGCCCGAAGCCGTCCTGCCCATGGACGAAGCCGCCATGCGCGCGGTGGACCGGGCGCTGGCCGCCATGCGCCGGGGCGAAGCCGTCGCCATCGAAACCGCCGACGGCAGCGTCGGCGCCGCGGTATCGGTGGAATCCGTGGCGATCGACGCGGTTCAGCGGCTGGTGCAGTTGACCGGCGGCTCGCCGGTGCTGGCCGTCACCCGCCGCCGGGCCACCGTGCTGAAGCTGATGCAGGAGGGGACGGGCGTCGTCGCCCTGTCGCTGCCCCGCTGTCTGACCGCGGACGAGGCCCACGCGCTGGCCGATCCCGAATACCGCCCGGATGGCGGCCCGGATGGCGGGATTCCCGCGGGCCTGACCGCCACGGCCACGGACCCCGGTTCGCGCGAAGCCGCGGCGGTGGACCTCGCCCGGCTGGCGCGCCTGCTGCCGGCGGCGATCGTCGCCCCAGCCTCCGGCCATGAGGGGAGCGCGGCGGAGTGGGCGGCGGAACATGACCTGCTGCTGGTCCGCGCCCGCGACATCGCCGATTACCGCGTCCATGTGGTGCGCACGCTGCGCCGGGTCGCGGAGGCGCGCGTTCCCCTGTCCGGCGCGGAAAACACCCGCATCGCCGCCTTCCGCCCCATCGACGGCGGGCCGGAGCATCTGGCGATCATCGTCGGCAACCCGGCGGAGGACGAGCCGGTGCTGGCCCGCCTGCATTCGGAATGTTTCACCGGCGACCTGCTGGGCAGTCTGCGTTGCGACTGCGGCCAGCAGCTCCGCGGCGCCATCGCGGAGATCGCGCGGCACGGCAGCGGCGTGCTGCTCTATCTGGCGCAGGAGGGTCGGGGGATCGGCCTCGTCAACAAGCTGCGCGCCTACCGCATCCAGGACCGCGGCTTCGACACGGTGGACGCCAACGAAATCCTCGGCTTCGAGGCGGACGAGCGGGCCTATCTGCCGGCGGCGGAGATGCTGCGGCAGTTGGGCTTCAACGCCGTGCGGCTGATGACCAACAACCCGGAAAAGCTGCGCCAGCTCGCCCGCTGCGGGATCGAGGTGGTGGAGCGCGTTCCCCACATCTTCCCGGCCAACGGCCACAACGAAGGCTATCTGCGCACCAAGGCGGAGCGCAGCGGCCACATGTTCTGAGACTCGACTCTTCGGGAGGCAGGAAACGCCTCCCACCCGGCAGCTCTTGCCGGGCCGCGTCCCGGATGCCAGCCGGAAGGCGCCCAAAGGGCGGGAAATCAGCCCCCAAAACTGGCACGCCGGTTGCTTAGTCCAGGGCTGGACACCGCGACGGGAGACCGCCCATGGCCATAGACGCCACCACCATCGACGCAGCCGCCGCTTCGCGGCCGGTGCAGCGCGAGCGGTCGCCGGCCCTGGGCGTCATGGAAAGCCGGGACAGCCCCGACCGGTACGAAGCCGAGGCCGAGATGTCCTTCGGCGATTTCCTGGACATCATCAACCCGCTTCAGCACATCCCGATCGTCAGCACCATCTACCGCGAGATCACCGGCGACACGATCAAGCCGTCGTCCAAGGTCATCGGCGGCATCCTGTTCGGCGGCCCGTTGGGCGGCATGGCCTCCATCGCCAACGCGGTGGTGGAGGAAGCCCAGGGCAAGGACATCGGCGGGCAGGTGATGGCCTCGCTCGGCTTCGGCGGCAGCGGCGGCGGCGATGGTGACGGCCAGCCGCCCGCCGGGTCGTCCGGAGCCACCACGGTCGCCGCACTGCCGGAGCGCGCCTCCGCAAGCCCGGTTCCGGCTGCGGCCGCCGCGACTGCCGCTTCGC